>DAIRDK010000149.1:0-6932 GCA_036796175.1 Bacteroidales bacterium | reverse complement strand
GAAGATCTGAACCGGCAGCTCGAAGCTATGCTTCGCGGTTGAGCATCTCCATGGCGATCTGCCTGAGGCCTCTTTTGCGTTCCTCCGGCACATTCAGTTCGGCCAGGCATTCGAGCGCACGGGCCAGATAACGTTCTACCAGTTCACGGGTCATCAGGTCGATCCCAAGCGATGTATAGATCTCTTTGATCCTGGCGACCTTCGTTGCGTCGTCCAGGTCATTGGCCCGGAACAGGCTGGTCAGGTGGACCAGATTATCACCGCGGGCTTCCCCGAACGCCTTCAGGTAGAGGAACGTTTTCTTATTGGTCACGATATCCCCGCCGATCTCTTTTCCGAATTTATTCACGTCGCCGTATATATCGAGGAAGTCGTCCTGCAGCTGGAATGCCATGCCGAGCTGGTCGCCGAATTCATAGATCTTATCCGTCTCCGCTTGGCCCGCACCGGCCAGGATGGCGCCCAGTTTGACGCTGCAGGCCAGCAGGACCGCGGTCTTCAGCCGGATCATTTTGAGGTAGTCGTCGATGGAAACGTCTTTCTGCGTTTCGAAATCCATGTCGTACTGCTGTCCTTCGCATACCTTCCGGGCCGTGTCGTTGAACAGGGCGACCGTTTGGGGAAGCATTTCGTCCCTGACCTGGCAGATGTAATCATAAGCCATCACGAACATGGTGTCGCCGGAGAGGATGGCCACGTTGGAATTCCATTTCCTGAACACCGACGGACGTCCGCGGCGGATCGGGGCGTTGTCCATGATATCGTCGTGCAGGAGGGTGAAATTGTGGAAAAGTTCAACGCCCACCGACGGTTTCAGCGCCTGCCCGACATCTCCTCCGAACAGGTCGCATGACATCAGGACCAGCAGGGGCCGGATCCGCTTTCCGCCTTGGGCGAGTGCATAGACGATCGGTTCATATAAGGCGACCGGTTCGAACAGAAAATGTTCGGTCGCAAAGGTATCGGATATCTTCTGCTGCAGGTCCTGGATCGAATGCATACGGCCGGTCTTGATCAGTCGTGTAAATTCATAAGGTACTGGCCATAGCCGCTTTTCATCAGGGGTTGGGCGATGGCGTGCAGCTGGTCCCGGTTGATGAATTTCATCCGGTAGGCCACTTCTTCGATGCAACCGATCAGCAGCCCCTGGCGGTTTTGGACCACTTCGACGAACTGCGAGGCCTGCAACAACGACTGAAAGGTCCCGGTGTCCAGCCAGGCGATACCGCGGCTGAGCACCCCTACTTTCAGCAGGCCATTGTCCAGGTAAAAGCGGTTGACATCCGTGATCTCGTATTCACCGCGAGCGCTGGGCCGGATGTTCTTGGCGACTTCCACTACGGAATTGTCATAGAAGTAAAGCCCCGGCACCGCAAAATTGGAACGCGGCTGTTTCGGCTTCTCTTCGATGCTGAGGGCCTTCATGTTCTCGTCGAATTCCACGACCCCGTATCGCTCGGGATCATTGACATGGTAGGCAAATACCACGCCCCCCACCGGGTCATTACTGCGTTGAACGACCTGCGACAACCCGTTTCCGAAAAAGATATTGTCACCCAGGATCAGGGCCACTTTGTCGTTGCCGATAAATGATTCTCCGATCACGAATGCCTGGGCAAGGCCATTGGGTACCGTCTGCTCTGCGTATGAGAAACTGCATCCGAGCTGTTCCCCGTTCCCGAGGAGCTTGCGGAAGCTGGGAAGATCTTCCGGGGTCGAAATGACCAGGATTTCCCGGACCCCCGCCATCATCATCACGGAGAGCGGGTAATAGATCATGGGTTTGTCATACACGGGCATAAGCTGCTTGCTGACGGCGAGCGTCAGCGGATGCAGGCGCGTACCTGCGCCGCCGGCAAGAATGATCCCTTTCATCGCGCGGATATTTAGCGGTTAAAAATAGTCATTATTTCTCTAAATCCTCAATGGATTCAATCTCTTCCGTTTCCTCGGGGTTGATTTCAATGATCGGCTTTTCAAATCCCCTGGTCGTGCTCCATTTGTCCAGTGTCAGGAGGAGCGATGGGAGTACGAACAGGTTCAGGAGCCCGGCGACCAGCAAGGTGATGGAAACCAGGAACCCAAGCGCCTGTGTGCCGCCGAATGAGGAGAGGATGAAGATGCCGAATCCGAAGAACAGGACCGTTGACGAGTAGATCATGCTGTAACCGGTCTCCTGGAGGGCCGTGATGGCCGAGTAAGGGATGTTATGGTTGGAATGCTTCAGCTGTAAACGGTACCTGGAGAGGAATTGGATGGAGTTGTCGACCGATATCCCAAGGGCAATGCTGAAGATCAGGATGGTGGATGGTTTGATCGGGATTCCCAGGAACCCCATCAGGGCGCCGGTCATCAGCTGAGGGATCAGGTTGGGGATCAGCGAGATCAGGATCATCCTCCAGGAGGTGAACAGGAATGCCAGCAGGATGGCGATGACCACCACGGCCAGCAGGATGCTTTCAAACAGGTTCTTGATCAGGAAATTCGTCCCTTTCTGAAAGACAATGCTGGTGCCGGTCATGTTCACGGTATACTTGGCCGGATTGAAGATCGAATCGATCTTGGGTCTCAGCGTTTTCTGGATGGAATCGATCTCATGAGTGCCGATATTGGCCATCTGGACACTGATCCGGGTCACCTGGAAATTGGTATCGATAAAATTCTTGACCAACGTCCTTTTCTTGGATCTCAGCTGGGGTATGTAGCTTCCCATGAACGTGAGCTCGCTGGAACTAGGCAGCGAATAAAAGGCCGGATCCTCGGCATAGAAAGCCTGTTTGGCATATTTGACCACTTCGACGATGGAAAGCGGACGTGATAATTGCGGATAGGTGGCCAGGGTATCCTGGAGACGGTCGATCTTGCTCAGTGTGGATAAATTGAAAGCCCCCTTTCGTTTTTTGGTATCCACCGTGATCTCCAGCGGCATGATCCCTTTAAAATTCTTTTCGAAGAAAGTGAGATCGGTGTACAGCTTGTCACGCTTGGCGATGTCGTCCACGATCCGGCCGCTCACTTTGAGGCGGGAACTGCCGATCACTCCGATCCCTACGAATACGATCAGGATGATGTAGATCCAGGACCGGTGGTTAGTGACCCAGATCACCGCCCGGTCGATAACCGCTTTGGCGATGCTGGCTTCCTGGTGTTTGACATCTTTCAGCCTGGGTGGCGGCAGGTAGCTGAAGAAGATGGGAACCAGGGTCAGCGAAAGGGCATAGACGATCATGATATTGATGGCCGCGATGGCTCCGAATTCCACCAGGAGCCTGTTATTGGTGATGATGAAAGCGGCAAAGCCGGTCGCCGTGGCGGCGTTGGTCAGCAGGTTGGCGTTCCCGATGCGCTGGATGACACGGGAAAGGGCCTTGACCTTGTTCCTGTGAAGCCGGTACTCATAATGGTATTTATTCAGGAGGAAAATGCAGTTCTCAACGCCGATGACGATCAGCAGGGGCGGAATGATGGCCGTCAGCATCGTGATCTTGTAGCCGAAGAGGCTCATCAGTCCCAAGGCCCATACCACGCTGATCACAACAATGATGACGGGATACAGCACCGCTTTGAATGACCGAAAGAACAGATAGAGGAAGAAAGCGGCCACCACGAGGGAGAGGAACACGAACAGCTGCATTTCGTCCTGCAACATTTTGGAGGTCACGGTCCGGATGTAGGGAAGCCCGGAATAATAGACCTCGATGTTATATTTTCCGCTGAATGCTTCCGTTAATGTCTTGATCTGCCTGACGATCCCGATGCGTTCCTTGGTGTTCATCCGGTTCTTGTCGAGTGTGATGGCCATCAGCGTTGCGCCCGTCTCCTTGTTGATGATCAGGTTGTCGTAGAAGGGGAGGGAGTAGATGGTCTTTTTGAGCGAGTCCACTTCCGCCTGTGTGGAGGGTTTGCGGTCGCAGAGGGGCAGGAAGTCGAATTTTTTCGTTGAATCGTTCTTAAGCAGGCGGTAGGTCCGGGTCAGGGAGACTACCTCCTCCACCCCGCTGATCTCCTTGATGTCATCGGAGAGTTGGTAGAGGTCCCTGAATTTATCGAGCCGGAACAACGTCTTGTCCCGGAACCCGATGAACATGACGCTTCCGTCTTCACCGAATTGGTTGCGGAAATTCTGGTAAGTGATCTGGGTCGGGTCGTTCGCCGGGAGGATGCTGGTATTTTCGTAAGAAAGCCTGACTTCACTTGCAAAGTAAGCCATGGCGGCAGTGATCCCCATGACGATGAGGATGATCTGCAGGCGGTTCCTAAGAATTTTTCGGGTAAGGTAAGTCCACACGGATCAGGAATTTGAGGCGCGAAGTTACAACAATTCGCAAATATCTCCGTATTTTTGCACCCCCGATTGACGGGGTTTGCCATGCGACAGAAAGTTCTCCTTATCGATCCTGTTCACCCGTTGATAACCAGTGAACTGACACAAGCCGGTTACCAGTGCGACCAGTTCCCGGGCTACACCCGGAAAGAACTGGAAGCCATTGCCGGGGAGTACCAGGGGATCATCATCCGGAGCGGGATCAGGCTGGATAAGCGCTTTCTCGAGCATGCCGCACGTCTCGAGTTCATTGCCAGGGTTGGTTCCGGAATGGAGAATGTGGATGTCGATTTTGCCGTTTCCAGGGGGATCCGTTGCCTGAATTCACCCGAAGGGAACCGGGATGCCGTCGGGGAGCATGCAACCGGCATGCTGCTGGCCCTGCTGAACCATTTTATCCGGGCCGACCGGGAAATACGACAGGGCGAATGGAAGCGGGAAGAAAACCGGGGTACCGAGATCAGGGGAAAGACTGTTGGCATTATCGGCTACGGGAACATGGGCAGCGCTTTTGCTCAGCGCCTGGCCGGGTTTGATGCCGACGTGATCTCATACGATAAATACAAGACCGATTATTCCGACGGCAACACAAGGGAAACCACCATGGAAGAGTTGTTCGAGACCTGCGATATCGTCAGCTTGCATGTTCCGCTGACCGAGGAGACCCATTACCTGGCCAACGAGAAATTCTTTGCCCGGTTCACGAAGCCCTTCCACCTGGTCAACACCGCCCGGGGAAAAGTAGTGAAAACCTCTGCTCTTGTTGACGCACTGCGGTCCGGAAAAGTCCTGGGGGCTGCCCTGGATGTCCTGGAATATGAGGAGACCTCGTTCGGGCAGATCGCCGGCAAAGGTTCACTCGAGCTGGACTACCTGATGACATGCGATCAAGTGATCCTCACCCCTCATGTTGCGGGCTGGACCCGTGAATCGAATGTAAGGCTGGCCGAGATCCTTGCAGAGAAGATCCTGAAAATTAAATAAGTTTGCCCAATCACCAAAAAGATACCGAATGAAACTGGAAAACAAGCTGTTTGATGGAAAAACATTGGCCATACTGTCCGGCGGAGGCGATACGCCCGCCATTAACTCGAGCATTGAGGCGATCAGGAACCGGGCGTCCCTGCTTGGATTTAAGGTATACGGAATCCTGAAAGGATGGAAAGGCCTGCTTGGCGAAGGCGACGTTGTGGACCTCACCAACCAGCCGTACGACGGCTATTACGGCGGCACGGCGCTGCGTTCCAGCCGCACCAATCCGTTCCCTTCGAAAAAGAATCCCGAAAGCCGCGTGCCGCAGGTGCTCCGTAACCTGGAAAAATACAAGATCGACGTGCTGGTCACCATCGGCGGCGACGACACCAACGGAGCTGCCAAACGGCTGTTCGAAACCGAAGGGATCCCGGTGATCGGGTTCCCGAAGACCATCGACAACGATCTCCGCACCCGGACTATTCACCATTATAACGGGAAAGACATTGAGGCGGTTCTGTGCCCGGGTTTCCCCAGCGCAGCCAAGGTGGTATCGGAACTCGCTGCCATGGTAAAGACAACAGCCGAATCGCACTCCCGTATCATCGTTCTTGAGGTGATGGGCCGGGATGCAGGCTGGCTGACCGGAACAGCGATCTTCGGCGGGGCCGAACTCGGACTGGTTCCCGAATTCGACATCACGAAAGAGAGGAAGGAGTTTTTCCTGGAGATGGTCAGGGAAACCTACCTGAAATCGAAGAAAAAGTGCCTGGTGATCCCGGTCTCGGAAGGGATACGCTGGTACAACGACAAGACCGGGAAGGTGGATGTGGTGTATGCCAGTTCGGAGGTTGACGAATACGGTCACCCGCGCTTTGGAGGCGTTTCGGGTGTCGTTGCTTCCGAAATTTCAAATAAGCTCGGCATTGAAGCCCGCGCTCAGATCACCGGGTACTTTGCGCGCTCGGGGCACTGCCGGCACTACGACCGGCGCCTGACGACCACCCTGGCCGATAAAGTGGTGGATCTCCTGTTACGGGAGGATTACGGGCAGATGCCGGTGATGAAAAGCGTCGTCCCCTTCGTGGAACTGGAAGAATTCAACACCACCTCCATCGATATGGGCGCTGTGGGCAACAAACCCCTTTCCGACGATTATTACGACATCAATACCTTCCGCTTTACGGATGCATACGTGGATTTCCTGACGCATGTTCTGGAAAAACCCGACTACGAAGAATTCCGTTACGATTTCCCGGTCGTGATCCCCTGATCGGCCACGATGAGGTGCACGGTGCTCCTGGTCTTCTGTTCCAGGAGCACTTGTTTTTCACCGACGATCCGGTCGATCGCCTGCTGGTCATAATGACGGATCGTGTAGAGGGTAAGTCCGTCGTTGAACCGGACCGTGTACAGGTGCTTCAACTCCCGCAGCAGGGGCTCGATCCGCACCGGATCATCATCGGCGCACACGGAGAAACTAACCGCAGAGTTCTGCATGACATTGGCTTTCACTCGGTGTTTTGAGAGGATATCGAAGATCTGGCTGAGATTTTCTTCAACGATGAAGGAAAAGTCGCGCGGCGAGATGGAGATCAACACCTGGTCGGGCTTCCGGATATAGATCGGAAAGGGG
>DAIRDK010000148.1:0-6978 GCA_036796175.1 Bacteroidales bacterium | reverse complement strand
AAGGCAAAGATTATTTGTATCTTTTTCATGGCCAGAAAGATATAACTACGAAAGATACGAAGTTTTTCCCACTATGTCAAGTGGATTTTATCAAAAGAGTTACCCCCTTTTTTACACAAATCAGTAAGATGTCACCCTGACAGGGTAGCATTCCCTGTCAGGACTACAACACGATGACCTTCCCCGTCCAGAGGACTCCCCCGTCAGAGCCTTTTAGCACGGCTGTATAAAGGCCCGCAGACAAACCCTTCCGGGCGAAATGAACTGACTGACCGGTCACAGTGATCTGTTTCAGTCCCCGGCCTGTCATATCGAACAGTGAAAATTCAAGTCGCTCCCTGTCGTTCGTCCCCAGGATCTTAATTTCTGCCGTGGTTTCTACGGGATTGGGAATGACAGAAACTTTTACTATCCCGGCCATTGGGTGGTCCCGCACAGGTACCAGGGTATTGCAGTCGGTGGATATTGGCGTTCCCCACTCCTCTGATCCCAGCTTGTAATATACCAGTGAAAGGGAATTGATAACCATCCCTGTGCCGTTCCACCAGGCGGACCAGGAGCCTGTTTGACCAAGTCCCACTGAATAGGTGACCATGCCACTGCCTTCGAAAGGAGGACCATAGCAGGGTGGATCGGAAGAATAGGTATCCCCGTCGTAAATCTCCTGCGTAATCTTTCCGCCAAATGAAGCCGACTTCCGTTTGTACTCCGAAAAGGCGGACATCGAGGGCCATTCCGGTGCAAATTCCCATGGCAACCGTTGCATACCCGGGTTGTTACTCAGGTTGTATCCCTCCTGGATCGTGTCGTAAGAGTTCTGCACGATGATGCCGTATTGAGTATGAAGGAGGGTGTGTTTGCAATACTCCTCCTGGAACGACACTGAATCGTTGCTTCCGAAGATCTCCTTATCAAGGATCGTTTTTATAACAGCATTCTCAGCGAAAACCCCTCCATTGTACTGGTCAACTCCGCTGTAATGGAATTCATCACCTATACCGTAATTAAAGATGTCAGCCGCCGAAATGTCTGGCAATCCCAGTGAAAGGCAGGTTTTGCCGGCCAGAGTGTATGATGTGGTGTCATCCGGAAAAAAGTAAGTATCAAACATAAGGCTCAGCCCGAAGTGCTCGCTCAACCGGATCTGCTTTCCGTTCAGGAGGTGGGCAATGTTCTGGTTCGAGGAATTTTTAGCCTGAAAGACAATTATCTTGACAGAGTCTGTAATTCCCAGAACCGTGTCGGCGAGGATCTGTGTGACCGTCCCTTCGATCCGGTTGCCGTCCCCCAGGTCGAAAAAGTTCCAGGGTTGGTTCAGATCAGCTTGTGTGTTCAGCTTCAGGGTATCCTGATGCATATTGAAGAAGAAGAACCAGCCGTCATGCCGCTTGAATACTTTTATGCCCAGGATGGACCCGTTGGTGGTGTCCTTGCAGCTGTAATAAACGGAATCCCTTATGGCGTGGTACGACAGGAAAATGCTGTCACTGTTTCCCGTCGAGTATGCTGAGTCCTGACGGAAAGCACCCAGATACCCGTCCGGGGCTTCGAAGAACGTAATGCCCGGGGAGCAGATATCCTGGTAATTCTGGCAGAACAGCAGCCCCGGAAAAAGAACCAGAAGATAAAACATGCAATGTTTCATGGCATATGGAATCAAATCCACGAATCAACAATCCGTTCCCTTATCACTCTGTCACCTGGTCACCTTGTCACTTTGTCACGATCTTCAGCGCCTCATCCGTCGCCTTACGCAGCGGCTGGATCGAGATCTCTTCTCCCACGGCACCCTTCATCCACAACTGCGGGATCAAACGTCCCTGCGAGTAAATGCGGAGCGCTTCGTCGGCGAAGTTCTTTCCCTTCAGATAGCCGTCGAGCTGGAAGTCGATGAGATGGCCCACCGGGTAGTTAGGCAGGTATAGCGGGTTGTCGATCATATGCGAATAGATCGCCAGGATGGGCGTGTCCTTGATGCCAAACGCTTCGGCATAATACGTATTCCACACGTCGATTGCGGCTTTCACGACAAACTCTTTCAGCTGTTCCTTGGTGGCATTGGGGTTCTCGTAGAGCCAGTTCCACACTTTCATGTCCACCAGCGACACCCCCATGATCTCATAGCTTGCCCAGAAATTGTCGAGGGCATCCATGGCCTCTTTGTTGGGATCGTTGTTCTTCATGCCCAGCAATTCGAGATCGCGCTTCTGGAAGGTAAAAGCGAAGGCCTCCGTGAATGCGGTGTTGGGAACGCCCTGCATCATGTAGTTATCCACGAAATAGAGGGAGATGGTCTGTTCCACGTTATGGCCCAGTTCATGAACGGCGATGTTGTAACCTTTGTAATCCATTCCTCCGGCACCGATGCGGGTCCGCAGATGGGCCTTATCGCCCTTCATCTGGGCGCCCCAGGCATGTCCTGAACCGCGGGCCGGGTCGACGGTAATGTGGGATGCGATCTCCTTTGCCTTGTCGGGTTTGAATCCCAGCTTGATGAGCATGTTGGGGATATCGGCTTCAAATGCGGTCGTATTCGGATATTTGGCCCGGGTCGTTTGATCCAGCAAGTCCTGGTTCATGTTGCTGCGGGCCTTGAAACCGTCGTACCAGATATCGTAGGGCTGGAGCGGCCTTCCAAGACGCGTGCTGATCAGTGATGCCACCTGCTTCACCTCGGGGGAGGAGCAGAGATCGGTGAAGAGCTTCTCCACCTGCTCTTCCGGGATCTCCATCCCGGCATCGAATGCGCGGAGGATATAGGTCGGGTAGATTGGCGTGTACGGATCAACGGCTTTCAGGGCGGTGAAGTTGTTCAGCAGCACCTGGTACCGGGTAAGCGGTTCGGCCGGCGAGGTGATCTCTTTCCCGTCCCGGTAGACCTTGTTTGAAGATGGATTCCACTGGATGTCCGGGTTGTCGATCACACTGTCGGGGATATCCTGGTTGATGATATGCAGCATCACTTCGTAGATCAATTTCTGTTTCAGCATCCCTTCGTCTCCCTTGTTGTAGTTGGCTTTCAGCTCGTCGCGGAGATTCCAGTGGGAGATCAGCTTCATGTCCTTGGCGAAATGGGTCTGCATCTGGTCGTCCACCAGGTTCCCAACGTAAATATTGTAGTTGGAGATGTAGTTATCTGCAGCGGTGAGCGCGTCGGCAGCCTTCTGGCTGACCTCCGCCGGGATCCTCGCGGTGAACAGGTCTCCCATCCGGGCATAAGCCCACTGTTCGCGTGACCATCCCGGGCCCTGCTCTTCTTTTTCTTTCAGTGTATACGACGGGAAGTTCATGACGGTAATGAAGGCGATCTTGTTGGCGAAGAAGTCATCGTTGAAATGGGATCCGGGTTCGTAAGCGCCAAAGATCTCATCGACGTTCAGCATGTCGCCTATGGAGAGGTGCATGCCCCGTTTCAGGTCGAGGCTGATCATGTTGAACCGTCCGAACAGCGCTTCATAATTGTCCTGCAGGCGGCTGAACAGAACTTTCAGCTTGTCCGGATCACCCACGAAATAATCGTTGCATAATCCCTGGAACTCTTCAACGGTACCGTCTTTGGCGGTCCACAGGCTGGCTGCCTGGATAATGCCTTTTTCGATCCTGGGCTTGGCTGCATCCCCGTATTTGGCGGTCAGTTTGGCGATGGTGCTGTCAATAGCGGCCTGCGGGATGAACTTTGCCGTGGTTTCTTTCTTGCCTTCCTTGCAGCCGGAGAAGAACAGCGCAAGCGGAAGGATCATGAGGAGGAGGATGTTTTTCATTTTAAGAGGGATTTGTTGATTTCAAGGCAAATGTAGAGATTAATTTGATCTTTCGGAAACACAGAGAACGCTGAGGTTTATAAGAGACCACAAAGAAAAGGTGTTTCACTGCATTACCTTTTGTGCTTGAACCGGATTAAGGGAAAAATTTTGTAGTATGGAACTAAATGAATTGACCTATACCGTTATCGGAATAGCATTGAAGGTTCATCAAGAATTAGGGCCAGGATTGTTGGAATCGTCGTACAAGGAAGTTCTAGCTTATCAGCTACAGCAGGCTGGTTTGAAGGTTGAAAAGGAAAAACCTGTTCCATTAACCTCAAACGGTGTAAAACTGGATTGTGGCTATAGAATGGATATTCTTGTGGAAGAACAACTTGTAATTGAAATAAAGGCTGTTGAATCATTACATCCAATACACCTTGCACAAATGCTTACTTATCTGAAGACAGGAGGTTTTCATTTGGGACTTCTGATAAATTTTAATGTTCTATTGCTTAAAGACGGGATAAAAAGAGTCATCCTTTGAGATCTCTTTTTAAACTCGGAGACCTCTGTGTTTATGAAATAAAGAGGTTTTTAGTACTTTTGAAGTCCCAAAACAGACCCGCATGCACCAGTTAATCGAATGCGTTCCCAACTTCTCCGAAGGCCGTGACATGGCCGTTATGAAACAGATCACGGATCAGATCGAGACCGTTGAAGGCGTCCGCCTGTTGGATGTGGATCCCGGCGCGGCCACCAACCGCACGGTCGTGACCCTGGTCGGTCCCCCTGAGGCTGTTGTGGAATCGGCCTTCCGCTGCATAAAGAAAGCGATGGAGGTGATCGACATGAGCAGACATAAGGGTGAACACCCGAGGTTCGGGGCTACCGATGTCTGCCCGTTCGTGCCGGTAGCCAATATTACCATGGAAGAGACAGCCGCCTATGCCCGCAAACTGGCCGAGAGAGTGGGGAAAGAGCTGGGCATCCCCGTCTATTGCTACGAAAATGCCGCTTTTACTGAAGAACGCCGCAACCTGGCCAACTGCCGGGCTGGCGAGTATGAAGGATTGCCGAAGAAGCTCAAAGATCCGAAATGGAAACCCGATTTTGGTCCGGCGGAATTTCTCCCCCGCACCGGCGCTATAGCGATCGGCGCACGTGATTTTCTGGTCGCTTATAACATCAACCTGAATACCACTTCAACACGCCGCGCCAATGCCGTGGCATTTGATATCCGTGAAAAAGGCAGACCCGTTCGTGAAGGCAACCCGATCACGGGCAAGATCAAGAAAGACGCTGAAGGCAACGAGGTTTGGGAGTCCGGCAAACTAAAAGCCTGCAAAGCGATCGGATGGTATATCGAAGAATACGGCATCGCGCAGGTTTCGATCAACCTGACCAACATCAGCATCACCCCGGTCCATGTGGCCTTCGAGGAGTCCTGTAAAAGCGCCCTGGAAAGAGGTATGCGTGTTACTGGTTCGGAACTGGTCGGACTGATCCCCCTGCGAGCCATGATCGACGCCGGGAAGTATTTCCTGAAAAAACAGAATCGCTCGGCAGGTGTTTCCGAAGAAGAGATCATTAAAATCGCCGTCAAATCCATGGGTCTCGATGACCTGAGGCCGTTCAACCCGAGAGAAAAGATCATCGAGTATATCCTGGAAGACCAGGATAAATCGAGTAAAAAATTGCTGGTTCACCTGACCGCCAAGGGATTTGCCAACGAAACAGCTTCGGAATCGCCGGCCCCCGGCGGCGGATCAGTCTCGGCTTACGTTGGCGCGCTGGGCGTCTCGCTCGCCACCATGGTCGCCAATCTTTCATCGCATAAGGCGGGATGGGACGACCGCTGGGAGGAGTTCTCCGGCTGGGCGGAAACAGGCCAAAAGATCAAAGATGAACTCCTGTTCCTTGTGGATGAGGATACGCGCGCGTTCAACCGGATCATGGATGCCTTCGGACTGCCGAAGGGAAACGATGCCGAAAAGGCAGCCCGCACGGCCGCTATCCAGGAAGCCACCAAATACGCCATCGAAGTGCCGTTCCGAACCATGAAACGGGCATTCGATTCCTTTGAAGTCATCCGGGCCATGGCAGAAACAGGAAATCCGAACTCCGTCTCCGATGCCGGAGTCGGGGCTCTCTGCGCGCGAACCGCCGTCATCGGCGCCTACCTGAACGTGAAGATCAATGCCGGCGGGCTCGCCGACAAAGCATTCGTGGAAAAAATCATGAACGATGCGGATACGATCCTGGATAAGGCGAAATCATCTGAAGAGGAGATCCTGAAGATCGTGAACGAAAAGATCAAATAAACACCTCTCACTCTTCACTCTTAACTCTTCACTAATCTTTAATGCATCTCACCGGGAATGCATTATTCCGGTGCGACGGGTACTGCGAAACCGAAGGATTGAAGGTGTTCATTCCATGAGCCCATGCTTTTCGCGGACCATGGGTTGTGGATGACCAGAACATCACGGCAAAATTGCTGAAGTCCCACTGCACGTTGTTGAACCGTACGCCGGAGAGAAAGGCGTCAAAACCCGAAAAGCCTGTATATTTCAATGGACTACCTGCAAATCCGTTGCTGATGTACACGCTGAACAGGGTATTCCATTCCGCTTCGGTGGGGATATGCCAGTCGGGGGGGCACATGCCCTGTGCCCCCGTAACCGAGGTGTAGCCCATCAGTTCATCCCATTGATACAGCGATTGTGCACCGCAGTTGGCCGGCAGGTCCCCGAAACAATACTTCTCCGGCTGGCAGTTGTCGCGCTGCATCTGGGTGGAGGGGATCTGCGCGCCGTAGGCAAGGTTGGCCGCCATCCAGCACTGGCTGCCGATGAGGACAGTCGGGTAGGGTTGATTGTCGCGGACATCCGTCAGGGTTCCGCCGCAGACAAACGGAACAGTTGCGACCACGCTGATGGAGGCTAAGGCGTTGGATGAGCATCCCCATGTATTGGTGTAGGTGTAGGTGATCACATGATTGCCTGCCCCTGCCACCGCCGGGAAAAAGGACCCGCCGCTAACCCCGGCGCCGCTATACGTTCCGCCTGTTGGAACGGCACCTTTCAGGAGGATGGGCTGAGAAGTGGTTGTCACGACCGGATCGAAGCAGGGTGTGTAGGTCACTGCAGGCTGGGGATTGACGGTGATTACCAGATTTTGCGGAGGTCCTGTACACCCGTTGGCAGAGGGAGTCACTGAGTAGATAACCGTT
>DAIRDK010000147.1:0-6979 GCA_036796175.1 Bacteroidales bacterium | reverse complement strand
CCGTTTCATCCGGTGTGAATTTCCCCAAAGGTATGGAATTACCCGTGGAGGCCCTGCGGATATTCGTCGGGGATAATCGGCATTTCACCGAAAACAGGTTTCCAGCAGGACTCGCATAGGATAGTTTTGTAATGATTTCCAAACACCAAACCCGATGAAGACCCTGTTCAACATACTTTCGGACCTGATCGCTGAAACGTTTGAAAAAACAGATCCCGCCGCCTGGAAAGAGGCCCCTGTTTATCGTCCCGGCCCGGTGCCGATCCCCGTGGAAACCAAAAGGACCATCCCCGGCAAGAAATAATCCTCCCCTGCTGCTGATTCCCTGACTCTTCGTATTTTCGTGGGTGAAACCTGATACGGAACCAGGGGATGAACCTGTTCAACTACCTCAAAGACTTACGCCGCCGGGACCATAAGCCGGCTTTTGGCGGCCTCGAGATCCTGAACTACATCGGACCGGGATTGCTCGTCACGGTGGGCTTTATCGATCCCGGCAACTGGGCTTCCAACATTGCAGCCGGTTCAGGTTATGGATATACGTTGCTATGGATGGTCACCCTGTCGACGCTGATGCTGATCATCCTCCAGCACAATGTTGCGCACCTCGGGATCGCCACGGGACTTTGCCTTTCCGAGGCGCTGACCAGGCATACCCCGAAATGGGTTTCGAAAAGCATCCTCAGCAGCGCGATGGGGGCGTCGGTCTCCACGTCGCTGGCAGAGATCCTGGGGTCTGCCGTGGCGCTGAACATGCTGTTCAACATCCCCCTGGCCGCCGGAGCCCTGATGACCTTCGTGTTTGTCGTGATCATGCTGGTGACCAACACCTATCACCGGATCGAAAAATTCATCATCGCCTTTGTCAGCATCATCGGCCTGTCGTTCCTTTACGAACTGTCGCTGGTGGACATCGACTGGCAGTCGGCCGCCATCGGGTGGGTCAGGCCATCGATCCCGCAAGGGTCGATCATCATCGTGATGAGCGTGCTGGGTGCCGTAGTGATGCCTCATAACCTGTTCCTTCACTCCGAGATCATCCAAAGCAGGCAGTGGAACCTGGAGGACGATTCCGTCATCCGGAAGCAGATGAAATATGAGTTTTACGATACGCTGCTTTCCATGATCGTCGGCTGGGCGATCAACAGCGCGATGATCCTGCTGGCCGCATCGGCTTTTTTTGCGAATCATGTCGAGGTGACGGAACTCTCGCAGGCGGAGAGTATTCTCCGGCCGTTGCTCGGGGCCCATGCATCCGTCGTGTTTGCCGTAGCCCTCCTGTTTGCAGGAGTTGCTTCGACGATCACTTCGGGTATGGCCGGCGGCAGCATCTTTGCCGGGTTCTTTGGCGAGCCTTACGATATCCGGGACAACCACTCGCGCCTGGGCGTACTGGGATCACTTGCCCTGGCCTTCCTGATCATCCTCCTGATCCGGGATGCTTACAAAGGACTGATCGTTTCGCAGATGATCCTCAGCATCCAGCTTCCCTTTACGATCTTCTCGCAGATCTACCTGACCTCGTCGAAACAGGTGATGGGGAAATACGTGAACCGGAAATCGACGACGATCCTGTTGCTCGTCATCGGGGGGATCGTGGCCTATTTGAACGTCAGGCTGCTGATCAGCCTGTTCGTGATGTAGAATTAAATTTGAGCTGTGTAATGAAGCGAACGTTATTCGTAACCGGGAAATGGATCGGAGGTCTGGCATTGTCGGTCATTGCCGCGATCGTTGCCCTACAGGCCTGGTTCTATTTCACGGCCCCGATCTATTTCTTTGAGCCGCCGAAACCCTTTTCCGGTGACCGGTGGTACAATCCGTATGCCGGCATGGACAGCACGCAGTGGAAAAAAGCGAACTTCCATTTCCATACGCGCGAGTGGGGCGGGATCACGGCGGGGAAAGGAAATACGAACGAGGAGTTCTGGCGGGTGTATAAAAGCCTCGGGTATGATGTACCGATGATCTCAAACTACATGCGCATCAGCCGGTATAACCAGGATTCGGCATTCTACCTTGGGGTATACGAACACGGTATCGGGGTGAGGAAGAAACACCAGATCGTCATCGGTACAAACCGGGTGCTTTGGCGTGACTACAGCTTCTTCCAGAACCTGAACCACCGGCAGCACATCATCAACCTGCTGCGGGAATCGAGTGACCTTGTCGCACTGGCTCATCCCGGCTGGGATAACGGTTATCCGGCGAAAAGCATCGGCATGCTGTCGAATTACGACCTGCTGGAGAGCCTCGATGGCAACTACCGTTCCATTCCGCAATGGGATTCTGCATTGTCAGCCGGAAGGCCGGTGTGGCTGCTAGCCGACGACGATGCCCATGACATCACCGACCCGGGTGAGATCGGCGTGTGCGTGACGTTCATCAATGCAAAACGGAATGAAAAGTCGCAGCTGGTTGACGCGCTGAAAGCTGGCCGGTCATACGGGGCCGACGTGTTCCGGGAAAAAACGGAGACCTGGGAAGAAAAGATCAGGTACCATACGATGCAAATGCCGAGGGTCGATGCGGTAGAGGTTCAGGACGATACCCTGCGGGTACGCGTAAGTGATACCGCCATGAAGATCCTGTTCATCGGGCAGCACGGTGCGGCCAGGAAAGAAGTTCGGAATGCATCCGGCGCCTGGTATGCGCTGCAGCCTTCGGATACGTATGTCCGGATCCAGATCATCTTCTATAATCCGAAGAAAGAGGCTGGGACCAAGTTCTACCTGAACCCGGTGATCAGGTACAACGGCGACCGGCCGGTCAATGTGCTGACGGCATCGGTAAATACGGAGCGCACCTGGATCTTCCGCGTGCTGAGTTTCGGATCGCTGGTCCTGCTGACCTATGTCTTGATCCGGTTGCATAACGTCCGGCGTCCAACGAAATAAACCATGACCCGTGAGCGGAAAATAGCGGTCACCCTGGCTCTCCTGCTAACCTTGTCGGCAGCCATCAGGGCTTTTCTGGCCTGGTTCACGGAGCTTGGCTATGATGAGGTGTACTACTGGACCTATGCAAAATATCCCGACCTGAGCCATTTCGACCATCCTCCGATGGTGGGGTGGGTGATCCGGTTTTTCAGTCTCGACCTGCTGTTGCAGCAGGAGTTCTTCCTGAGGCTGGGTGCGGTGGTCATCGGGACCATGAACACCTGGGTGATTTACAGGATCGGCAAGTGGATCAAAAACGACCTGACGGGGCTGTACGCCGCTTTCATGTACACGGCCTCCTTTTATACCTCCGTCGTTTGTGGGTTGTTCATCCTGCCCGACGCCCCGCAAAGCCTGATGTGGCTTCTGACCCTGCTGTTTTTGCTGAAGGCCTTGCCCGACCGGGAACTGATGAAAGAAAGCCGCTGGTTCATGCTCTTCGCCGGGGTGACGACCGGTTTCGCACTGCTGTCAAAATACCATGCCGCATTCCTGATCACCGGCACGTTTGCCTTCATCCTGTTTTACAACCGGAAATGGTTCACCGCGAAAGAGACCTGGTTCGCGTTTATTACGGCGATCCTTCTCTTCCTGCCGGTCATTCTGTGGAATTACCGGAATGATTTCGTCAGTTTTAATTTTCATGAAGGAAGGATCCTGCCGAAAAAAGACCTGGGTCTGACCCCCGAGTTTTTCCTGCTGGAGCTGCTGGGTGAGTTCGGTTACAACAACCCGGTGAATTTCATCCTGGTGATCGCATCATTCGTTGCTTTGGGCAGAGGGAAGCAGTTTATCCGAGCCGATTACAGGAACCTGCTCCTCTGGATCCACCTTCCGATGCTGATCATTTTCCTGGCCATATCGATGTTCCGCCCGACGCTTCCGCACTGGACGGGCCCGGCGTACTTCGGATTCTTCCTGCTGGGTGCGGCCTGGCTTGACGACCGGCTGCAGCAGAAGGGCAGGGACCGGATCATCCCTTGGTCGATGCGGGTCGCGCTGCTGGTCCTGGTTGCCGTGCTGGTGCTGGGAACCGGGCAGGTGAAATCCGGTTGGCTGGATCTGTCCAAAGTAGGGATCACCGACATCAGCCTGGACATGTACGGCTGGAGGCAGACCGGCGAGAAAGTGCCCGCCGTGCTGGATGCCCGGGAGAAGGACGGATTGATGAAACCGAATTCACCGCTCTTTACCTTCCGTTGGTTCCCTGCGGCCAATTTCGATTATTACCTGTGCGAACCGACGGGCCGGAAGGTCTATGCCGTTGGGTACCTGCCCCGCATCCACAAATACTACTGGATCAACCAGCTTCACGGCGACCTGCCGAAGGGGACTGATGCGTGGTTTGTGGGATTAAGCGATGATTTTCACAATACCGAGATCCTGTATGGATGGATGTTCGATTCGATCTGCGGGCCCGATACGGTGAATATCATGCGAGGCGGAAAGATCGCCCGCCAGGCCTATGTCTTCAGGTTAAAGGGTCTGAAGGAGGACTTGCATTTCCCGATCAACTAGCTACCTCCCGATCATCTTCTTCGGATCGACGATCCGGGTGAATTCCTCGTCGGTCAGCAATCCCAGTTCCAGCGTGGCTTCCCGGAGTGTCTTATTCTCCTTGTGCGCTTTCTTGGCAATCTTCGCCGAATTGTCGTACCCGATCTTAGGGTTGAGCGCAGTTACTAACATCAGGGAATTCTCCAGGTTCCGGTTGATGGCAGCCATGTTGGGCTGGATCCCGACGGCGCAGTTTTCCGTGAACGATACGCAGGCATCGCCGAGAAGGCGGGCCGACATCAGCAGGTTGGAGATCATCAGGGGCTTGAATACATTGAGCTGGAAGTGGCCATGTGTTCCGCCGATGGAAATGGCCACGTCGTTGCCGATCACCTGGGCGCAGACCATGGTCATGGCTTCCGGCTGGGTGGGATTCACCTTGCCGGGCATGATGGAGGATCCGGGTTCATTCTCGGGCAGCATGATCTCGCCGATGCCGCAACGCGGGCCGGAAGCCAGCAGGCGGATGTTATTGGCGATGTGGAGGAGGCTCACGGCAAGGGTTTTCAGCGCTCCGGAGGTTTCCACCATGGCATCGTGCGCGGAGAGTGATTCGAATTTATTGACAGCGGTCACGAACGGAAGTCCGGTGATCTCAGCGATTTTCTTCGCGACGAGGACATCATAGCCTTTGGGCGCGTTGAGTCCGGTCCCCACGGCGGTTCCGCCGAGGGCCAGTTCCAACAGGTGGGGGAGGGTGTTTTTCAGGGCATTCAGTCCATGATCAAGCTGGCTGACGTACCCTGAGAACTCCTGCCCAAGGGTCAGTGGCGTGGCATCCATGAGGTGGGTGCGGCCGGTCTTCACGATGTCGTTGAATTCTTCGGATTTTCCAGCGAGCGTGTTCCGGAGCAGTTCCACTCCGGGGATCGTGTTTTCCACCACCATCTTGTATCCTGCGATGCTCATGGCGGCCGGGAAGGTGTCGTTGGAGGACTGGGACTTGTTGACGTCGTCGTTGGGGTGGATGACCGACTTCCCTTCACCGAGCACTCCGCCGTTCAGGACATGCGCCCGGTTGGCGATCACTTCGTTCAGGTTCATGTTGGTCTGCGTTCCCGAGCCGGTCTGCCAGATCACCAGCGGGAACTGGTCGTCCAGTTTCCCGTCGAGGATCTCGTCGCACACGGCAGCGATCAGGTTCTTCTTCTCTTCGGGCAGGACGCCAAGGTCGAAATTGACCATGGCGGCAGCTTTTTTCAGCACGGCCATGGCACGGATCACCTCCTTCGGCATGGAGGCGGGCTCGCCGATCTTGAAATTGCTCAGCGACCGCTGGGTTTGTGCTCCCCAGTATTTATCGGCGGGTACCTCGATAGGCCCCATGGGGTCTTTTTCGGTTCTTGTTTTCATGGCAAAAAGGATTTGGCGTTATTTAATGATGTGATCGATATTCGTAACCGGGTCGCCAATGACGGCGGCATATTCCTTCTCCACAATGGGTCGCTGAAGCAGCCGGGGCTGTTCGCAGAGGATGCGGATGAGCTCGTGGTCGTTGAACGACTTGCCCCTGATGTTTTTTTTGAAATACGTTTCCTGGGTCCGGATCACTTCAGATGGTTTTCTATTGAGCTTCACCAGCAGTTTCCCGAGTTCCGGTTCGGAAAGCGGATGTTTGATGTATTCTATAATCTCGAACGGAACCCCTTTGGCCCTCAGGTATTCCAGTCCGGCCCGGGATTTCCTGCATTGGGGGTTGTGGTAGATCTTTAGCATGCCCCGTATCGTTAATAGCCCCACCCCTGCACCCCTCCCCTGAAGGGGAGGGGACTGGGAAAGGGCTAACTATTTCCGTATTCCATCAAATACGCCTTGATAAACTCCGTCAGATCCCCGTCCAGCACGCCCTGGGTATCGGATGTTTCGTAGCTGGTGCGGAGGTCTTTCACCATCTTATAGGGATGGAGGACATAGCTCCGGATCTGGCTTCCCCATTCGATCTTCTTCTTGCTGCTTTCGATCTCCGCGATCTTCTCCCGCTTCTTCCGCAGTTCGATCTCATAGAGCTGCGACTTCAGCATCTTCAGCGCTTTTTCACGGTTCTGCCCCTGGGAGCGGGTCTCCTGGCATTCGATCGCCGCCCGGATAAATTCCCGGAACAACGGGTGGGCGCGGTCCGGTTTGGACTTGAACTCGGGATGGAACTGGCAAGCCACGAACCAGGGATGGTCTTCCAGCTCCACGGCCTCGACAAGACGGCCGTTGGGGGAAACACCGCAAATCTTCATGCCGTTTTTTTGAAAGGCCTCTCGGTACTCGTTGTTGAATTCGTAACGGTGGCGGTGCCGCTCCATGATTTCATCGACGGCGTAGGCCTCGTAGGCCTTCGTGTCTTTCTTGATGTGGCAGGGGAAGGCGCCGAGCCGCATCGTCCCGCCCATGTTCTGCACCTTTTCTTGCTCCTCCAGAAGGCTGATCACCGGATGCGTCGTCTTTTTATTGAACTCCGTCGAATGCGCGCCTTTCCAGCCCAGCACGTTTCG
>DAIRDK010000146.1:0-7074 GCA_036796175.1 Bacteroidales bacterium | reverse complement strand
GAAAGCGGCCATCAAGGCACTGCCCTCCCTGAGGCTGTTCCTGAAATACCGGATGCCGCTGTCCAAATTCGCATCCAAATTCAAAAGCCCGCTCCTGCAGAGACTCTTCACTGAGGCGCTCGACTGGCACGATATGCCGGCCATCTTCATCTTCTGGACCCTGGCCCTGATGGGCTCGAAGAAAGCTGCCTATCCGATCGGCGGATCGAAGGCACTCATCGACCCCATCGTACGAACATACGAGCAACTTGGCGGGAGAATCCACTATGGTAAAAAAGTGGTCAAAATCATTGTGGAAAACGGCCATGCCCGGGGTGTGATCTTCGACGACGGCACCGAAATGCGTGCAGACATCGTCATCTCCGCGGCCGACGGTCACCGCACCATCTTCGAGTGGCTTGAAGGCAAATACCTGAACAGGTTCATAACGAAATGTTACAATACCCTCCCGCTGTTCCCCTGCCTGGTGTATGTGTCACTCGGGCTGAAACGTGAATACCGGCACGAACCTTATGGGTTCCAGTTCCAGCTGAAGGAACCGGTCCGCATAGGCAGCGAGGAAGTGAAGGCCGTCGGGGTCCGCAACCACTGGTTCGACAGGACACTGTGCCCGGAGGGGAAGTCTGTCATGACCATCATGCTCCAGCAGGATTACTCATGGTGGGAGAAACTGAAAGGGGATCGGGAGGCCTATCTCACCGAAAAGAAGAACCTGCTCGAACAGGTCATCCTCCTCCTTGAACAGCGATTGCCCGACATTCGCGCAGAGATCGAAGTCGCCGACCTGTCCACCCCGCTGACCTTTGAACGGTACACCGGCAACTGGAAGGGATCCTATGAAGGCTGGCTCATGACCCCGAAGAACATCACCCTGCAGCTGCCGCAGGTGCTGCCGGGATTGTCGGACTTTTACATGGCCGGACACTGGATCTCTCCCGGGGGCGGACTGCCATCAGGCCTGCTTACCGGGCGGAATGCCATTAAAAAGATCTGCAAAAAAGAGGGTATCCGGTTCAGATAACCTCTTTTTGCAAGAACAGCCGTCAATGGGTTGCTGCATCTTTCTTACAGCAGGCCGGCAACTTGGCATAAGCCTTCGGATCGGCTTTCACGTCATCGGCATCATACCCGATCTTTGACAATGCAGTACGGATCTCGGCCGGGGTGGTCTTTGCCGGGTTGTACTTCACGGTGACCTCTTTCGTCTTCAGGTCAACCGTGACCTCTTTTATCCCCTTTTCATAAGCCAGGCCCGTTTCGACGCGTTCCTTGCATTCACCGCAAACCACCGACGATTTGATCTTCAAATCCGACGTTTTGACGGTCGCCTGGGCATTGCCGTTTCCAGCCAGCATCAGCGCCGCTAGGAAAATCACTAACATGTTTATTGTTTTCATTGTTGTTGATGTTTATTGTTCGATGTTCGATGTTCGATATTCGATGTTCGATGTTCGGTTTTAATTTATTTCAGGGTTAACCTGACACCGGCATAGATCGTGATCCCCGTCACCGGTCCCCAAACCATCGAGCCGTCGAAGTGGGTATGGTAGGGTTTCCAGTACTCGGCGATCGGCCAGGTCTGGCGGAAGTTGGTCAGGTTTTCTCCACCTATATATACATCTATATATTTAAATTTCTTTGTCACCTGGGCCATGACGTTACTCCAGGCCGGTGATTGCGACTGCCGCTGAAGGGATGCCGGCATCTTGTCCGTGTCGGGGATCCGCTGGGGACCGTTCAACTGCAGGGTCAGGTCGAATTTCCATTTGTCATACCGGGTGGCATACGCCAGCGAGAGGAGCCCCTTGTAAAGAGGGACCATGGCTTTTTGCCTCAGGTGCCCTCCTTCGGTGGTATGCACGTCGTTGTATCGGAATGCCGTGGTCACAGTGAACCGTTCCAGCGGGGAGAACACAAACTGAAACTGCACGCTGTTTGCGTAAGATCTCCCGTCCAGGTTGTAGAAGAAGAGTGCGGTCGGCAGACTGTCCTGGTCAACGACAACCTGGTGCATGAAATCTGTGCGGTACGCATCAAATGACAATTCCGCCTTGCGCTTGAACAAGGTCGGGGTCCATACGAAATTCAGTCCGTAGTTCCAGGCCTCCTCCATGTCCAGGGACTCCGCAAAATACATCGTCCGCTGGCTGACGAATACCGCACTGTTCTCGGCAAGCAGGTTTGGCGAACGGTATCCCTTTCCTGCCGACGCACGGATAGTGGTATTCTTTGAAGGATTGAACCGCAGGTGCAGTCGCGGGGTATAGAGGAATCCGAACCGGTTGTTGTAATCTCCCCTGAGCCCTGCGATCAGCACGAATTTGTCGTGGAGGTCGTAAGTATATTCAAAGAAAGCGCCGGCTGTCCATTCGTTCCTGTCCATATTGTAAGTGAATACCGAATCGTTCACGAGAGTGAACAATTCGCTGTCGGTATAAACGGGTTGAGGAGGCATTAGCTGGTACTGGTATTCCAACCGGGTCTGGACGAAACGCTCGTAATACGTATCCGTGAAATAGCTTGCACCGGTCGAGATCCTGTGTTTTCCTCCGTCGAACGAGGTCGTGAAGATCAGGTTTGAATTGAAGTTCTGTTCATGCCCGTCGTACTTGTTGATCCCGTAGAAGCCGGTCTGCTGGTGGTTGATGAACGACAGGATCAGTCCGAGGCTTGAGTGCCCGTTGGCTCCCATAAAAATCCCGTTCTTCCAGAACGCCTCGAAGCGATTCGTCTTCACCCCGATGCCGTACTTTTTCGAATCATCGGTGATCCCTGAGGTATCGAAATTCTGCTGGTCCGGATCGAAATCCATTTGCCCGCCGTTCCGGTCTTCGTATAAATATTTATACCCAAACCTGGATACCCACTTGCCGGTTACGATGTAATCCCATCTGTTCATGGCGGTGATGGTGGTCAGTTTAGGCAGATCCAAAAAGCCGTCGCCATTCCGGTCGAACTCATACCGGAAATCGGCCGCGTGGACCAGGACCGAGGTGCTCAGTTTGTCGTTGATCTTCACCGCCCCATCCGCATTCCCTTCGAACCTCAGGTTGCTGTTGCCGAACAGGTTCAGGAAGAATCTGGAAGCAGTCTCGGGCTTCTTGTACTCAACGTTGATCTGCCCGGTGACCGATTCATAGCCCTGGACGACCGACGAGGTCCCCTTGGCGATCTGGATCGACTCCATCCAGGAGCCGGGGATGTAATTCAGTCCGAAGGGTGTCGCAAGGCCCCGGATGAGCGGAACATTTTCCGTCATGATCTGGCTGTAGATGCCGGAAAGCCCCAGCAACTGGATCTGCTTTGCACCGCTGACGGCATCACTGTAAGAAACGTCGACGGAAGCATTGGTTTCGAAGCTCTCGGCCAGGTTGCAGCAGGCTGCGCGCTGAAGTTCTCCGACGGTCACCACGGTGGTCGCCACAGGGTTCAACTTCGAGACAAAGGTATTATCCTGTTTCCCCTTGATCTCGACCTCCCTAAGACTGGTCTCGGAGGATTTCATCTCGATGTCGATCTTTGATCTGTCGGGACCAACCGACAGGGTATCCCGGCTGTATCCGAGCAGGCTGAACACCAGCCTGAAATCTGTCACTCCCTGCCGGGACAGGCTAAACCGACCGTCGACATCCGTGAAGGTGCCCATGGTGGTCCCCAGCCAGAACACATTGACTCCGATCAACGGGAGTTTCTTTCCATCCTCCTGCCTCTCGAAGACCATGCCGCTGATATTCCCCGGCGAGCCTTCGCCAAAGACAGCGGCATTCAGGCTGATCATAACAGCGAAAAGCAATATCCTTTTCATCGTAATTTCTTTAGTTATTGTTAGTAAATAAATAGTGTATTCGTGCCTTCGTGGTGGAAAAAATTCACCACAGAGACACAGAGTCATGCAGAAGAAATTACGCTGAAAAAGGTATGCGCAACTGGTGGAGGTAATAAACAAGCTGTTTCCCTGCCCTTGGAGGAGGTTTGTCGCGGGAAATCACGAATTGCGGTTCGTCCGTTTCACCGGCGGCGGCCGGGATGAATGGCAATTCGGACACAAGGACCCGGGCAAGTTCCGGCAGCAAGACCTTATGAACAGCAGGAACTGCAATAATGGTGGCCTTGAAGTAGACAGGCACATCCTTGCATCCTTTATGATCGTGGGCGCACCCGGTGCCGCAGGCATCAGCCCCGGAGACCGGGCGGGTTGCCTCCGCTTCACAGCAGGAGTGAACCTTCACCTCCGCCACAGGACGGCAGGCACACACATGGTGCCAGACATTGAAGCCTGTGGTGCCTGCAAGCATCAGCAGGACCAAAAAAACGGTACCGGTCTGACGGATCCTGTTCATAAGCGATTAACGCTACAAATTTACAAAATTATATACTTGCATTCAATTCAATTTTAACCGGCTCTTTATTCCTTCTTTAGATTAAAACTCGTATTTTTGTTCAAATATTTCACCATTCATTCCAAACCTATTCAGATGAAAAGACTGCTCACCACCATGATCCTGGCTGCTGTATCGGCCCTTCTCGTACATCCGGCACAGGCCCAGGAAAAGATTGTTCTGCCTGCCAATTACCAGGTCGACACCCGCATTGACAATATGGGTTACTGGCGCAGGTGCGCCGAACTCGGGCTGGTACCGGTTGAACCATACCATAAGGTCCCGCCTGCCCAATACTCCGGTACGCTGGTCATCGCCGACGGCATCCTCGTCGATGATTCCCCGGATGTCCCGGTGACTACGGAAACATCGACCCAAAGCGAGAACAGCACGGTGGTGAATCCGAATGATAAGATGCATGTCCTGAACTCCAATAATTCTACGCCCGTTCCGGCCGGCAGCATATACGGAGCCAACTTCTTCCATTCCCTCGATGGCGGAGAAACGTGGGAGGGCCAACTCCAGGGGGCGGGCGGTCCCAATTCGGGCGACCCTGCCGCCTGCATCAACCTCACCGGACGTTACTATATCGGCTTCATTGACAATGCCTCCGGGCAGAGCGTCGCCTTTTCCGATGACCAGGGTGCGACCTGGACCACCTCCAAAGTGGCCAACGCCCCTTCAGGATTTGGCAATCTATTGGACAAGAATCACTTGTGGGTCGACAGGGGGCCTACAAGCGATTACAAAGGCCATGTGTACGATTCCTGGACGACCTTTGGCGGAAGCAATGATTCCCAGATCGGGATTTCGGTTTCCACCGATAACGGCGTGAACTGGTCCTCCCCGCAGCACATCAGTTCAGGAGTCAATGCGGGCAGCCACAACCAGGGCGTGAATATCAAATGCGGTCCCGAAGGGCAGGTCTATGTGGCCTGGGCTATTTATGACAGCTGGCCATCGGACGAGAAGGCGATCGGCTTTGCCAAGTCGGACGACGGCGGTGTGACCTTCCAGCCGGCTTACCGGATCATCAACAATATCAAAGGGATCCGCACGTCGGAAGTGACCCCGAACCACCGTGTGAACTCCTTCCCCAGCATGGCGGTTGACCTCAGCAATGGTCCCAACCGCGGAGCGATCTACGTCGTATGGGCCAACAAGGGCGTTCCCGGTGTCAACCAGGGCCCCGGAAGTGACCTCTATGTCATCAAATCAACGGACGAAGGCGTAACCTGGTCCACCCCTGTCAAGATCAATACCGATACCCCCGGGCTGGGCAAGGATCACTATTTCGGCTGGATCGCCTGCGACCAGGCCAACGGGATGCTCAGCGTGGTTTCCTACGATAACCGCAATGTGGACAATAACAAGACCGAAACCTGGCTGGCTTATTCCAGCGACGGGGGAACGACCTGGACCGACATGAAGGTGAGCGACGTTTCCATGACCCCCTCTCCCATACCCGGCCTGGCCGGCGGCTATATGGGCGATTACCTGGGCATCGATGCATACAATGGCAAAGCCTACCCCACCTGGGCCGATAATCGCAGCGGACAGGTCATGACTTATGTTTCTCCCATCGACCTGATCATTCCCGCTCCGAACCTGGTTCATGACGCCCACCTGGTGAACGACACCGCTTTCGGCAACGGCGACGGGATGATGAGTTACGGGGATACGGTTCTTCTCGGGCTTAAGATCAAGAATATCGGGACCCTGGATGCAGATAATGTCGTGGTGGACCTGGAGACAGACTCTCCCTATATCACCTTTACCGATACGACTGAACAGTACGGCGCGATCGCACAGGGCGCCTCGAAGACGATCCTGGCAGGGTATACGTTCGCCGTCGCACAGGATGTGCCGAACAATACCGACATCCTGTTCCTTTGCAAGGCGCACGACCAGAATGACAGCGTGACCGTTTCCACATTCACCATCCGTGCGTTCGCCCCGGCGCCTACGATCATGTCGATGACCGTACTTGATCCCTCGGGGAATAACAACGGCCGGCTCGATCCGGGCGAAACGGTTACCCTGAACATCCTCACCAGGAACACCGGGCTCTATACCGCAGAGAACGTGATCAGCACGCTGACATCCGACAATCCGTTCGTCACGGTGCTCGACGGCCCGTATACCCTGGGTGACCTCACGCCGGGCCAGGAAAAGACCGCCGTCTTTACCGTAGCGGTCGATCCTACGGCGTATATCGGTTCGGCCGTAATCCTGCACAATGTCGCCCAGGCCATGTACCAGAGCGATACAAAGAATTTCCTCATGCCGATCGGGCTGATCGTGGAAGACTGGGAAACCGGAAATTTCCAGAAATTCGACTGGCAGTTTGGTGGCAATGCCGACTGGACGATCGATCCCAATACAAAGTGGGAAGGCAATTACGGATCAAAATCCGGAACGATTGCTGACAACCAGACTTCGGAACTGATCATCAACTACAATGTCATGTACGACGATTCCATCTCGTTCTACCGGAAAGTCTCCAGCCAGGTGCTCAGCGATTTTCTCAGGTTCTATATTGATGGGAACCTCATCGCCAACTGGTCTGGCAACCAGGACTGGAAACGATTTGCCTACCCGGTGCTGGCGGGTCCGCATACGTTCAAATGGGTCTATCAAAAAGACGGAACGGGCAACATGAACCAGGATGCCGCATGGAACGATTTCATTGTGT
>DAIRDK010000145.1:0-7140 GCA_036796175.1 Bacteroidales bacterium | reverse complement strand
CAAAACCCCTTAAACCTCAAGGAATTTTAGTAATCCACGCGGCCGATGTTCCCCATGTTCCAGAGGATCCATTGCTGGCGGTTGATCAGGTAGGTGGTCGGCCTGCGGGGATCCCATTTGGCCGGGTTGGGAAGAATGGCTGCGATGAGGGCGGCCTCCGATCTGGACAATCGGGCGGCAGGTTTGCCGAAATAGACCTGGGATGCTGCCTCGGCACCGTAAATGCCTTTGCCGGTCTCGATCACGTTCAGGTAAACCTCCATGATCCGGCGCTTGCTCCACACCACTTCGATCAGCACGGTGAAGTAGGCTTCCAGCCCTTTCCTTATCCACGACCGCTGGGGCCAGAGGAAGACGTTCTTGGCCGTTTGCTGGGAGATGGTGCTGGCCCCGCGGATCTTTTTGCCCTGCTTGCGCTCATTGAATTTCTGCGCCTTCTCGATGGCATCGAAATCAAATCCCCAGTGCCTGGCGAAGTTATTATCCTCGGAAGCGACTACGGCCAGCTGCAGGTTGGGGGAGATCCGGTCCAGCGGGACCCATTCCTTCTTCAGCCGGTAGGGCTGCGACGGAGAAACGGGATCAACGTACCGGATCACCATTAACGGCGTGATCGGCGGATTGATAAACCCATAGACCAGAACGATCAGGATGGAGGATCCGAAAAAAGCGATCCCGATCCAGAGGATGATCCGCCAGAACAGACGGCCTCCCTGTTTCATTTCAGGTTACTGCTTGGAGTTGATGTATTTATGCAAAGACTCGACGGATGAGGCGGAACGAAAAACGGCATCCACATCGGAATAATTGCCCGGGTCGTAGATGTGGACATAGGCGTATTTGGCCAGGTCCAGGCGGGATGTTTCAAGATCCAGGAGATATAACAGCTCCAGGAGCTGTGAAACGGTCACGCATTTATCCACCACCACCGTCTTGGCGCCGCTCAGCCGTGTTCCTTCGAACGGGCGGGCTGAAACGGAGGCATACACGGGGACGAACTCATCGGCCGTCAGCGGTTCGGAACAGCCGTTGCCTTTGGCTTCCTTCGTCTCCTTGGCGGCTTTGTTCTCTGTCGCCTTGGTCTCCTTGGCCGCCGGAGTTGCCGCGGCCGACGATTCCTTTACAGAAGGCTCGTAGCTGGCGCTGACCGGGTCGATCACGTAAACGCCTTTCGCATTCCGGTGCAGGACATAATAGAAGTCCGCGTTGGGCTTGTTGAAAATGCTCTTGGATACGGGAGCAACCTGCGCTCCTTCAATATAGATCTTTACCTTGATCGAAGGGCCCCAGAGATTGGTGGCCGTGACCCTTGATTCAGGCGTGGAATTCTGCATGGAATTGTTCACTTCCAATGTGAATTTCTCTCCTTCGTCGGCTATAACAGTCAACGAAGTTCCCTGTGCGGATGCTTCTCCCCACATCAGGAGCAAACCGGCCAGGATAAAGAATTGCATGATCCTTTTCATGGTGTCTGGATTTATTTGATACAAATGTAATCTAAAAAACTATTTTCTGCCATGGATATACTCATCGAGGTCGCTGATCGAAGAGGAAAACTGGAATGCATCGTTAAGCTGGTAGTAATTTCCCTGGTCAAACGCAAAACGGTAGGCAAACTTTGCATATTCCAGCCGGGTATCCTCGAAGGAAAAGAGTTTCATGATCTCCTTGATCTGCGAACACAACAGGCAGTTCGACCCGGTCACCTGCTTCGCGATGATCAGTTTGTCATCTTCAAAGGATTTGGTGGAGATGGAGGTCTTTACCGATTGGAATTCCCGGTCGCTCATCGGCCGGTGACAGCCGTAAGGACCATTGTACCCAGGCATAATATATACGTCATCGCCATGGGCCTCATGATGGCCCTCACTTAACGGATCCGCCGCGATGGTAGAGGAAACCGAAGAGGTCGTGGTCGTCACGGTCGTCGAGGTGGTGCCTACGGAGACTCCCGCAGATACGCCGCCTGCCGTGACATTGACTCCGGTTGCTCCTCCCGCGGTAACAGACGTGCCTGCCGAAACAGATGTTCCGGTTGTTACCGTGGTGGTAGTGGTCCTGACAGCCGGTGTGGTTGTGAACAGATAAACCCGCTGGGCAGGTGCCGGCGGCATCGCCTGGTCAAGCGCAACCTGGCTTAGGAGCCGGATCACGTATTCGCTTTTCTGGTTCTTTTTGATATTGCAGGTGTACTCATACCCGGCTTCCATGTAAACGGTCTTGTCCATCTCAGGGAGTTTGGGATCCTGGAACATCACTTTCACTTTGTAAGCTGCAGCGGGAAGGTCAGTGATCTTTACGTTGGTCTCCGGATCTCCGTTCTGTTGTATCCCGTTAAGTACCAGGAAAAACCGTTCTCCCTGTTCGGAGAAGAAGACCAGGTTGGACCGTTGTGCATAAAGAGATGAACTTGAGATCAGGACCAGCAGGAGCAGTAGGAGTTTTTTCATAATGTGTTGATAAATAGATTAATAGATAGATTCTGTTAACGAATTAACGGGCAAATGTAGAAAATTTTTACCTTTGCCTTTCACTATTAACTCCACTGATTTATGAGCAATTTCATCGGCATCAGGCACGAAGACAAGTATGCCATGGAACGTCGTGCCCCGCTCACGCCGAAACATGTCGAACGCCTCGTTAAACAAAAGAAACTGGATATCGTCATACAGTCATCTGAAAAAAGGGTATTCAAGGACGAAGAGTACATCAAAGCGGGTGCCAAAGTCGCCAGAGACCTGAAAAAATGTTCGGTGATCTTTGGCGTGAAGGAGATGCCGCTGGCATTTTTCGAACCGGAGAAGACCTACGTATTTTTTGCTCATGTGATCAAGGGGCAGAAGCAGAACATGCCCATGCTGAAACGGATGATGGAACTGAAATGCAACCTCATCGATTATGAGCGCGTGGTGGATGAACAGGGCAAACGGATCATCTTCTTTGGAAGGTATGCCGGCATGGCCGGCATGATCAACTCCTTCTGGTCGCTGGGTCTCCGGTTGAAGCAGCTGGGTTACCCGACCAACCTGGTCAAGATCCAACAGGCTCACCATTACCATTCGTTAAACGAAGCGAAGGACGACATCTCCACCATCGGGCAGCTGATCGCTGAAAACAGCATACCCGCCGAACTGCGCCCGTTCGTGATCGGGTTCACGGGATATGGTAATGTTTCGCATGGCGCCCAGGAGATCTGCGGGCTGATCCCGGTCAAGGAGATCTCGGCGGAGAAACTGCTCGGCCTGAAGAACCGCAAAAAGATGCCGGACAACCTGATCTACAAGGTCGTATTCAGGGAAGAAGACATGTACGAACGGATCGACGGGGAACCTTTTGACCTGCACGATTATTACACCCATCCGGAACTGTTCCGCAGCAAGTTCGAGAAATATGTCCCCCATCTTTCCATGCTGATCAACTGCATATACTGGGACAGCCGTTACCCGAAGCTCATCACCAGGGAATACCTGAAGAAGCTCTATTCAAAGGGGGAACCGAAACTGAAAGTGATCGGCGATATCAGCTGCGATGTGAACGGTTCGATCGAATCTACCATAAAGTCGACTGAAATCGAAGACCCCATTTACGTTTACAATCCCTTTACCGAGTCAATTGATATGGGGTCTTCGGGGGAAGGGATCCAGGTCATGGCCGTTGACATCCTGCCCGCCGAGCTGCCCAGGGATTCTTCCGACGGGTTTGCCGACGTCCTGGCCAATTATGTGAAACCAATTGCCGACGCCGATTTCGAGGAGAATTTCGAAGACCTTGACCTTCCACGCTCTATTAAGAAGGCACTCATCCTCCATCGCGGAGAACTCACACCTGATTATGAATATCTGAAAGACTACCTCAACCAATAACCGACAACCCTATGAACAAAGTCCTGATCCTCGGTTCCGGCATGGTCGCTAAACCGATCATACAATATTTGCTGAAGAAGAACTTTGAAGTTACTGTAGCTTCCAATACTCCTGAGCGAACAGCTTTGTATATCGATGGTCATCCCGACGGCCATTCCGTTACCTGGGATGCCGGTGACGAAGCTACGCTCGATTCCCTGATCGACGGCCACGATCTCACGGTAAGCCTGCTGCCCTATGCATTCCATGTCATGGTCGCAAAGCATTGCATTGCCCGGAAAAAGAATATGGTCACCACCTCCTATGTGAAACCTGAGATGCGGGCTCTCGACCGCGCAGCCAAGGAGGCGGGCGTGATCATCCTGAATGAGATCGGGCTCGATCCGGGCATTGACCACATGTCGGCCATGCGGATCATCGATTCCATCCACACCAAAGGCGGCGGCGTCCTCGAGTTCTATTCGATATGCGGCGCCCTGCCTGCTCCCGAATCGGCCGACAACCCGTTCCGGTACAAATTTTCCTGGAGCCCCAAAGGGGTGGTCCTGGCCGGGAATAACGATGCGGTCTACCTGTATAAAAACAAACTGGTAACCCTCCCCACCCGGGATCTGTTCAAACAACCCTGGCATTTTCAGTTCCCGGATGTCGGCAAGCTGGATATCTACCCCAACCGGGATTCTTTATCCTATAAAGAAATCTACGGCATCCCTGAGGCACAGACCATGTACAGAGGTACGTTCAGGTACCCGGGATGGTGCGAGACCCTGCATGCCATGAAACAGCTCCGCCTGATCTCCCCGGAGACCTTCGACATGACCGGCATGACCTATGCTGACATTGTCGCCCACCAGATCCAGCCCGAAAAGTCCGTTCCGGAGTCCCGGGCTGACCGGCAGGCAGGCGGCATCCGGCATCTGATATCCGGGTTCCTGGGCATTCCCGAACAGGCTCATGCGCTGGAAGCCATGCAATGGCTGGGATTGTTCGACGACAAGCCCGCCAACCGGAAAGTCGACAGCACCTTTGAGGTGACCTCCGACCTGATGCTCGATCACATGATGCTGGGGCCCGACGACCGGGATATGGTGGCCATGCAGCATATTTTTATCGCAGCATTCTCCGATGGTCATAAGGAGATGATCCGGTCACGCATGCTCGATTTCGGATCGCTGAAGACGGATACATCCATCGCCCGGACGGTGGCTCTTCCGGCCGCCATCGGCGTGGAGATGATCATGGATGAACGGATCCGGATCCGCGGGGTTCACATCCCGGTCATCCCGGAAATCTATAACCCTGTCCTCGACAAGCTCGAAGAGATGGGGATTCATATGGTAGAGGAATATGGACTGCCAGTCTCTCCAAGCATCTTCTAATGGATATTGTGACCATCATCGTAGTCGTTATCGCCGGCATTTTTATCTATGCCGTGGTGACGATGTTCCGGAAGTCAGCGGATGACGGCGGACGGAAGACGGAAGACGGAGGACGGGAGACGGGAGACGGAGGACGGAAGACGGAAGACGGCGGACGGGAGACGGGAGACAGGGGCAGTAATTACCCGAATGAAGCTCCGCGGCGCAAACGATATGGCAAGTGGGTAGGAGGTGGACTGGGCTTTGCCTTCGGCGGGCCGATCGGGGCCATACTCGGCATCGCTCTCGGCTCGATGTTCGACGGCATGGATAGCAGCCGTTATGCCTACCGGGGAACCCCGCGTGGCGACTTTGCCATGAGTTTGCTGGTCCTCTCGGCCGCGATCATGAAGGCGGATCAGAAAGTGGTCAGATCGGAACTTGACTATGTCCGGAGTTTCTTCATCCGCCAGTTCGGCGAACAGGAAGGCGGCCAGATGATCCTCATGCTTCGGGAGATCCTGAAGCAGGACATCCGCGTGGCCGATGTTGGCCGGCAAATAGGACAATACATGGATTACTCTTCCCGGCTTCAGATCCTGCATTACCTGTTCGGGATCGCTTCATCCGACAACCTGTACCACCCCGACGAAGTGGCCATGATCGAACAGGCGGCCGGCTACATGGGAATCTCCTCCTCAGATTATCTGTCGGTGAAAGCGATGTTCATCACCAACCCTTCCTGGGCTTATGATGTCCTCGAGATCACGAAAGGCGCAACCAACGAAGAGGTTAAAAAAGCTTACCGCGAGCTGGCCAAGAAGCACCATCCTGACAAGGTCGGCCATCTCGGCGAGGATGTCCGGAAAGCGGCAACGGAAAAGTTCCAGAAGATCAACGCCGCCTACGAGGAGATCAAGAAGCAGAGGGGGATGAATTGAGTGAAGAGTGAAAAGTGAAGAGTGAAGACTGAAAACTGCCGACGGAAATGAAACTCTTTACAGAAGCTTCCATTGGGCCGGTAAAACTCCGGAACCGCTCGATCCGGGCGGCGGCGTATGAGGGAATGGCCCCGGGACACCTGGTTTCTGACCAGCTGGTCTCGTATCACCGTTCCGTTGCTGCCGGCGGGATCGGAATGACCACAGTGGCCTATGCCTCTACCATCCGGAGCGGCCTTTCTTTCCCCAACCAGCTTTGGATGCATAAGGAAGCCATCCCTGGCTTAAGGCGCCTGACCGATGCGGTACATGCCGAAGGAGCTGCGGCTTCCGTCCAGATCGGTCATTGCGGGAACATGGCCAGCTATGCCGTGACCCGGAGCCTTCCGCTGGCGCCCAGCGGCGGGATCAACCTGTACGGGCCCACTTTCCCGCGGACCATGAAGCAAAAAGACATCGACCTGGTCGCAGCAAGCTTTGGTGATGCCGTCCGCATTGCCCACGAATCGGGATTTGATGCCGTGGAAGTACATGCAGGTCATGGCTACCTGGTAAGCCAGTTCCTTTCTCCGTATACGAACCGCCGAACAGACGATTACGGGGGATCCTTTGAAAACCGCTCCAGGTTCATGCGTGAGGTCATGGACCAGGTCATGCATGCTGCAGGACAGGACATGGGGATTGTTGTGAAGATGAACCTGCGCGACGGTTTTCGCGGGGGAATGGAAATTGAAGAATCGATCGGGGTGGCCCGGATGCTTGAACGGTGCGGAGCCCATGCATTGGTGCTGAGCGGCGGATTTGTGAGCCGTGCGCCCATGTATGTCATGCGCGGCCGCATGCCCTTCCGCGTCATGAGCCACGGCGTAAAGAATCCCGTCACCCGGATGCTGATCAGGGTGTTCGGCGGGCTGCTGGTGAGGCCCGAACCCTTTTCCGAAGCGCACTTTCTCGAGGAGGCGCTGGAGGTAAGAGCCG
>DAIRDK010000144.1:0-7150 GCA_036796175.1 Bacteroidales bacterium | reverse complement strand
GGGGGTGATCACCATCTTCCAGCGGTTCCAGGGCTTCGATGCGGAAAAGGGACTGGTTTACGAGGATACGACGAAAAAAGACATTACTGTGTATGTCAAACGGAAGGAGACTCAGATCGGCGGCCGGCTGATCGGCTTCTGGGATGTGCTCCTCGGCGACATCCGGGTGAAAGAAACGAGCAAATAAAAGGATGATAACAAGGAAACTGATCACAACGGCATTGTTACTGATGCCGTTTTTCGTTTTTTCACAGGGCTCGATCGGCTCCTTCACCGGCGATGAAACGGTGCTCTATGCGCAAACCAAGCAGGTGAACCAGTTCTTCCGGAGGTTCAACGGGGAGGAGGATGTGAGCGGCAAGCGATTCTACGAAGGGGATGCCGGATACCGTGACCTGAAAATGAGGAAGAAATACCTCGGGATCCTGTTCGATAACTCAGGAAACATCAACGCGGATGTCAAGGATGCCTTTGTCCTGGAAGTCACCAGCAAGTCAACACCGTACTTCCTCGATTTTCATGGTAATGATTGGTTCGCAGAGGTCAACGCGGTATTCACCTACAACCGCGAACGCGTGAACATGATCCTGTACCTGAGGCTGGAACAGGATAAGCTGGGGTATAAGTGGGTCCTTTCCAACGTCTACTTTTCCCCGTTCGAAAGCTATTTTCCTCATATAACGGATACGATTAATGCAACCTATTTTTTGCACCCGATGAGTCACGAACTCGATTTTATGAACATCCACAAGGCATTTGATCATCCCGACCAGGTGGATTATTACCTTGAGAAGGAGTACAAGCCCGACATGCTGACCCTGTTTGTTGCAGGGATCAAGGACGGCCGGCTGAAGTTCGTTTCGGTGAACAATGTCAAATTTCATTTCTTCCAGATACCGCACTGGTACTTTGAAGTCTCTTACTTTAACCGGAACAGCGTCAATTCGGGCTGGCTGATCTCGAACATCATGCGGATCAGCGAGACGGAAAAAAAGGAATTAATCAGAAACTACACCCATGGGGAATGAACTGAGAACCGTCCTTCGCACATGTTTTGTCGTCCTGCTCCTGGCGGGGCTTTCGCTTTCGCTACCTGCGCAGACCAAGCAGGGAACAAAGCCCGGGCAGAAGAAACCCGCGTCCACAACCCAGAAAGCCAAGCCGCAGCAGGCCGACATCAAGGCCACATCCATACCTGCTGAACAGATGGACATGTACCGGCAACAAGCGGAACAGATCATCAGGTTCTACGAGGGTACCCTGAATTTTCTGGCCAGTAAGGCCAACCCGGTCAAGGAAAAAGAGGTCATCATCAACGAGAGCTACCTGAAGTTCTTCTGGAATGATAAAGTGCAGATCGAAGATGACCTCGACGACAAGCGGCTTGTACCGCTATATAAGGATGTTCAGGCTTACCTAAGCGATGTGGACTTTTTTTTCCGACGGGCAAAATTTACCTACCAGGTGCAGAATGTCGAGGTGAAAACGAATATCGACCAACAGACCTATTTCTATGTCACGGCCAACCGCAACCTGGCGGGGCTGACCGTTGACGGCGATTCGGTGAATTCGAACAAGGTCCGGTATTTCGAGATCAATTACGATGACAGCAAGCAGGAACTCAAGATCGTCAGCATCTATACTACCAAGCTCAACGAAAAGGAAGATCTGAGGAACTGGTGGAACGGGCTGACCGATGACTGGCGCGGATGGTTCGGAAAGGACATGATGGTCCAGGACGGGATGCCGCTGGCCAAAGTGAGCCATTTCAACGACACGGTCGCTATCGTCGACGGGATGGCCGTGCCGATCAGTGATTCAAGGATCTACGGGCTGTTCCTGAAGGTGGTCGACAGCAAGGAGATCGATCTGTCGGGGAACAAAACCATCACCGATCTGTCCCCGCTTTCGAAACTCTCCTCCCTGGTTTCCATCAACCTCTCCAATACTGCCGTCAGCGACCTGATGCCGCTTCGGAACCTGAATTCGCTGGAAGTCCTGAAGTGCGCCGGGACCGGTGTGACCTCCCTTGAGCCGCTGAAATATTGTACCCATGTTAAAGAGCTTGACCTGTCGGGCACCCCGATGACCGATCTTTCCACGGTGGTGAATTTCCCCGGGCTGGAGGTACTGAACATCAACTCCACCCAGGTGACCACGCTGGACCCGTTGAAGGAGATGACCGGTATCAGGGAGCTCTACCTGGCGAATACCGAGGTCAGCAGCCTCTCTCCGGTTTCTGCCATGACGGCGCTATCGCTGATCGATTTATCCGGGACCCAGGTGAGCGACCTCTCTCCGCTGAAGGAGTGCAAATCACTGGTCAAGCTCTGGTTCAACGCCACGCCGGTGAAGACCCTGGCCCCGTTGGATGGGCTGTCATCCCTGCAATCCGTCTATTGTGACAATACAAAGATCGGCAAGCCGGATGCGGTCAGTTACATGCTGGCCCACCCGGGGGTGGTGGTCATATTCGCCACCAGCGAACTGACGGCCTGGTGGAATGCGATGCCGGCCGAATGGAAAAAGGTCTTTTCCTATTATGTGGAGATGGATCCGACGCCGACCAGGGAGCAGCTTCATGCCCTGATGACTGTTGACAGCATCAACCTCGAAGGAAGAACGGCAATCACATCCCTGGATCCGGTCGTTCAGCTTCCGAGGCTGGCCACCCTGCGGTGCGCCAACTCCGCCGTTGCCGACCTGGCCCCCCTGAAAGACCTGAAACTGCTTGCTTACCTGGATATCCGGAATACCCAGGTCGCATCGCTGGAGCCATTGCGGGATCATCCGAAGCTGGCCACCCTGATCCTTGATTACACAGCGGTCAAGGACCTGGATCCTGTGTCGGGACTTCCCGGGCTGGCTCTTGTTACAGCCGATAATACCGGACTTACCTTAAAAGAGGGCAACGACTTTATCGACAAGAACCCCAACTGCCGGTTCGTGTTCCAGACGTTCGAGAACACGGCCTGGTGGAAGGCGCTGGAACCCGCATGGAAAGAAGCCCTCATGAAACAAGCCGGACTCAGCCGGGATCCCGATAAATTCGGCCTCCAGGCGATCGCGGGCATGGAAACGTTACACATTGACCAGAACCCGCAGATCACCAGCGTGCAGCCGGTGCTTTACCTGAGCCGGCTCAGGGAATTCCGGTTCTCCGATACGAGGGTCATGACGCTGGAACCGCTGCGGAACATGAACTGGATCCTCTCACTGGCCTTCCCGAAAAATCCCATCAGCGATCTCAGCCCGATCGGAGGGCTCCGGCAGCTGAAAGAGCTTGATTTTGAAAATACCCAGGTGGAAGACCTGCAGCCGATCACGAACCTGGTCAACCTGGAGGTGCTCCGGATGTCGGGAACACCCGTCAAGACATTGAAGTACATTTCACTGATGAGGAAACTCACCGTGGTGGACCTGTATAACACCAAGATCAGCAATATGGATGTACTGGACCAGATGCCGAACCTGAAATCCATCAAGATCTTTAACACGAAGATCTCCGAGAAAAAGGTGGCGGCTTTCCGGCAGAAGCATCCGGGTTGCGAAGTCGTGTATTATTGATGAAATGGAGCGCGACGGCAGGAAATACAGTGTGGAAGTATGCCTGACCCCGTTGCTGTTCGGCGAGATCATGACCGGCGGGGAGTGCATCATTGTCCTGGCGGATATCCTTCGGGCCACCACATCCATGTGTTACGCCTTCATGAACGGGGCCGCCTCGATCATCCCGGTGGCATCTCTTGATGAAGCCCGGAAAAAGAAAGAGGAGGGATACCTGGTCGCTTCGGAACAGGACGGACAAAAACTCGATTTTGCCGATTTCGGCAATTCGGCGTTCAGCTTCACACGGGACCGCGTAGAGGGAAAAACCCTGGTGTACTGCACGACGAACGGAACACGGGCCCTGGAGATCGCCAGGAAACGGGCTCCTGTCGCCATCGGATCCTTCAGCAACCTCACGGCGCTTAAGGAGTGGCTGATCCGGCAGCAGGTCCCCGTCGTGATCCTGTGCTCGGGCTGGAAGAACAAATTCTGCCTGGAAGATACCTTGTTCGCCGGGGCGCTTGCTGAACTGCTGTTGAAGGAACCGGGTTATTACGCGTTATGCGATGCGGTCCATGCCGCCATCGATCTTTACGCGATCGCCGGGAACGACCTTGTGGGATACGTTGACAAGGCCATGCACCGGGAACGCCTGCGTTCCCTCGGGCTGGATGATGTCATACCTTACTCGTTCCTGCCGGATCAAACCGGGGTAGTGCCCGTTTTCAACGGGAACGAGATCATAGATCTGAATAAATAAATATATACATATGAAAACAATTCGTTACACAATCATCCTGATCATGAGTGCATTGTTAGCAGCCTGCACGGGCGGGCAGAAAGAGAAGAACAGCGACGAATCCCCGTTCAAATGGCAAACGGAGCAATTTGCCGATGCCAGGATCCTCCGGTACCAGGTTCCCGGGTTTGAGGAGCTGTCGCTGAAGCAGAAAGAGTTGATTTACTATCTTTCACAGGCAGCCCTGTGCGGGCGCGATATCACCTATGATCAGAACTGCAAGTATAACCTGGCCGTCAGAAGAACCCTGGAGAGCATCTACGACAATTACAAGGGAGACCGCGAAGCAGACGCATTTAAACACCTCGTCGTTTACATGAAACGGGTCTGGTTCTCCAACGGGATCCACCACCATTATTCCACCGATAAATTCTTCCCGGAGGTGACCGCAACCTATTTTGATTCGCTGATGAGAACCATCCCGGCCGACAGCCTGCCCCTTGAGAACGGGCAATCGGCTGATGATTTCATAACGTTCATCACCAACGTGATCTTCGATCCGAATGTGGCGCCGAAGCGGGTTTCCCTGGATCCCGGGTCGGACCTGATCCTGCAGTCTGCCTGCAACTTCTACGAAGGCGTCAGCCAGAAGGATGCCGAAGCCTATTATACCGGGCTGAAGAACGCTGACGAAAAAGCCGGGAAAGATACGAGGATCTCGTATGGCCTGAATTCAGAGCTGGCGAAGGGCGGTGGCCAGGTGACCGAGTTGACCTGGAAAGAGGGGGGTATGTACGGAGCGGCCATCACGAGGATCATCTTCTGGCTGGAAAAAGCGCGCAGCGTCGCAGAGACCGAAGACCAGAGAACCGGTCTCGACAAGCTGATCTCGTACTACCGCACAGGCGACCTCGTTACCTGGGATGACTACAACATCCTTTGGCTGAAAGACCTGAACTCGAACGTGGACTACGTGAACGGGTTCATAGAAACTTACGGGGATCCGCTGGCCATGAAGGCCACCTGGGAATCCGTGGTCAATTTCAAAAACGTGGAGGCCACCCGCCGCACCGAGGTCATTGCTTCCAATGCGCAGTATTTTGAAGATCATTCGCCGGTAGACGAGCGTTTTAAAAAGAAAGAAGTCAAAGGTGTATCCGCCAAAGTGATCACTGTTGCCCAGCTGGGCGGCGACTGCGATCCCACGACACCCATCGGGATCAACCTGCCGAATGCCGAATGGATCCGCAAAGAGCACGGTTCGAAATCGGTGACCATGGAGAACATTACCTATGCTTACGACCAGGCCGCAGCCGGCAACGGATTCCTGGAAGAGTTCGCATATGACCAGGAGGAGATCGACCGGGCCAAAGAATACGGATTCCTGGCCGGCAATCTCACCACCGATATGCATGAGTGTCTCGGACATGCTTCCGGGCAGTTGCTCCCGGGAACCAATCCCAACGCCATGAAAGGCTATCATTCCTCGCTCGAGGAAGCCCGGGCCGACCTGTTCGCCCTCTATTATATCATGGATCCCAAGCTGATTGAGCTGCAGCTTGTTCCGAATGAAGAAGTGGGCAAAGCCGAATACGACAATTACATTCGGAACGGCTATATGACCCAGCTGGTGAGGGTGCAACCCGGCAAGAACATCGAACAGGCGCATATGCGCGACCGCCAGCTGATCGCCAAATGGGTATTTGAGAAAGGGAAAGACAGTAACGTGATCGGAAAGGTCACCAGGGACGGCAAAACCTATGTCAAAATCAACGACTACAAAGCTCTCAGGGATCTTTTCGGGCAATTGCTGGCAGAGATCCAGCGCATCAAATCGGAAGGGGATTACCAGGCCGGCAAGGATCTCGTGGAGAAGTACGGAGTCACCGTCGACCAGGGACTGCACAAGGAGGTCCTGGACCGGTATAAAAAACTGAACATCGCTCCCTACGCCGGCTTCATCAACCCGGTGCTCGAACCGCTCATGCAGGGTGATACCATTGCGGATATCCGGATCACGTATCCCGAAGATTTTACGGAACAGATGCTGGGGTATTCGAAACATTATTCGCTGTTACCCGTAACCAACTGATGCCTGCGCTGCTGATCTTCGACTGGGGAGGAACGGTGATGGCTGATTCGGGGGAGCCGGGCCCGATGTATCTCTGGAAGGAGGTGGCCTGGGTCCCGGGCGCCCGGGAAGCCCTGGAGGAGCTGACCATGTATCGGTGTTGCATTGCCAGCAATGCCGGCATCTCCGATACCTTGGCCATGGTGAAGGCCTTGGAGAGGGTCGGGGCGGATGGGTATTTCGATCTCTTCTTTACATCCCGGGACCTGGGTTTCGAAAAACCTGATCCCCGGTTCTTTGAAGCCATCTGCAGGGAAGCGGGTGTCACTCCGTCTGAATGTGTGATGACCGGGGATGACTACAGGAAGGATGTTTGCGGTGCAAAGGATTTCGGGATGAGGACCGTCCTGTATAATCCGTCCAAGGCACCCGGCCCCTTCCCGAAAGCCGATGCCGTGATTACGAACATGAACCAACTTCCTGCAATAATCGCCTTATGGACCACCTGAAAAAGATATCTGTTTATCTGTTTATCTGGTTATCTGTCTATCCGTTCATCCTGTCCGCTCAATCCCAGTCCCCCAGGGGCTACTTCCGATCCCCGGTTGACTATCCGATCACCCTCTCCGGATCCTTCGGCGAGATCCGCCAGAATCATTTCCACTCGGGGATCGACATCAGGACCGGAGGGTCCACCGGGAAACCCGTTTATGCCGCGGCCGACGGGTATGTGTCGAGGATCAATGTTTCACCCTACGGGTTCGGGAAAACGATCTATATCCAGCATCCTA
>DAIRDK010000143.1:0-7298 GCA_036796175.1 Bacteroidales bacterium | reverse complement strand
ATTGATCGATGAGGCTCCGTTCGTGATGAAGATCTTTGAACCGTTGATGATCCAGTGGTCATCCTCCTGCTGTGCCGTCGTTTTGGTTCCCCTCGAATCACTGCCGGCATCGGGCTCGGTCAGACCGAAGGCCCACAGCGCTTCACCGGTCGAGAGTCGCGGCAGGTAGCTGAGTTTTTGCGCGTGTGTGCCGTAATTCATGATCGGTCCCAGGCCAAGCGAAATGTGCGCTGCAAGAGTCGCGGCCTGGCTGCTGTCGACCCGGGCCAGCTCCTCTACGGCGATCACATAGGCCAGCGTGTCCATGTCAAGACCGCCGTACTCTTTCGGAGTGCGCAATCCGAACAGGCCGATGTCCCCCATCCTTTTCGTCAGGTCAACGGAAAATTCCCCCCTTTCGTCAAGCTCCCTGGCAACCGGCCTGATCTCACGCTCCGCGAAGTCCCGCACCGTCTTGCGGATCATTTCATGCTCCTCACTCAAAAACATATTAACATATATTATTAATTATTAATTATTAATTATTAATTATCAGCGGTACGTTTCCCCTGCACTGTTCAAAGCCATCCTGAACGCTTCTTCATTTATGCCGTCTGTGATGCCTTTCTGCAGGAGGAAGTAGCGAAGATTTTGAGTGGCCAGGTTGCCCATCATCTCTTTTCCTGTCATCGGGCAGCCGCCGTGACCGTCGATTACGGCATCAAACCTCCGGACGCCGGCGTTGTATGCGGCCTCCAGTTTGGGAAACCAGTCGTGGGACGCCGTATGCAGATGAAGACCGAATTCCGTATCCGGGTAAGTGCTGATCAGCGGATCGAAGATATCCCGGATCATCTCTGCAGAGATCTCGATGGATACATTGGAAAGCGGAATACAGTTCACCCCGGCGCCAATGAGCTTTCCCGCCCATTCGATCAACAGTTCCCGGTTCCACTCGTCGCCGTATGGATTTCCGAAAGCGTACGAAATATAGATCACGGGGATCTTGCCTGTCCGGGCACTGAGGTCTGACACGAATTGCACGGTCTCAAAGGCATCCTTTACCGTCGTTCGGGCATTCTTCTCAAGGAATGTCGGAGAGAATGAGAACGGGTAGGAGATATGCGTGATCCCGTCCAGTGAGGCAACTATGCCGGCTCCCTTCCGGTTCAGGGCAAGGAACATGACATTCGACCGGGTGGATGAAAGATCCAGTTTTTCCAGGACCTCAAGTGAATCGGCCATTTGCGGCACGACCTTGGGTGAAACGATGCTGCCGACTTCCACGGTGTCGAAGCCGGCCTTCAGCAACGTGTTGATATACCTCGCCTTGTGCTCGGTGGGAATCAGCCGGTCATAGCCCTGGAATCCTTCCCGCGGTGATTCAATGATCTTCATCAGCCTCTTCCCGTTAGGGTTTTCGGTATCCTTCCGTTCCGGATCGATTCCGAACGCAAACGCCGGCCGACGATCCGTTCAACCAGGGTCCCGATCTCCAGCACGTGGTCCACGTCCAGTTGCGTGTCAATGCCCATCTCATCCATCATCACCACCAGATCCTCGGTGGAAACGAGCCCGACCAGGTTTGGATCTTTATAATAATAGCTTCCCGTCCCGGCCACCGGAACACCGCTGACAAAGTTGGCAGGCTGGCCGCCGATGCCGCCCATCGTCGATTCGTAATTGACCATCCCGGCCTGCAGGGCAGCCAGCACGTTGGCAAGTCCCCAGCCGCGGGTCGTATGGAAATGCACGATCTGTTTCTCCACGCGTACGCCGGAATCCAGCAGCATGGAATAATACCGGTAAACCCGGTCGGGGGAAGCCGATCCGTCATGATCCGCATGCTCGACATCATGAGCGCCGATATCGAACCATCGCTTCGTGAACTCAATCGCCTTCTCCATCTTCGTGGGGCCTTCGATCGGGCACCCCCAGATCGTGCTTACCGTCCCGTTTACCTTCAGCCCGGCATCGCGGGCCTGCGGAATGTACTTCTCCGCCATCTTCCAGTAATCCTCAAGACTGATCCCGGAGTTCTTCCGGTGATGGGACTCGCTGGTGGATACCATCAACAGGATCCGATCCGGACCATAGCCCTCTTTTTTTGCGCGGATGGCCCGTTCAATGGCTTTCTCACGGATCGTAATGGCCGTTACCGAGACGTTTGGAAGAAGGTCCTTAACCAGCTTGCTGCTGCGGATCCGCTTCAGCACCTCGTCGGCATCCTTGAATTGCGGCATGCCTGCAGGATTTCCGAGGTTGGTGACCTCGATGTGCCGGAATCCGGCCAGGATCAGTTGTTCCGCAAGCCATACCTTGGCATCGGTCGGAATGAAGATCTCCTCATGCTGGAAACCGTCCCTGACGGTGATGTCGCCTATCGTTACGCGTTTGGGATAATTCATGTCACTCGTTTGTTTTGATTGATTCAAGGTAGACCAGCGGAGTCGAGGTCTCTACCCGGTCGTTCACCTGTACGTTGATCCGTTCCACCACCGTATCCCGCGGAGCGGTCACCGCATTCTCCATTTTCATCGCCTCGATGATCAGCAGCACATCACCGCTTTTCACGGCAGCCCCTTCATTCGCCAGGATCTTGATCACTTTCCCGGGCATCGGTGAGGTCACGTAGAGGCCATGGCCGCCACCGGCTCCCGATGAAACAGCCGGCGCCGACTCCGGCAGAAAATCCTGGCGCCGCAAACGGAAAATATGGTTGCAGTAACTCACGTAAGCCTTGTCGTCGGTTCCTTCGGATATCCATACTTTAAAGTGATTCTGATCCAGGGAGAATTCCACGCTGTGATCCGAATATTCCATGGGACGGGCGATGACCTGCCTGCCGTCAATCATGAAATCATAATGCCTTTCACTGAAGGAATCGATGCTCACAGGGAGATCATCATCCTCAAACGTGATCCCGATTTGCATCCGGTTGCGCCAATAGCCAACCGTTTGCCACAGACTGGCCGTCTCGCACGGATTACGAAACACCTTCTCCTTCCTGGTCAGCGTACTGATCAGATACCCGGTCACGGGAACCGCTGGAGGTATCGCCTGCCGTTCGGCAACGATCGCTTCCACGATATGTTCCGTGTGAGCATCGCAGAATTTTGTTGAGACGGTATTCTGAACAAATGCTTCTTCCTGCAACAGCCGCATGAGGTACAGGATGTTGGTGCGGATCCCGTGGATGATGTACCCGCTGAGTGCGGTCAGCATGCTCAGCCTGGCTTCATGCCGGTCCCTCCCCCAGACCACAAGTTTGGAGATCATCGGGTCAAAACTGCTCTTGATCTCCGTATCGGCGGTAATCCCTGTATCGATCCGGATCCCGGGCAGGACAGGCTCACGGTACAGGGTCATCTTCCCGGGTGATGGCCGGAACTGGTTCGACGGATCTTCAGCATAGATCCGGCATTCGATGGCGTGTCCGTGCTGGAGAATCTCCTCCTGCCTGAACCGGAGAGGATCCCCTGAGGCCGCATGGATCTGCTCCTCCACGATGTCGATGCCCGTCACGAGTTCGGTGACGGGATGTTCTACCTGAATGCGCGTGTTCATTTCGAGGAAGTAGAAATGCAGATCCCGGTCGACGAGGAACTCGATCGTACCTGCGTTGTTGTAACCGATGGCCTGCCCGATGCGGACGGCGGCTTCCCCCATCTCTCTGCGAACCTCCGGGGTGAGGGTGGGGGAGGGCGACTCCTCGATGATCTTCTGGTAACGGCGCTGGATCGAGCATTCACGTTCAAAGAGATGGATCACATGTCCGTGGTTGTCGCCAAGGATCTGAACCTCGATGTGCCTGGGCTCTTCGATGTATTTTTCAATGTAGACGGAAGGATCCCCGAAATAGGCCTGGGCTTGCCGCGATGCAGACTCAATGGCTCCGGCCAGTTCGTTTTGTTCACGGACGATCTGCATCCCCTTGCCGCCCCCACCTGCTGCGGCTTTCAGAAGGACCGGGAACCCGATCGTATGCGCTTTGTGCATGAGCTCCTCCGGAGTGCCGGACAAGCCGGCTGTGATCGGGACTCCTGTCCTGGTTACGAACTCCCGGGCTTCGATCTTATTCCCCATGACCCGCATGGCCTGGGCATTGGGTCCGATGAACAGGATGCCTGCCGCTTCGCAGGCTTCGACGAACTTCGGGTTCTCTGCCAGAAATCCGTAGCCGGGATGAATCGCGTCACAATGCGCTTCCCTGGCCGTCTCGATGATCCTGGAGATGTTCAGGTAGGTCTCGCTCAGTTCCTCTTTCCCGATGCACCAGGCTTCATCCGCCTGAGTCACATGCAGCGAATCGCTGTCGATCTCCGAATAGACGGCAACCGTCCGGATACCCAGCTTTCGGGCTGTCCGGATCACACGGCAGGCGATCTCGCCCCGGTTGGCGATGAGTATTTTCCGGATCATTCCCATCACTTCACCCAATTTGGTTTTCGTTTTTCCAGGAAAGCCGACATCCCTTCCTGTCCTTCGGCAGATGCCCGGATATCGGCGATCATCCGGGCCGTAAAATCATAGGCCTCTTCCAGGGACATGTGGTTGCAGATCTCGAAGAGAAGCCGTTTCCCCTGTGCCATCGCTTCCGGCCCGCTGGTGCGGAGGAAACCGATCGTATCTGCTAATGCATCTTCCAGGTGATCTGCTGGCACGGAGCTGTTCACCAGGTTCATCCGCTGGGCCTCGGGGCCCGGGATCTGCTTTCCGGTGAGCATCAGCTCACGGGCGCCGTATTCCCCCACGCGTTTTACAACATACGGGGAGATGCAGGCGGGAATGATGCCGATCTTCACTTCACTCAGTGAAAATACCGCATCATCCGTACAATAGGCGATATCGCAAGCAGCAAGCAACCCGTTGGCCCCGCCAAGAGCCACACCGTGCACGGCAGCGATCGTTGGCTTGGGGCAGCTATAAATCGTCAGGAAGCATTTCGAGAGCAGCAGGCTCTCCTGGTAATTCTGCTCATAGCTGTTTTTTGAGATGCTTCGCATCCAGTTCAGGTCAACGCCGGCGCAAAAGGACTTGCCCCTCCCCCTCAACACCACGCAGAGCACCTCCGGAGCCAGTTGTTCGAAACAGTCTGTCACCTCACGGAGCATGCGCTCGTCAAAGGCGTTATGGACATCAGGCCGGTTCAGCCATACAGTCAGCGCCCGGTCGTTCAGTTCGGTCTCTATCGTTTCGTATGGTTTCATATTACATGCGGAATACTCCGTATCGCGTTGGTTCATACTTTCGGTTCAGGGATATGGCGATTCCCAGTCCGATGATCTTGCGCGTGTCCACGGGATCGATGATCCCGTCGTCCCACAGGCGGGCCGTACTGAAATAGGCGGATCCTTCCGTCTCGTATTTTTCCAGGATGCTCTTCCGGAGTTCTTCGAGCTCCTGCCTGGAAGCCTGTTTCCCCGCAGCCCGCAGCTGTTCCTCCTTGACCGTGACCAAAACGCCGGCCGCCTGCTCGCCGCCCATGACGGATATCTTTGAACCGGGATACATGAACAGGAACCGGGGTTCATAGGCCCGGCCTGCCATGGCGTAGTTCCCGGCGCCGAATGAACCGCCAAACACCACGGTGAATTTTGGCACGTTGGCATTGGCCACGGCATGAACGAACTTCGCTCCGTCGCGGGCGATCCCCCCGCGTTCGTATTGCTTTCCGACAATGAAACCGGTGATGTTCTGAAGGAAGAGGATCGGGATGTTCCTCGATGTGCAAAGCTCGACGAAATGAGTGCCCTTGAGTGCCGTTTCGCCGAACAGCACACCGTTATTGGCCAGGATGCCGACCGGAAATCCCATGATCCGGGAGAACCCGGTCACCAGGGTAGGCGCATAACGCTCCTTGAATTCGTGGAACAGGCTTCCGTCTGCGATTCGTGCGATGATCTCCCTGGAGTCAACGGGTTTTTTCAGATCGACTGGCAGAATGCCGTACAGCTCTTCAGGATCATAATAAGGTTCTTCCGAAGGATAGGTGTCCAGAACCTGGGATTGGGTCCGCTGAATGGACTGGAAGATGTTCCGGCAGAGCTGGATCGCATGCACATCGTTCTCCGCCAGATGGTCTGCGACGCCCGAAACGGAAGTGTGCACTTCGGCGCCGCCAAGTTCCTCGGCCGACACTTCTTCGCCGGTTGCCGCCTTGACCAGCGGAGGTCCCCCGATAAAGATCGTTCCCTGGTTCCTGACGATGATGGTTTCATCACTCATGGCCGGCACGTATGCGCCTCCTGCGGTGCACGACCCCATCACCACCGCCACCTGCGGGATCCCGGCAGCCGAAAGGCGTGCCTGGTTGAAAAAGAAACGTCCGAAATCGTATTTGTCCGGGAATACATTGGCTTGCTCCGGTAGAAACACCCCGCCGGAGTCGACCAGGTAAATGCAGGGCAGATGGTTCTCCATGGCGATCTCCTGCGCCCTCACATGTTTCTTGATGGTCTCCCTGACATAGGTGCCTCCCTTGACTGTCGCGTCATTGGCGATGATCATCGTCTCCTTGCCGTGCACCACCCCGATCCCTGTGACGATCCCGGCTGAGGGAAATTCATTGTTGTACAAGCCGTACGCCGCCATGGGCGACAGTTCGATGAACGGCGTGTTCCGGTCGACCAGCAGATCGATGCGCTCCCGGGCCAGCAGCTTACCGCGCTCTTTATGACGCCTGACCGCCGGTTCGGGACCGCCCTGCCGGACCGCGGCCAACCGTTCCCGGTAGGTGTCCATGAGCTTCCTGTAGGCTTCCCGGTTCTGCCGGAATTCCTTACCCGATGGGTTGATCCTGCTTTCGATTCTGAACATGATGAAAAGGGTAAAACAGTAATCTGCCAAAAATTCAGCTATGTAAATGTATAAATAAAAAACAGATTCATTAAACAGATCAGATCATCTTTTTCATTTCCATGAGGCGGATGATGGCCTGGACGATCTCTTCCCTGGACAGGTACATGCAATTGAAAGCCAGGTCGAAGATGTAAGGATCGGGTTTTTTGCCCAGGAGATTCTCGATGAGTTTGTACCGCTTGACGTCGATCTCTTCGGCCATTTTCCTGGCCTGGAGGACTGGGATCCCATGGCGCTCCGAGATCTCCTTCGCCCGCCAGTCGATGGGAGCGGTCAGCCGGACATGCAACGCATTCGGATGATCGCGTGTAACCGCTACCCCGCCCCGCCCGATGATCACAGCGAACCCGATGTGGGCGAACGAGCGGATCACTTTTTGAACCGTTTTCTTGATCCGTTCGCTTCCCCCATAAGTTGTGGAAAACGTCATGATGTCCAACACAACGCCTTTTTTGTCG
>DAIRDK010000142.1:0-7329 GCA_036796175.1 Bacteroidales bacterium | reverse complement strand
TAGTGCGGGATTCGTTGCCTACGGAGCCGGTATGGTTATCGTGAATGCCTTCAACGGCGCCGGTGACACCATGACACCCGCCCGGATCAACGTGTTCTGCTTCTGGTTGTTTGAGATACCCCTGGCCTACATCCTCTCCATTCTTGCGGGGATGGAACAGACCGGTGTGTTCACTGCGATCGTGATCGCGGAAACGACAATGACCGTCGTGGCGTGGAGGATGTTCAGGAAGGGGAGCTGGAAACTCAAACAGGTATAATTTCACCACAGAGGACACGGAGGACACGGAAAAAATTTCTTTCCTTTGTGTCCTCTGCGTCCTTTGTGGTTAAAAAAAACAAAATGAAAAAGATCTCTTATCTGCTTATCTCTTTTATCTGCTTATCTGTTTATCCTTCCCGCGCCGAAGAAGGCCTGTGGATCCCCATGCTCCTGCAGGCCAACATCTCGCAGATGCAGTCGATGGGACTGAAACTGACAGCTGACGACATTTACAGCATTAACCATTCGTCGCTCAAAGATGCGATCGTCATGTTCGGGCGCGGCTGCACCGGCGTGATCGTTTCTGACGAGGGGTTGCTCCTGACCAACCACCACTGCGGTTTCGGAACGATCCAATCGCTGAGTACGCTGGAACATGATTACCTCACCGACGGCTACTGGGCGAAAACCAAAGCCGATGAGCTGCCGGTGAAAGGATTGACGGTAACCCTGCTGGTCAGGATGGAGGATGTCACCGAACAGGTCCTTGCCGGAGTGGCTGCAACCCTGACCGAGTCGGAACGGACTGCAGCGGTCAGGGCCAATGCCGCAGCGATCGAGAAGGAAGCCGCACAGGGAACTATCTACGAAGCCCGCGTCAGGCCATTTTATTACGGAAACAGGTATTACCTGCTGGTCACGCAGGTGTTCAGGGATATCCGGTTCGTTGGGGCCCCACCGTCATCAATCGGGAAATTCGGCGGTGATACCGACAACTGGATGTGGCCAAGGCATACGGGAGATTTCTCGGTGTTCAGGATCTATGCGGGAAAGGACAATCAACCGGCAGACTTTTCACCGGAAAACGTCCCCTATGTTCCCGCGTGGTCGGTTCCCATTTCCCTCAGAGGATACGCTCAGGGGGATTTCACCTTCATCTTCGGATACCCGGGAACGACCCGGGAGTATTTACCGGCCCGGGGCATGGAAATGACTGCGTTGAAGGAGAATCCGGTGAGGATCAGGCTTCGCCAGGATCGTCTCGACATTATTGGCGCTGCCATGGATACCAGCCGGCTCATCGCCTTGCAGTATGCGAACAAGCAGGCCGGCATTGCCAATGCCTGGAAAAAGATGATCGGCGAGACCCGCGGCATCCGCCGCCTCGACGCGGTCAACGTCAAACTTGAATACGAAAAGCAATTCACTGCCTGGGCCCTCCAAAACCGAACATCGAACAACCAACAACGAACATCGGATTACCTAATCCTCATCCCAGCCTTCACCCAAACCTACGACCAGATCGAACCCCTCTCGATGTCGGGTGTTTACCTGACCGAAGCCGGCATGTCGCCCGAGATCTTCCGGCTGGCGGGCTCTTTCGAAGACCTGGTTAAACTGAGCCGGGCAAAGGATACAAAACCGGAGGCACTTCAGAAGGAATTAAAGAGCCGCAAGGCAGCAGCGAAGGATTTTTATAAAAATTACAATGCAACGGTCGATAAAAAGATCATGGAGGCAATGCTGCCAGAGATGCGATCCGGTCTTGATATGACCCTGCTGCCTTCGGTATTCACGGAGATCGATAAAAAATTCAAGGGCAATGCCACACCGTATGCGGAAGATCTGTACAGGCGGTCGATCTTCGCCGATTCATCCCGGCTCTATGCATTCCTTGAAGGGTACAAGCCTTCCGAAGTGAAAAAGATCCTGGAAGATCCTGCCTTTATGTACACACGGAGTGTTACCGAAAAGCTTAACAAAGGCGTCACACCCCGCCTTCAGCCCCTGCAGGCAAGGCTTGACAGCCTCCAGCGGATATATATGGCCGCTCAGATGGAGATGCAGAAAGAACGCCGGGTCTATCCCGACGCCAACTCGACTTTACGTCTTGCATACGGAAAGGTGGACGGCTTCTCACCTCAGGATGCCGTCAGCTATAATTATTTCACGACCTCCGACGGGATCCTGGCCAAAGAAGATACAACGGTCTACGATTACATCATCGATCCCAGGCTGAAAGCTCTTCTCGCCGCCCGTGATTTCGGCCGTTATGCGGATCCTGACGGTTCCCTGCATGTCGCATTCATTGCCAGCAACCACACGAGCGGAGGCAATTCAGGCAGCCCGGTCTTCAATGCCCGTGGTGAACTGCTCGGGCTGAATTTCGACCGCAACTGGGAGGGCACCATGAGCGACCTGATGTATGATCCGACCCAATGCCGGAATATCACCCTGGATATCCGGTACTTGCTGTTCATCATGGACAGGTATGCGGGGGCCGGGAATTTGGTCGGGGAGATGAAGATTGTCGGCGATTAGCAGATAGCTGGTGGCAGGTGGCTATCGGAAAGTCCTGACCAACGCTTTCTCGATCGTCGGATACTTAAACTGGAATCCTTCGTTCATGAGCCTTTCGGGCAGTACTCGTTGACCGCCTGTAACCACCTGCGCTCCTTCGCCGTACAGCAATTTCAAGGCAAACGAAGGGATGCTCAGGAATACCGGCTGGGTCAGAACCTTGCCAAGCACTTCGCTGAAATGGCGGTTGTCGGTCGGCCACGGGGCCACGGCATTATAGATCCCTGTCATGGAGTCATTCTCTATTGCCGTCAGGATCAATGAAACCAGGTCATCAATATAGATGAACGACAGGTGCTGATCTCCCCGGCTGATGCGGGCGCCTAACCCGATGCTGAACGGGAAACGTATTTTGGCGACCATCCCTCCGTCGCCGATGACAACTCCCTGGCGGAGGATCACCACCCGGGTGAACGGCTGCGCCTTCCCGGCTTCGGCTTCCCAATCCCGGCAGACTTCTGTCATAAAGCCCTGCCCGAAGTTCGTGCTCTCCTCGCTATGCGTGTGGATGTCGTCATAGATCCCGATCGCCGAACCGGAGATCAGGACCCTGGGCTTGACCGTTGCCGCGGCAATGGCTTCCGCTATCTTTCGCGTTGTGAGGACCCGGCTGTTCCTGATCTCCTCCTTCCACCGGGAGGTCCAACGCCTGCTGATGGGAGCCCCCGCAAGATTCACCACTACATCGGCCCCTTCGATCTTTTTACCCGTAAACTCCTCAAGAGGCATGCCGAATGAGTCCCTGGTAATCTGGACCACCTGGTGCCCTTTTTTGACCAGTTCGGCAACCAGGACACTGCCGATGAAACCGGTTCCGCCGCTGATGGATATTTTCATAGTTGTGTAAAGTTACTGCAGAAATCCCGAATATGACCTGATCAGGGAATTTCATTGCCTTTGGAGGCATTATAGATCCTGAACCAATTTTCGTTACCGATATCCATCCGGAGCGCATCGGCCGCGATCCGGATCCGTTCAATACGGCCCGATCCGATGATCGGGATGATGTTGGCCGGATGCCTGAGAAGCCAGGTATATGCGACTTTTTCCAGGGCGCTGATGTTCATTTCCATAGCGATCTGACTCATCACATCAAGGATCCGGTGTCCTTTTTCGTCAACCGGATGCAGCAACCGGCCACCGGCCAGGGGCGACCACGCCATGGGTCTGATCTTCTCTTTCAGGAAGAAGTCCAGGTTCCCGTTCTCGAAGTGCTCGAGGCAGTATGGCGAGATCTCGACCTGGTTGGTGATGAGCGGCTCTTCCGTGCATTTGTCCAGCATCTCAAATTGCAGAGGCGTAAAATTGGAGACACCAAACGACAGGACTTTCCCGCTTCGTTTCAATTGCGAAAAGGCTTTTGCAACTTCTTCGGGATCCAGTAATGGAGAAGGGCGATGCAGCAGCAACAGGTCGATCCGGTCGGTGCGGAAGTTGCAGAGCGACTGTTCAACGGAGGAAATGATGTGGCTGTATGAATAGTCGTAGGTCTTGATCTTCCGCTCCGGAAACTTCGGGTTGGCCAGTTTGATACCGCATTTGGTAACGAGCTTCAGCCTGTTCCGGAGTCCCGGTTCAAGGGCCAGGGCATCGCCGAAGAGCGCTTCGCACGTATGATTTCCATAGATGTCGGCATGGTCGAAGGTATCGATCCCGAGTTCCAGCACCTGCCTGGTCAGAGTCAGCAATTCCCGGTCGCCCAGTTTCCACTCCGCCAGCCTCCAGTGGCCGTAGACGAGACGGGATATCCCTGCATCCCGCAATCCCACTACTCCGCGATCCTTCCATCCCGCCATTCCGTCTACCTCCTTAGCACCCATTTCTGACTGAGGCTCTCGCCTGTTTCTGTTTCGATCCGAACGATAAAAACACCTGCCGGTAATCCCGTGGCATCAAGTGTGACCATCCCGTACAGCATCCCCAGGTTACGTTGCCTGACAAGTCTTCCGTTGAGGTCGTATATGAATAATCCGGCCTTTTTCCCGATCCAGCTTTCAGGAATCCGGGCGAATGACAGATTCCGGGTGGGATTGGGGGCGATGTTGATCTTTCCCTGTTCCAATGGTGGTTCAGGAATGGAGGTCAGAACACCGATGTATTTGTGGATATTATTGTGCCAGAAATAACTGCCGCCCAGCCAGCCGTTGGAAGGACTTTGAAAGTTAATACCTGACGCATTGGTAATATTTGAATCGATCTTAATGAAAGAACTGAAAAAATCGGTAGTAAAGAAGACCATCAGGCTATCGGAAACAGTCGTATCAAGAGCGGTGATGACATAAGCCCCGTTGATCCCAGGCACACTGCTCATACTGGCCAGGACGTAGTTATTGATGTTTGAGAGGAACTTCCAGGTATCCCCTCCATTATCGGTCGTGTAATATCCCTCGGCGGTTCCCGGCCGGAACCCGACACCATGCAGGGAATCACCGAAGCAGAATTCCATGTACTCGTCCACCACCTGGACGGCTTCCCAATGAAGGCCCCGATCATGTGAATGAACGCACCGGCCGTGGGATGTTCCAAAACCAATCGTATTTCCGGCTGCAAAGAAGTTGCCTTGTGTGCTCCATTCATTGCTCAGCGCAGTGGGAACGTTTGCCTGGGGGACACGGGTCCAGGTGCTGCCGCCATCGTATGTGATCTGGATCTCAAAATAAGCCGGATTCGGATCCCCAACAGCCACAACAGTATCTGCAGTGAAACAGTGGATCGCGTTAGGCCACCCTCCCTGGAACTGGTTGGTGGTTACTTTAGCCCAGGAGTCGCCTCCGTCGCTTGTTTTCCATATTCCGTTCTCATAGGTGACGCCGTCGATGTAAACGTAGTAACAGGTGTTGGCATTAGCGGCTGCGAGATGCTGGATCCAGGGGGTACCGGTGACCGGAATTGTTTTAAATTCCCAGGACTCCCCTCCATCGGTTGTCCGTACGGCCTGATCGTAGGGCAAATAACCGTTGTACCCTTCATGCACTGTTCCCACCCAGACGTTGCTGTCATCAACGATCGAAGTAAACCACGACATATAAGCCGTTCCGTCATCAGGGTAATTCAACGGCATGGGGATGAACTGCGCCTGCCCTCCCAGGGAGATAAACAGGACAATACAACAAAGAATGAAATTTTTCATGGAACGAATATTTTCTATCAAAATTCAGAATAATTTACATCTGCTGACATATTTATAGAAAATATTTTTAATTGTTTTTCACCCTCCTCCCGTTTTCCAAATCCATCTTTCATGATTCCTGTATCCTTGCATCCTTGTATCCTTCCATCCTTCCCTCCCGCCATCCGTTCTTTCTTTTTAAATACCCCCACACTGCCGTCGAAGGGATCACGAAAATGGCAGTGGGAATGGTTGAGGCCAGCGGTTCGGGGGTGCCTCTCAGGTTGTGCAAGGCAAACGTCAGTCCAATGGAGACAGCGGAGGGGATCAGGCAGGCCAGCAGGAGGGCAGACGAGCGGCCTGGGATGCGGGTTGCGAGAAGTTCAGAGCCCCGCATGATCACACCGCCGAAAAGAAAGGTGTAGAAAGCCTGTTTCAACGCAGCAGTCGTGGGACCAGTCCAGTCGTAAGTATGAAAGTAATTCACGAAAAAGACGATCACGCCCATCACCACACCCCCATACAAGCCCATTTTATAGTCAATGTAGCGACTTAAAAACCTCCTCAGTTTCGTTCCCATATCTGTCATTTTCCAGATGTAATATATTCGGCATGGAGGGTGTCATACACAGCAAAATCTGTTGTCGCATGGCCTTCCTTGTCGAACAACCCGCTCCAGGCATTCAATGGTTCCCAGAAACAGGCGCCCTTGCCCATGTCGCCGGGCAAACCGAATAGGATTTCATGAACTTCTTTCTTGTAATTGGCGTATTCGACGACATTCAGCGGTTTGTTATAGCGTTCCGCCAGATCCCGGAGATTCAGGTTCAGATCCTTCAGGGTGCCGTGCCATCTAGGATAGTAGGAGAGGCCAATGATGTCGAACTGAACCCCCCGGGCGATCATGTTATCCAGCCAGAAGACGGCCTCCGTGTTCTGTCCGCCGAGGGCGATATGCAGCATCACGGGGATCGAGGGATCGGCTGCGTGCACCCCTTCGATGCCGGCTTTCAGCAGGGCCGCAAGCTGGTCGGGATTGCTGATGTGGCCGTCGGGCCATAGCATTCCATGGTTGATCTCATTTCCCACCTGCACCATTGCCGGCATGGTGCCCTGTTGCCTGAAGGCAAGCAAGACCCGTGTTGTGTAAGCTTTTACGGTGTCTTTCAGGATATCGAAGCTCAAAGTACTCCATGCCTGCGGCTTATACTGCTGCTGCGGATCGGCCCAGTAGTCGCTGTAATGGAAATCAAGCAACAAATCCATGCCGGCCTCCTTGACCCGTTTTGCCATCGCCAGGGTATGGGACAGGTCGCAAAATCCTTTCCCGGGACTGTATCCTTGATCGTTCCCGGGATCGACGAAAAGTCGCAGGCGAATGGCATTGAAACCGTGTGCTTTTAAAAGCTGAATGGCATCGATTTCACTCCCGTTCTCATAAAATTTCTTTCCGTCAGCTTCCAGCTGTGGCAGCCAGGAGATATCAGCCCCGATCATGCGCCCTATGGGTTTTGTGGTCGCCGGAAGCTGTTCAGCGGTGGGCTTCATCATCACAAATGCGGCCGGCAACGTGTGGATCTCATGTGCTCCCGGCCACAGCGTTCCCGACTTCGCCTCGACCTTAACTTTCCCGGGCGTGGTTCCTGCAATGAAAATAA
>DAIRDK010000141.1:0-7374 GCA_036796175.1 Bacteroidales bacterium | reverse complement strand
GTATATCTTATGGGCGTCTTCAGGTTTGATTGACCGGTGAACGCCCTGTCATAGAAGTCGGCCGCCCTGCGCCGGCTGGCTGCATATTCATCCAGGTGCCCCAGCTTTACTTTCAGGATCGCCGCCTGGATGCTGTCAAGCCGGGAATTGACCCCGATATAGTCGTGGTAATATCTAACTGTCATCCCATGGTTGACCACCACCCGGAGCTGTTTCGCCAGTTCATCATCATTCGTGAAGATGGCTCCTCCGTCGCCGTAGCAACCGAGGTTCTTGGATGGGAAGAAGGAGGTGCAGCCTATTTCGCCCATGGTGCCCGCTTTCCGGCGGGTTCCGTCCGCGAAGATATAATCGGCTCCGATGGCCTGACAATTGTCCTCGATCACATACAGGTGGTGTTTCTTAGCGATGGCAAGGATCTCCTCCATCGGGGCGCATTGGCCGAACAGATGGACCGGAACGATGGCTTTCGTCTTCGGGGTAATGGCTCTCTCGATGGCCGCGGGATCGATGTTGAAGGTATCGGGATCGACATCCACCAGGACCGGGGTCAACCGCAGAAGGGCGATCACTTCCGCCGTTGCGATGAAAGTGAAGGAGGCGGTGATGACCTCATCCCCCGGCTGAAGGCCGAGTGCCATCATGGAAACCTGCAGGGCATCGGTGCCGTTGGCACAGGGGATCACATGCTTCACCCCAAGATAGTGTTCCAGGGATGCCTGGAATGACTGCACTGCAGGGCCATTGATGAAGGCGCAGGAATCGATCACCTGCTGGATGCCCTGGTCGATTTCATTCTTGATACTGAGATATTGACTCCTGAGGTCAACCATCTGGATCTTCTTCATGAAACTGGAGTATTGGGAGTTATAAATGAATTGAATTGAAGGATAAACGTCGCAAAGTTAATACTATTGGATGGATTTAGGATAAAAACCGTATTTTTGAAATGCATTGTAAAACTGGAAATCCAAGCTGTCATGAAAAAGTTTGCCGTGATCATTTCGGGATGCGGGGTTTTCGACGGGGCCGAGATTCATGAGACCGTTCTGACCCTTCTTGCCATCGACCGTCAGGGGGCTGCATATCAATTGTTCGCCCCGGACATGGAACAATATCATGTGGTGAATCATCTCACCGGGAAGGTGATGGACGAAAGGCGGAATGTTCTGGTGGAAGCCGCGCGCATTGCACGCGGAGAGATCATGTCGCTCATTGATTTTAACGCGGGAGCGTTTGACGGCCTGATCCTGCCCGGCGGGTTTGGCGCAGCCAAGAACCTGTGCTCATGGGCGTATGAAGGGGATGGATGCAGGGTGAATCCCAGTGTCGAAAAAGCCATCCGCGCCATGATGGAATTGAAGAAACCGGTGGGGGCCATGTGCATCGCACCGGTCATCCTGGCGAAGATGGTGACCGGGACCAACCTGACCACGGGACATGATAAGGATTCCGGGAATTTCATCCGGAAGACCGGATCGGCTTATACAACGACCACACATGGCGAAGTTGTTGTGGACGAAATCCATAAGATCTTTTCCACTCCCTGTTATATGCTTGATGCCACCATTACGCAGGTAGCCGAAGGAGCCGAACAGATCGTCCGGGAGATGTTGAAACGGATGTGATCTGTTTAATGTGAGTTGATCCTCAGCTTGCTGTGCTTGATCCCGTAGGTGAAATAGATCACAAAGCCGAGAGCCATCCACAGGATAAGCCGTAACCAGGTATCGAACGGCAGGGCCAGCATTTGGGCCAGGCAAATGACCGCACCAAGGATCGGGATGACAGGGACCCAGGGTGTTTTAAACGGACGGTGGATATCCGGTCGGGTCTTCCTCAGCACAATGATGCTGATGCACACGATCGTAAAAGCCAGCAGGGTTCCGATCGAAACCAGTTCTCCAAGGATGCTGATCGGCAGGATCCCGGCCAGCAGCATCGCCACAGCACCCGTCAGCAACGAGCTTACATATGGCGTTTTGAATTTCGGGTGAACCTTGGAGAAGACCGGCGGCAGCAAACCATCATGGGCCATGGAATAGAAGATGCGCGGCTGACCGAGCAGCATGACCAGGATGACCGAGCTCAGCCCGGCAATGGCCGCAATCTTGATGATCGGCCGGAGCCAGAACATCTTTTCCCCCATGGCATTCACGCCAACAGCCACAGGATCGGCCACATTGAGGAGGGTATAACTCACAATGCCGGTAAGAACGATGGCAACCAGAATATAGAGAACGGTAGAGATGCTCAGCGAACCGAGGATCCCGATGGGCATGTCCCGCTGTGGATTCTTTGCCTCCTGGGCCGCCGTGGAAACCGCATCAAAACCGATATATGCGAAAAAGATCACCCCTGCGGCGCGAAGGATGCCGGAGAGTCCGAAATGTCCCCAAGTCCCCGTGTTCTTTGGAATGAACGGATGCCAGTTGGCGGACTGCACAAATGCAAAACCTACTGCGATAAAGAGCAGGATGACCGCCACTTTGGTGATCACCATGATGTTGTTGAAACCCGCCGATTCCCGGATCCCCAGGATCAGGAGCCCGGTGATCAGGGCGATCACGAACATGGCAGGGAGGTTGATGATGGCATGAACCTGGGCGAGGCTGGCCATGTTGATCCCCTGTTCCGTCAGCGTGGCGGACAGGTTCGTAGTGAGCTGCTGCCAGCCCACTCCGGGAACCTGGATCATGGTGGTCCCTGTCGCCGCGGTAAGCTGTACCGGGATATGAATTCCGAAGTCTTTCAGGAAGCTGACCATATATCCCGACCAGCCCACAGAAACCGTGGAGGCGGCAAACAGATATTCGAGGATCAGGTCCCAGCCGATGATCCATGCCAGGAATTCGCCAAGTGTGGTATAAGAATACGTGTAAGCGCTTCCGGCAATGGGGATCATTGAGGCAAACTCAGCATAGCAAAGGCCGGCAAAGGCGCAGGCCAAACCGCTGATGATAAACGAGACGACGATGGCCGGACCCGCATATTGGGCGGCAGCCTGCCCGGTCAGGACGAAAATCCCGGCCCCAATGATGGCACCGATCCCCAGGGTGGTGAGGTTCAGTGATGACAAGGCTTTTTTGAAGCCCTGCTTGTTCTCCGCTGCATCATCTAGCAACGTTTGAAGCGGCTTGGTAATAAACAGTTTCTTTGCCATACAGTTGTGTTTGCCGGAAATGGAACTGATCAGTTCGCAGCAGCTGCCAGCACGATGCTTGCCTGTTTTGCCTCCTCCGTGTCGGAACGGGAAGTCAGGACGATAGGTGCTGCAGCCCCCAGGATATTGGCAGCCAGGATGGCGTTTGCGGAAAAGCCATAGGCTTTATACAGAATATTCCCCGCCGTGATGTCGGGCACGATCAGCAGGTCGGCATCCCCGGCCACTTCGCTGACGATCCCCTTGTGATGTGCGCTTTCCATGCTGACTGCATTATCATAGGCGAGCGGTCCGTCGATGATGCAGTTCTTGATCTGGCCGCGCTGGTTCATTTTCGAGATAATGGCTGCGTCAATGGTCGGGGGCATGGCTTCGTTCACCACCTCAACCGCTCCGAGAATCGCCACTTTGGGCTTCGTGATCCCGATGCGGTTCATGAATTCCACGGCATTGTTGATAATGGCGATCTTGGTTTTCAAGTCGGGTGCAATGACCATAGCCGCATCGGTAAGCCCGATCAGTTTGTGGTAAGTGGGAACCTGGAACAAGGCAAAATGGGAAAGTACATCCGATTTGCGAAGCCCGCATTCCTTATCCAGGACACCCCGCAGGAGCACGGCGGTCGGGACATTCCCTTTCATCAGGATATCCCCTTCCTTGTCGTGAACCAGTTTAACCGCCAGTTTAACGGCTGCCTGGTCGTTTTCCTCGTTCACAAGAGTGGATCCCGCGAGATCCAGCTTCAGTTTATCGGCAATCGCCTTGATCTTTGAGGAGGATCCCACCAGCGTGGCCTCCACCAATCCTAATTTCACAACGGCACAGACGGCCTCCAGCGAGTGCTCATCCTGGGCTACCGCAACAACGAGTCGTTTTTTCCTGTTTTTTTTAGCAATTTCATAGAGATCCGCAAGTTTTGTCGGGCCGGTTATCCCCTGCCCCGGTTTCGTCGTCGTCATAAATCCTCCTGGTTTTTTCAATTGGGTTTCAGTGAACAAACGTACTTCTATTTTAGATATTCTACAAACCCTTAGGCAAAAAGTGACTTTGAAAAAAATCCCTACCTTTGGTCATTGAAACCAACTGAAGAGACATGGAGTTACCTTTTGGGGAATCCTACAGGATCAAGATGGTCGAAGTGATCCGGAAAAGCACCCGGCAGGAGCGTGAGAAATGGCTTAAAGATGCACATTATAACTTGTTTAAGCTGAAGAGCGACCAGGTGTTCATTGACCTGTTGACCGATTCCGGTACCGGGGCGATGAGTGACCGGCAGTGGGCTGAACTGATGACAGGCGACGAAAGCTATGCAGGTGCATCTTCCTATTACAAACTGAAAGAAGCCATCCGGGAAATCACCGGGTTTGAGTATTTCCTCCCCACTCACCAGGGCAGAGCGGCAGAAAATGTTCTCTTTTCCGTACTGGTCAAGCAGGGGGATATCGTTCCCGGGAACTCTCATTTCGATACCACCAAGGGGCATATCGAATTCCGGAAAGCCAAAGCGGTGGACTGCACGATTGACGAAGCCTTTGATACAACCTGCATCCATCCGTTCAAAGGCAATGTCGACATGGCCAAACTGGAACAGGTCCTGGCCGCAAACGCCCCCCGCGTACCGTTCATCATCATGACCCTGACCAACAATTCTGCCGGAGGCCAACCCGTTTCCATCGAAAACCTGCGACAGGTCAGGCAACTGGCCGACAAGTATAACAAACCGGTGTTGTATGACTCGGCCCGGTTTGCCGAAAACGCTTATTTTATCCAGCAGCGGGAACCTGAGTTCAGAGACCGTACCATCCGGCAGATCGCCAGGGAACTATTCTCCCTTGCCGATTATATGACCATGAGCGCTAAAAAGGACGCCATTGTCAACATGGGCGGTTTCATCGGCATGCGGGATAAAGAGACCTTCGACAGGTGCAGCACCTTCAACATCATGTTTGAAGGGTATATTACCTACGGGGGGCTGTCAGGCCGTGACATGAACGCCCTGGCACAGGGTCTGTATGAAGGCACCGAGTTTGATTACCTCGATACCCGCATCCGGCAGGTCGCGTATCTTGGTCAACAGCTTATTGATTACGGGATCCCCATACAACTTCCCGTCGGCGGACATGCCGTGTTCGTCGATGCAAAACGATTCTTGCCGCATATCCCGAAAGAGCAGTTCCCGGCTCAGACTCTCGCTATCCAACTCTACCTGGAAGCGGGTGTCAGGGGTGTGGAAATCGGCGCCCTGCTGGCCGACCGGGACCCGGAAACCCGTGAAAACAGGTTCCCGGCGCTCGAATTGGTTCGCCTCGCCATTCCGCGAAGGGTCTATACGAACAATCACATGGATGTGGTGGCGGCTGCGCTGAAAAATGTTTACGACCGCCGCGATGAGATTCGCAAAGGCGTCCGAATCCTTAAAGAGGCCCCTATTATGCGGCATTTCACCGTTGAGCTGGAGATCATCTGAACTCATGGATCCCAAAAGAAAACAGGAACGCTACAACCGCCTGTACGACCAGATCGCCGGCCTGCTGACTGCCACCAGCGACCCTGATGCCAGGATGGCCACTATCATCGCGGTCCTGCACCATAAAATGGAATATTTCTTCTGGACCGGATTCTATTTCCTGCGTAACGGGGAACTGACGGTTAAATGCTACCAGGGACCGGTGGCTTGCCAGGTCCTTAAAAAAAATCAAGGCGTTTGCTGGGCAGGGATCAACCAGGCAAAACCCATCATCGTTCCGGATGTACATCTGTTCCCCGGACACATCGCCTGCGACTCGCGGTCCAATTCTGAGATCGTGGTCCCGGTGACCGGTCCGGAAGGAGCCATAAATGGCGTACTGGATGTTGACAGTGAACAGAAGTCGGCGTTTGATGAAGTGGATGCGGTCAACCTGGAACGAATCGTGAAATTGATCTTTTCTGCCTGATCTGCCGGCATTCATATAACCATGAGCATTCTTGAAATCATCCTGATCGGTATCGGCCTTTCCATGGACTGCTTTGCAGTTGCCGTAAGCATGGGGGCCAACCGCACCCTGTACGGCCGGTATATTTTCAGGACCGCTCTCTTCTTCGGATTATTCCAGGGTTTCATGCCCGTTGCCGGCTGGCTGATCGGAGATTCCATGAAATTTGTCATCGAGACCTTTGATCACTGGGTCGCAATGGCTATCCTTGGATTTATCGGAATCAAGATGATCATTCAGTCCTTCGGCGAATCAGAATCTGCCAATGCCGTTGACATCCGCAAGACAGGTGTGCTGATCAGCCTTTCCGTGGCGACCAGCATCGACGCCCTGATTACCGGGATCTCCTTCGGATTCATCCGGGTGAAGATTTTGTTTGCTGCCGGGGTGATCACGGGGGTCACGTTTCTCGGTACAATTGCCGGAGCGCTGGTCGGACGGAGAACTTCGTTTTTGCCCGCCCGGTGGGCCGAACGGGCAGGCGGTGCCGTCCTGATCCTGATCGGTCTGAAGATCGTCGCGGAACATCTGGGTTTGTTTTAGTACTTTTGTAATCCATGCCACGAATCACCATAACCAAAGAATTCTCCTTCGAAGCGGCGCATGCATTGGAAGGCTATGACGGCCCCTGCCGCAACATCCACGGGCATTCATATAAGCTCCTGGTAACGGTCGGCGGTGTACCTGTAACTGATCCTGCCTCACCTAAAAAAGGGATGATCATGGATTTCAGCGATCTGAAAAAAATCGTCCGCGAACACATCATCGATCCGTTTGACCATGCCCTGATCCTGCCCGCCGACAGCCGCCTTCAATTCAGCCATCAATCCCCTGAGGCATTCTCCAAGATTATCGTCGTACCCTACCAACCCACCAGTGAAAACCTGTTGATCGATTTTGCAGGAAGGATATCCAGGCTGCTCCCGCCCGGTGTGCGGCTTGAAAAACTGAAACTGAGGGAAACGGCCAATTCATTTGCCGAATGGCACGCAGATCAGGACGCCTGAGGCTCCAGCTGCGCTCTCAGTTTCCTATAGTTATTCTCGAAGTATCTTCTCCCTTGGGAACTCATGATCCCGTTCAGGTGATACAGGAAGATCTCATGAAACACTGTGAATGAAGTCAGTTCATCCGTGGTAAACAGATCTCCTCCGGCAATGTTTTCCACCCTGAGCTGGTGAAGCCTTGCAATGATGGACGGATTGAGTTCCTTGCGATAAAGCCCCTCGTTCTTGC
>DAIRDK010000140.1:0-7440 GCA_036796175.1 Bacteroidales bacterium | reverse complement strand
ACCTGAGATCGGTGATCAGCGATTATTACCACGTCAACCCGGTCGACCTGAACCGTCTGGATTGGGCTACGCCAAGAGGAAATGTGTATTACCATGACCGGAGTGCAAAGGTCCTGGAGAACGGGAATTATGTATGGATCTATGTGCAGACGGAAGAGATGCAGGAAGCCTGGTCGAAACGGTCAAAGATCCCCCTCGACAGCCTCGACCTGAAAGGGCAGCCCCTCCGGTTCACGCTGGTGAGATTCCTGGCCTCAAAAGGGCTTCGCAAAGATCTTGACGGGGTCAATGCCCTGACCGACGAAGAGGTACAGGCCGTGGAAAAGGGGATCGCCAACGTGGTCTATATGCAGAAGTTCAGTATTCGGGGCCGCATCTATGAGATGCTCATGGGGTATGATACCTATAAAGCCACCGGTGATCCGACCGGTTTTTCGCTTATGCAGCGGATCGAGTTCTGGAAAGCAGGCATCGGGATCATTCGTGACCACTGGCTGACCGGTGTCGGTACAGGCGATCTGAATGAGGCCTTCAGCACGCAATATGAAAAGATGCAAACGAAACTGGCTCCCGAACAGCGCTGGCGGGCGCACAATCAGTTCATGACGATCCTGGTGGCGTTCGGGGTCTTCGGGCTGGCCTGGTTCCTGTTCGCCCTGTTTTACCCGCCGGCCGCAATGAAAAAATTCGGGGATTTCTTCACCCTGACCCTGCTGATCATGCTTCTCTTTTCGATGATCACGGAAGATACGCTGGAATCACAGGCCCGGGTGACCTTCTTCTGGTTCTGGTATAGTTTCTTCCTGTTTGCAAGGAAAGAGGAAGATCCGCTGGTTCCTTCCCGCCGCTTATTTAAAAAGGATCCCGACCCGGAAACCGATAAAGCTTAAGGGGACCTTGTAATCAACGACCCGGTCGGTTTTGGTGGTATCGGAATAATAGACCGTATAGGTTGACTCGATCGCCTGGTATTTGTAAAACGCTTCGAACAGGAACCGGAGCCGTTTCGAAACCTCCCGCGAATAACCCACTCCTGCCCCAAAGGTCAATCCTCCTGTCCCGGCATTATAAGATCCGGTCTTGTCGCGGTTTCCGAATCCGTAGCCGACATTCGCGTTGAGGAAAAAAGTGTTCTCGACCGGCCGGAAGAAATAGGCCGCATGACCGAAGAGGGGGAAAAACCAGCCATTCTGCCACATCTCCGCCCCGATCCCGGCTCCGAGCGTGATCCGGTTGCTGAACATGACCCCGTTGATCGTCTGCAGTGAGATCACGATCTCGTTGTTCTTGATGCTTTTCTGGATCCCGTCATAGATGTCGGTCTTGTAACTGGCAATGCCGAAGCCGAAACCGGCCTCCGTCCGGTTAAAATACTTAATGGATCTGTCAGGATTCTGGGCATGAGCAATGGCGATGCCGAAAACGAACAGGATAAGAAGGATCAATGACCGTTTCATGGCAAAAATATTTGCATAAAGATATACATTTTAAAAATCACTACCTTCGCCCGTTATCCAAAACCAGGTCAATGACCGGAACACCCGAGATCCCAAGGGATAAAGGGCTCATTGTCGTAAACCCGAATGCCGGTGTCGGCAAGGGAGGACGAGACTGGCAGGGCATATCCCAACTTTTAAATGCGGTAAACATCGATCACCTGTGTGTGCTGACGGAACACCGGGACCATGCCAACCGGATCGCGATGGAATTCATCAGGGAGGGGTACCGCAACATCGCAGTCGTTGGCGGCGATGGCACGCTCAACGAAGTCGTGAACGGGATCTTCTCACAATCTTCCTGTGATCCTTCGGAGATCACAGTAGGGATGATCCCCGTGGGAAGCGGTAACGACTGGTGCCGTACCTTCGGGATCCCGTTCGATTACAAACAGGCCATCGACATGCTCGTCCAGCGGAAAACCATAATGCAGGACCTCGGGAAAGTCACCTATATGTACCACGACGAACAGCGTACCCGCCTGTTCGTAAACGTAGCCGGGATGGGGTACGATGCCCTGGTGGCGAAAAAAACGAACATCCAGAAAGACAAAGGCAAAGGCGGGCCGCTGGTTTACCTGTACTTCGTTTTTGCCAGCCTGTTCCAGTTCAGGTTTCCTGATGCCGTCATCATAGTCGATGACCGCGAAATGTTCCGGGGCGACCTGTTCTCCATGAATGCCGGCATTTGCAAATTCAATGGAGGAGGCATGATGCAGGTTCCGTTCGCCGTTCCCGACGACGGGCTCCTCGATGTGACCCTGATCCGGAAAGCATCCAAAGTCCTGGTGATCCGGTATGCCACCAAACTGTATGACGGTACCCTAGTTAACCTGCCGTTTGTAAGCACTTACCGCGGAAAAACAATCAGCCTGACCTCCTCTAAAAAGATCTATCTCGAAGTCGACGGGGAATCGCTGGGCCATACCCCCTTTACATTTACGATACAGCCAAAGTGCCTGAAGGTGGTGTACGGTGAAATGGTGAAATCGTGAAATGGTGAAATGGTGACCTGACGGGGAATCCTGCCCCGTCACCCCGTCACTCTGTTACCTTGTTACTTTATCTTTCCAGTCCCCGTTTTCTTTGATCAGCCGGATCAGTTCTTCAACCGCATCGGTTTCGGGAATGCCTTTTTTCACGACCTCCCTGCCTTTGTAGAGTGACACTTTCCCTTTGCCGGATCCGACGTATCCGTAATCTGCATCCGCCATTTCGCCGGGACCGTTCACGATGCATCCCATTACGGCGATCTTTAGGCCTTTCAGGTGGGAGGTCCGGGCTTCGATCTGTTTCAGGGTATCCTGGATGTTGAACAAGGTACGGGCACAGGAGGGGCACGCGATGTACTCGGTTTTAGTGATCCGGCGGCCGGTGGCCTGCAGGATGCTGTATGCGACAGGCATCTCGAATTCGGGATCCTCGGTGATGGAAACGCGGATCGTATCGCCGATACCGTCGGCCAGGAGACTGCCGATGCCGACAGCTGATCGGATCCGTCCGTCCTCGCCGGCACCTGCTTCCGTAACTCCCAGGTGGATCGGGTAATCCATCCCTTCGGCCTGCATTCGTTCCACCAGCAGGCGGTTCGCCGCGATCATCACGCGGGTATTGCTGGCTTTCAGCGAAAGCACCAGGTCATGGAAATCCTGTTCCCTGCAGATCCTCGCGAATTCCAGGGCCGACTCCACCATCCCTTCCGGGGTGTCGCCGTATTGTTCCATGATCCGTTCCGACAATGAACCGTGGTTGACGCCGATACGAATAGCGGTGAGGTGGGATTTGCAGATATCCAGTAACGGGAACAGGCTCGCGACCGGGTTGTAATTGCCCGGATTGATCCTCACCTTCGCCACGATCGTGGCGGCCAGCTCCGCAATTTTCGGGTTGAAGTGCACATCGGCAATGAGGGGCGTATTAAAGCCGCGCTTTCTGAGCTCGTCCTGTATGTTCCGGAGGTTTTCCGCCTCCCGCATGCCCGGCACAGAGATGCGCACATACTCGCATCCCGCATCGATCATCCGGATCGCCTGAGCAACCGTAGCCTCAGTATCCATCGTATCGGTATTGGTCATCGACTGCACCCGGATGGGATGTTCTCCTCCCATCGGCACTCCCCCGATTTTAACCACACGGGTTTTATATCTCACGAATTGCAAATTCCTCATTCTTCCTTCTTCTTTCCTAATTGGAGAAGCAAATGTATCAAGGATTCCGGATCGAATTCCTCCGTCCACATAAGATTACTAGCTATATGATATGATTCATTTACCGTTTCACCACCTTCTCCGTTCCGATGACTCTATCCACAACAAGGACACGAATAATGTACATACCGGGCGGGAGTTTTGTCAAATCAAACTCTGCAATGTCCCGAGCAGGGGGGTGAATGACAGTTGCCTCACGTTGACCGTATAGATTGTAAAGTTCGATAACCGCTCCGTCCGGGTTGTTGTAGAACTCAACAAATAATTTATCGCGGGCCGGGTTCGGATATACGATGAACGGTTTTTCGGGAGTGAATGTTTTAACCCATATCTCGTCTTCACCTACCCAGCATTCACCGGGAGCGATGCATCCCAGGCTGTCCACTTTGAGCACCCAGGAATCCTGAGTGCCGGTATCGGGCAAGCTTGCAGGGAATACCGAACCGCAGGCTGCAAAACCTCTGTCGCTGGTCTGGATGACATTGTACAGAGTATTTTCGCTCCCATCCCCCTGCATCAGGTTAAATTCCCGGTACCAGAGTTCATTTCCTGCCGAATCCGTCCGTAGCATCCAGGCGTATTTGAGCCATAAACCAACCGAAGTAAATTGATAATCTCCCACCGCAACAATGTCACCGCCAGAGAGTACTTTTACTTTGTTGAGACTCCGCCAACGTTTTGCTAATGCGTATTTTTTATCCCAGACAACGGATCCGTCGTTACGAAGTTTAATTAAGTTAATTCTTGAATCGAAAGACCCCGAACCACTGCATACATCAGAATAAATGGTTCCCACCTGGATATTTCCGTCATGTGCGAGATCGATAAAGGCTAAATCATCACGGCAGATGGGATTCCCAAAATGTTTCAACCACTGCTGGTTACCCAAACTGTCAGTTTTTATTACAATAGGATCCACATCCTGGGTAGTTCCATTGTACTGGTCTAGGCATCCTGCAATTGCATATCCCCCGTCAGCAGTATTAGTAACATCAAATGCAAGATAATCCGTATTTCCTGAACCATAATAATGATCCCAGATAACCTGGCCAAGGCTATCTGTGCGTAATAAGCGTATCCTCCACATAGCCCCTCCCTCGACCGCAGCATATCCACCGACAATGATAAAACCTTGATCCCATGTTTCTCGGATATTACGAAGCAATAAGCTGGAATCATGGGGTGGTGCATCAATATATGATTTAGTCCATATGGTATCAAGATTGTTATCGAAGCGCATGAAGAATCCCTGATCTAACCTGCCATTTGGAACAAAAATGATTTTAGATGCTGCTAATATGAAACCGGACGAATCCATAAGATCAACAAAGCAACCCGCATACCCCGTTGCAAAACTGTAAGTTGAATCTGAATATATTTTATAGGAACCGGTTGGGTTCCCCATCAGATCAATCTTAAAAAAAGCAATTCGTCTTTGGTTTCCATATAATGGCCCTTCACAGTGTATGATGTATGTGCTGTCCAGTTGAACGACGTCACTTGCGAAATCCCATTTGGCTTCTGCATTTAGATCAAATCTCAGACTGAAGTATTCCTGCGTCATTGCTTTATTATAGCCTAAAATAAGCAAGTGGACGATCAATAGATTTGTATATAATTGTCTCATAATGTAAGAAAGTCCCCTAGCTATTAGTCAGGGGACTTTTTTATTTACCGTGCTATTATTACTTTAACACCATCTATAATTTGGGTTCCGGTTGATAAAACAATCAAATATACTCCTGCTGCCAGGTCATTAACCGGTACCACTATGTAGTCATGGTTTTTTGTCCGATTGAATGATTTTACCACTTTCCCTGAATTATCAAAGAATCGTAACAGGATTTCAGAGTTTTCACCAATCAGGGAATATTCTATGATCAAGATGGTTTGCGAAGGATTTGGATAGACTTTAAGCTCATTTTTGATATGGAACTGCTGAGGATGCCAGAAAATATTTGCAGACTTGACTTCCCCTGAAGGGAGAATGTAAGGTTCGTTATAAGGTAGATTCTCTGTTGCCCGGAGAATATTTTGTGCATATGTTCTGGCCATCCCATTGGCGGTTTGATAAATCTGCCCAATCATTGCAAGGGCGGCGGAATCAGCTTGAAGGATCGAATTACCAGAATCGAGGCAAATCCGATTCGACGCATGTAGCTGTTCAAACCCCTCGTGTTCCTGGTTCTGACCTGGTGAAAACCCATATGTTAATGGAAGAGCATTCATTTCAAGTTCGACCCCGGTATTGTTTCCTGTTTGCGCAAGTTTAAAAATGCGCAGATACTTAGCCCAAAGATAAGGACAATTCACAGTATATGCAATGATGCTGTCATTGGCCTCAAGGGACAGTGAATCGGTTACAAAATATCTCAAAAGGCACTGTAACGCATATGAATATCTTAACCGATACCCGGAGATATTTGCCTGCAAATCTTCCATCGCCCCGGTAATATATATTCCCTGCATTACTTCGCTCATTTGTTCTTCAGAAAGCTGATTCGTGCGCAAATTTAAATTGGTCAGCACTGTGTCTGATTTTGCTGCCTGTGGATTCTCAGAAAGAATGTCGGTTATCATCGCAGATGATAGGACATCTTCCTTGTGAATGGCGGCAACCATAACGGTGTCTGATAGATAAGGCGATTTTGTCAGCAATTCAGAGTACAAATCATAACCAATAGGAGGCGAACTAAGATCGATTTCAGTCTTTAATTCACTTGTGTTTCCACCGTCAGTCAGAAGAGTTAACAGTCCCTGTAAGGAGTCATGATTGGTTTCGGCCATAAACAAACTACTCTTGAGATTTTCTATCCCGCCGCCACCACCACCGTGGATCAATTGTGATGGACAACAAGCTGAATCATGTGTATAATAATTGTAAGTTGAAGTGTCAAGTGTTATTGTTGAGGCCCCCTGGTAGGTGTAAAACGGATATGGACTTACGACTTTAATGGATCCGGAGGGATCGTGCTGATAATAGGTGAATGTCCCGCCCTCATTGTGGTATCGGAAATCAAGCGGTTCAGGAAAAATACCACTATTCGAAAATCCGTTTCCTGCAGGATCTGTTTTAAGAAATCCAGGATTTCCCTGAGCCCGGTTTATGCCCATATGAGTAAAATTCGGATTGTCTGTGGTAACAGCAACATCATATTTACGATAATTTGCAAAGTCGTTACACACTATTGACAAACCAAAACTACCGTCATCATTACGGTTTTTGTTTTGTGCTAGTATTCCAACTCCGAGATTATCAAAGGTATTGTTATAGATTTCGTTGTCAGCATTCTGATTGCTTCCTATATTGCTATTGTTAATAACAATACCAATCTTAGAATAACCGTGCTCATTGGAAATCCCATGAAATGTATTTTCTTCTACCTTATATCCATTACAGGCATCGAGATAAAGACCACCGGAATATCTTCGGTCGTTTGTATCCACCTTTAATACTTCGAAATTACACCGGGTCACTTGAGCCAGTGAAACCGCAGAAGCGTATATTCCGGTGTTATTTCCTGTAAATTCAGCCCTGTCAACAATAAATGTTCTGGTTGGATCAAAGGCCAGTGCTGATATGCCATAATCTAGGTTAGAAAATGATGACAGTTCCCATGTGGTGCAACTGTCCAGGTGACTTTCCACACATAAGGGATCTATTTCAAATGTGGAGTTAAAACTTTGAATCCCGATCCCTTCGACCAGGCTGCTGTCAATCGCATTCTGAAAACGAC
>DAIRDK010000139.1:0-7471 GCA_036796175.1 Bacteroidales bacterium | reverse complement strand
GAAGCCTTCTGAAGGATATCCGAAGCAAAAGATGGCCGAGATCGATGCCATCCTGGGAGATCTGGCCAGGCAAAGAGCCATTAACGACCAGTACGCAGGAGAGGTTGCGAAAGCCGACAAGTTCTTTGCGGCAAAGGCTTACAACGAGGCCTTAATGGCTTACAATACGGCCCTGACACTGAAACCTGCCGAACAGTACCCAAAGGACAAGATCGCGGAGATCGGAAAGATCAAGGCAGATATCGCAGCACAGAAAGCGCTGGACGAGAACTATGCCGGGATGATCGCCAATGCGGACAAGCTGCTTGCAGCCAAATCATACGAAGATGCCAGGAAGGGTTACAACGATGCCCTTGCGCTGAAACCGGAAGAACAATACCCGCAGGATAAGATCGCGGAGATCGACGGCATCCTGGGAGCATTCGCCAGGCAAAAAGCCTTGGACGAACAGTACATGTCCCTGATCGCTTCGGCCGACCGGCTTCTCGCTTCCAAAACATACGCTGAAGCCAGAACAAAATACACCGAGGCCCTGGGACTTAAACCATCCGAGCAGTATCCGAAGACGAAGATCGCAGAGATCGACGCCGCCCTGGATGCCATCGCGAAACAACAAGCGCTCGACGATCAGTACCAGGGACTCCTGGCGGAAGGGGACAAGCTCCTGGCTGAAAAATCGTATGATCCTGCGAAACTGAAGTACCAGTCTGCCCTTGGCCTGAAACCATCGGAAGAATACCCGAAACAGAAAATCGCCGGGATCGATGACATCCTCGCTGATATTGCCAAGCAGAAAGCACTTGACGAACAATATGCCGCTGTCATTGGTAAGGCGGATCAGTCGCTGGCTGCCAAGGCTTATGATGATGCCCTTTCTTCCTATAATGCGGCCTTGATACTGAAACCCTCGGAGCAGTACCCGAAGGACAAGATCACGGAGATCGGAACGATCAAGGCCGATATCGCGGCACAGAAAGCACTGGACGACAGATATGCAGGGATGATCGCCGGTGCGGATAAGCTCTTTGCTTCGAAATCGTACGATAATGCAAAGAAGGGGTACAATGACGCTCTTGCGCTGAAACCGGCTGAACGATATCCGCAGGACAAGATCGCGGAGATCGATGTGATCCTGGCTGAAATGGCCAGGCAGAAGGCACTCGATGATCAGTACGACAACCTGATCAAATCAGCTGATCAGCTGTTGGCCGCCAAAACTTACGCGGAGGCCAGGTCGAAATACACCGAAGCACTCGGCCTGAAGCCGGGTGAACAATACCCCAAAACGAAGATCGGGGAGATCGATGGGATTTTCGCACGGCAGAAAGCGATCGACGACCAGTATGCAGGGATCATTGCCAAAGCTGACCAATTGCGGTCAGAGAAATCTTACCCCGAAGCCAGGACCGAATACCAGAATGCGCTCAAGGTTAAACCCGCGGAAACCTATCCGCAGGATAAGATCAGCGAGATCGATGCCATCCTGGCGGAACTCAACAGGCAGAAGACCATCAACGACCGGTTCAAGGCCCAGGTGACCAAAGCGGATCAGTTGTTCAACTCGAAGCAATACGACCAGGCCCGGACAGAATATGTTGCAGCCCGGGAGATCAAGGCTGACGAGCAGTATCCGAATGACCGCATCGCCGAGATTGACAATATCCTGTCGGAACTGAGAGCGAAAGAGGAGGCCTACCGGGCAGCCGTTGCCAAAGCCGATCAGCTCCTCGCCGACAAGAGCTATGAGCCCGCACGCACCGAATACCAGAATGCATCAGCCATCAAACCGATGGAGCAGTATCCGAAAGACAAGATCGGCGAGATCAATCGCATGCTGACCGAGATCCAGGGCAAGAAGGTGACTTATGACAATCTGCTGAAATCGGCCGGTGACTTCCTTGCGGACAAGGAATACAACAAATCGAAAGAACAGTACCAGCAAGCCTCCGGAATATTCCCGGAAGAGTCGTTCCCCAAAGAGCGGATCGCCTGGATAACCCGCACGGTCGACAGCATCTACCGGGTGAACAAGGCCGACTATGACAAGGCGGTCGCGAACGGGGATAAGTCTTTTGCTTCGTTTGAATTCGACAAGGCGATCGATGCCTATACCGAGGCCTCGGGATATCTGCCGATGGAGAGCTACCCGAAAGAGCAGATCGCAAAGATCCGGAGGACCATTTCCGAGAATGCCATCGTGGATGTCCTGAAAACGCCTGTCACCATTGCGGCAGGGGATGAGAAAAAATTCTCCTTTGAGCCGGTGGCCATTGCCTCGCGCAAGGACAACTTTGTCTATCTCAGGATACGTAACCTTTCCGGCAAACCGTTTAACATTCTGATGCGGTATGGCCGGGATGCACAGGCCAACGGCGGAGTCGTCATCCGTAATGTGACGACAGACGGAAAGATCAACGAGCGGCTGATCAGCGTGCGTGACCAGGACTTATGGTACCGGGCCGACAACAACTGGCTCAGCCTGTTCCCCCAGGGCGGCGACATTGAAGTCTCCTTCATTCAGGTTTCGAAGGTTCGGTAAGAGGTCAATCCTTTGAATGCAGGATGAACAGTGTGATCTCGGGAAGGATGCCGATCCTGCCGAAATACCCGACCGTCCCGGCCCCGCGGTTTACATAGAGGTAATGAACGGTTCCGGCTGCCGTAGTGTCGGCGTACAGTCCGGCCCAGTAAGGATGCAGCGTGCTGACCAGGCTGAATCTCAGGTTCGGTGTTTCCAGCCCGATCTGTCCGCCGTGGGTATGCCCCGAGAACGTTACATCGATCTCCGGGTGCCGTTTGGTGATGAACTGTTCCCAATAGGTCGGATCATGGGAGAGAAGGAGCTTGGTCCTGACGTTCTCTGTTCCCTTTTCCGCTTGTACGATATCTGCCAGCTTGGGAAACCGCTCCTCTGCACCCCAGTTCTCCACACCCAGGATGGCGATGCTGTCAGTTCCCCGGACCAGGATTCGCTGTGCATTATTGAGCAAAGTCCATCCGAGATCTTGGTAGGTCTTGTTGAAAAGATCCATGTTGTCATAGACCTCCTGCAGGTTGTGCACCTTGTAGTACTGGCCGTAATCATGATTCCCGTAAATAACGAATATGCCTTCTTTCGCTTTAAGCTGTCCCAGCTCTTCTTTGAATTGCCGGACGTCCGTCGAAGTGAAGGTCGCCAGGTCGCCCGTTACAAAGATGAGATCCGGGTTCAACCGGTTCACTCTGGATACCAGCTCATCCAGTTTGGGTCTGCAGATCCAGTTGCCCAGGTGGAGATCGGAGATCTGAACGATCCGAAGGCGGTTAAAGGCCGGCGGCAGATCATCGATGGTCAGATCGGTTTTCTCCATCCTGAACCGGTACTGCCAGAATACATGACCGGCCAGGAGAGTCAGACCGAGTGAAATTCCCAGCACCCAGGAGATGATCATGATCCGGTTCCGGGGTTCCCGTCGTTTTAAGCCATAGAGGGCCTCCGGCTTTCTCGTGCCGAAAACAAGGAGCATGAGATCGCTGAGGATCCTGCCGATATAGGGAATGAGCTTAACAACGTACCCGGTTTGCAGGATGTTCAGGTATTCTGTCCGCCAAAAAATGTCCCACCCGGTAAACGCCCTGAACCATCCGGCGATCAGTCCTGATATGATTAGCAACAATGGGATCCAGTACACGAACCCGAGCAGGATATAAACAGCCCGGCCTCTTTTTCGCAGGTAAGATGCGGTAGAGATCCAGAGGTATCCGTCGAGGATCCACAGGATAAAGTACACCTTGATGGCCCCTGCATACTTGGGGAGTGCATCCCGGAGGAGGAAATACAGAAGCAGGCAACCCGCCAGGTAGATGCCGGCCTTCAGGAATTTTTTCATTTTCCTTTCACATAATTCACCAGCCCTTTCGCCTGGAAGATCTCCATGAGCTTGGCCGGGAGAGGGGCAAAGGAAAACGATTTATTCGCCACGACCACCTGCCCTTTGGCGAAATCGATCTCCACTTTGTCTCCTTGCTTGTAAGCATCCACCGCATCAGGCACCAGGATGATGGGAAGGCCCTGGTTGACGGAGGAGCGGTAGAAGATCCTGTTCACCGATTTGCAGACGACTGCCTTCACGCCGGCGAACGAAAGACCCACGGAGGGATGTTCGCGCGAACTGCCGCATCCGAAGTTGGCTCCGGCCATGATGATGTCGCCTGCCCGGACACGTCCCGCGAAGCTGTCGTCAAACCCCTTGAAGAGGTGGGGCATGATCTTTTCCGGTTCGGAGCTCTGCACTTCATACGTCAGCTTGCCTGCGAACATCTGGTCGGTATTGAGGTTGTCCACATCGGCATAGTTCCACGTTCCTTCCGCATACCGGTCTTCGCCTGCTTTGATATCGACCGTGGCGCTTTGAGGGATATGGTAAGGGAATTTGTCGTTCGCTTCGATCCCTCTCGGATCGGCGATCTCGCCCGCCAGTGCGGAGATGGCGACCGTGGCGGGGGAGGCGAGGTATACGTTTGAGGCGGCATTCCCCATACGTCCCTTGAAGTTGCGGTTGGCGGTCGAGATGATGTTCGTGTTATCGGCGGGGATCCCCTGTCCGGTCCCGAGGCATGGCCCGCAGGAAGCGGCCAGGACGTTGGCTCCGGCCTCCATGAAGATCTCAATAAGCCCTTCTTTCATGGCTTGCATGAAGATCTCTTTGGATGCCGGGATCACCTGCAGCTGCATGTATTTGGTCACTTTCTTGCCTTTCAGGACAGCCGCTGCTTCGCGGAGATCCTGCAGGCGGCCGTTGGTACAGGTGCCGATCAGCGCCTGGTGGATCTTGGTGCCCCTGACTTCGGCGACGGCTTTTACATTATCCACATGATGAGGTGCCGCCACCACCGGGAAGATCTCATCCAGGTTGATGGAGATCTCCTTCAGGTATTCGGCGTCGGGATCGGCCCAGCAGCCCGTCACTTTTTCCCCGAGGTGTTTTTCCAGCACCTCGTCGGCAGGGAAAACCGCATTCTTGGCACCCATTTCGGAGGCGAGGTTGGCCAGCACCATGCGGTCGGAGACGGTGAGCGTTTTAACTCCCTCTCCATGGTATTCGATCGACATGTAATCGGCCCCGCTGGAACCGATCATGCCGATGATCCAGAGCGCGAGGTCCTTGGCATAAACGCCCTTGCTCAGCTTGCCGGTGAGCGTGATTTTGATCGTTTCCGGCACCCTGAACCAGGTTTCTCCCTGTTTCCATAGCCCTGCCGTTTCTGTGCGGTCGATACCTGCTGCAAATGCGTTGAAGGCCCCGGCGGTGCTGGTGTGGCTGTCGCTGCCGACAATGATCATCTTTGGCCTGGCGTAATAGGACATCAGCTGGTGGCAGATGCCGTCGCCGACATCATGAAATTTTTTAACCCCGAATTTTTCAACGAAGTCACGGATCGTTTGGTAGTCATTTGCCAACTTGGAGTTCGTAGGCGGGGCGTTATGATCGAGTGTGATCAGCAAGGCATCGGGATTCACGGGCTTTTCCCCGCCCATCTTTTTAAACGTACTATAGATGCTGGATGTATTGTCGTGGGATAAGATGATATCGGGCCGGGCAAAGACAATGCTTCCCTTTTCGGCTCCCAGGATCTTTTCGGCAAAGGTTTTTCCTTTCATAAGTAGTTGTTGTTCGTTTTTTGTTGTTCGATGTTCGATATTCCAAAAATGTGATTCAAAGATAGTAAGAATTTGACCTCGATACATGATAGCGTCCAACCGGACAGCAACATCGTAACCGGCTGACTGCGATCGATCGAATCCACACCGGAGATACCGGGGCCCTTTAGCTGAAGTGATGCAGGAACAGCAGGAAATCATTATGAAGTTAGAACGGCGAATACTAGAACTTGAGAAATTGGTGACAAGGTGACCTGGTGACAAGGTAACAAGGTGGTTTTCTCTTGACTTTACGTTCATTTTGCCGTAAATTACGGGAGCATAAAAGAGATATATCATGAAAACTGTTTTACTTTCTGTGACCTTCACGGTTATGTGTGTATTCTATGCCGCCGCCCAGGTCGGCATCGGGACTACGGCCCCCAATTCCTCCTCCCTGCTGGATGTTTCAAGTACCAACAAAGGCATTCTGGTTCCCCGGTTAACCGCGGCACAAAAGACAGCGATCTCCAGTCCGGCCACCGGTCTTCTGATCTTTCAAACCGACGGGACACCTGGACTTTATTACAACGTCGGAACACCATCCTCACCTTCCTGGACCTACACAGGAACAACAACGGGACAATGGCTTTTAAACGGATCGAACATTTACTACGACAACGGTTATGTAGGGATCGGAACGACTAATCCCTCCAGGCTCCTTACTCTGAAAAACTCTGCTGCTGCGGCAAGTGATTATACGGCATTTTATAACAACAGTGATTACCTGGTATTCCGGATCCGGCAGGGAACAACCCTAAATCCTGCCTTGTATCTTTATGATGGCCTTGGAAGCACCGGGGATCATTGTAATGTGTTTTTCTCGTCGGATGGATCCGTATTACACAGCTACATAAAAAATGGACGGCTTGGAATCGGCACTACCGCTCCCGGATCGGGACTTCATATATATGGCGATGCCTTCCCGGAAAGTTTCCTGTACCTTGAAGGGGCAACGGGGAACGATGCAGGAATCCGGTTTTATGAAGCCGGGACCGTCAAATGGCATCTCTATAACTCAACCACTACCAATGGATTCAATCTTGTCAACAATGCTTTCAATATTGTTCTTTTTGCCAGCCAAACAAACGGCTATATCGGGCTCGGTACCACTGCCCCAAAAACATTGCTGGATGTGCAGGGGCACATATCCGTTAATAACTCAGGCCGGATCGGGATCGGAACAACGGCTCCGACACACCCGTTGGATGTGGTTGGGAATGTTTACATCACCGGGAATCTGGGCATCGGAGCCACTACTGCCAATGCAGGCTTGCATGTAAAAGGGAATTCATTTCCCGGTTCATTCATTTTTATAGAAGGAGCAGCAAATATTGACGCTGGGATACGGTTTTATGAGTCTTCCACCGCCAAATGGCATATGTTTCATAATACAACAGCCAATGGACTTCACCTTTACAACGCGGATGTTGAAACGGCCATATTTGCCAGGGATGACAATGGGTATGTCGGAATCGGCCACACGGCGCCGGAACGACCATTGGATGTCAAGGGGAATATGGTGGTGAGAAATGCTTCAACCAACGACATCGTCGTCGAATTAGGCGTCGGGCTTGACTATGCCGAAGGATTCAATATTGCGGCTGAAGAAGCCCCCGAACCGGGTACTGTCATGAGCATCGATCCTCATTTCCCCGGCATGCTGATGGTATGCCGTGAAGCGTATGATCACAAAGTGGCAGGCATCGTTGCCGGGGCCAACTCCCTGGGATCGGGTGTTGTTCTTGGCAGCGGCGGTCACCAGGTGAACGTTGCCCTTGCAGTCCGGGT
>DAIRDK010000138.1:0-7517 GCA_036796175.1 Bacteroidales bacterium | reverse complement strand
GGAAACCGAAAGCGTTTCCGGCTTCGGGAGCGCATTACGGTCTATTTTATTATTTCCGGTCAGGGGTAATTGTTCCATATGTATATATATTGATGGGATCATATATTCGGGTAACCGTGCCTTCAGGGCCTGGCGCAGGGCGGAATGATCCGGGGTGTAACCCGGCTTCACGGTATAATATGCCACCAATGTCTTCCCGCCTGACGGGTCTTCAGATACGACCACCACATTTTCCTTTACACCCTCCGCCTGCGACAGGACGGTCTCGATCTCGCCGAGTTCGATCCGGAATCCACGGATCTTGACCTGGGAATCGACACGGTTCAGGAAGACCAGGTTGCCGTCGGGCAGGTATTTCACCAGGTCGCCGGTCCGGTAGATCTTCTTTCCGGTTCCGCTGCTGAACGGATCCGGTAAAAACCGTTCCGCGGTCAGGCCGGGCAGGTTGAGGTAACCGTCCGATACCCCGTCGCCGCCGATATGCAGTTCGCCGGGAATGCCTACCGGAACAGGTAACATGCCGGGGCTAAGCACATAGAATGTATTGTTGGCGATCGGGCGTCCGATCGACACAGATCCGGTTCCTGAAACATCTGCCGGAGTGACCCGTTTTACACCCGACCAGATCGTGGTCTCGGTCGGGCCATAGCAGTTCCACAATTCCATGCAGCGTGGCAGGAGATCACGTGCCAGATCTTTGCCGAGAGCCTCGCCGCCGATCAGCAGTTTCAAACCGGGACCACCTTTCCACTCATGCTGGACCAGCATGCGGTAGGTTACGGGTGTAGCCTGGAACAGGGTCACCTTGTGCCGGTGCATGATCTGTGCAAGCATCTGCATGTCCGTAGACGCTTCCTGCGGTGCCACGACCAATGTTCCTCCGGTAATCAGGGGCAGATAGATCTCGAGTTCCGCGATGTCGAACGAAACGGTCGTGATCGCAAGGAGAGTGTCATCCGGGGTCGCCTTTAACAACCTGGAAAAGGCGATCACCAGGTTCACGACGGAATGATGGCGGATAGAAACGCCCTTCGGTTTGCCTGTCGAACCGGACGTGTAAAGGAGATATGCAGGTTTCCCGGGATTCCCCAGGTTCATGTTGCCGGCGGCTTCCCGGGACCAGTCCGGTTCTCTGTCAAGCAGGACGATCGTGGCTTCAGTTGAGGGGATGATCTCTTCCAGCGAAACCTGTGAAATGAACAGGACCGGCCTGGCATCTTCCACGATCATTTCGAGTCTTGCCTTTGGGAAGATCGGATCGAGGGGAAGGTATGCAGCTCCTGTTTTTGAGACCGCCAGGAGAGTGGTGACCAGGTCAACCGTCCGTTCAAGGAAAACAGCCACCGTCGTGTCTTCTTTGGCTCCTTGTCCGGCAAGGAACCGGGCCAGCCGGTTGGCCCGCTCATTCAGCTCGCGGTAGGTCAGTTGCCGATTACCGTCGGTCACGGCTATGGAATCGGGAGTGGCTGCTGCTTGTCGTTCAACCAGCTGATGCAGACAGAGGTCTGAAGGATAGGGAGTTTCCGTGGTATTCCATTCATCCAGGATCAGGCTGGACTCCTCCCCGGTAAGAAGCGGGATCTGCCCGATCGCCAGATCGGGATGGCCGGTCACGGCATGAAGGATACTGAGCAGATGCCCGGACATACGTTCCACGGTAGATCGTAGAAAGAGGTCGGTGCTGTACTGAAGAATGCAGTGAAGCCCCGTTCCTTCATCGAGAACGGTCAGCGTCAGGTCGACCTGTGAAAATTTCCGCACCCCATGCTGTGCCTCCATGGTAAGCCCGGGAAGCTCGATTTGACTGTGGCCGGCGGTCAGGTAATTAAACAGTACCTGGAAGACCGGGTTGATATCCGGCGTGCGTTTGACTTTCAGTTCGTCCACCAGCTTCTCAATGGGGACCTCCATGTTCTCAAATGCCTGAAGGAATTTGTTCCGCACCTTGCCCAGCAAACCGGAAAAGGGTTCCGCCGGATCAATGGAGAGCCGGATAGGGAGGGTGTTGATCATGACCCCGACGAGTGACAACAGTTCACTCCGGTTGCGGTTTGCGAAAGGAACCCCGATCACCAGGTCATCCTGGAGCGAATACCGGTTCAGCATGGCCGCAAACGAGGATAACAGGAAAGCCGGCAGGCCGGTTCTGTTTTTCCTCGTGAAATCCGCTATTTGCTGACGGAGGTCCCGGCCGATGTAAAAGTGAAATTCATCCCCGAGGAAGCGCTGAACCCTGGGCCGCGAATGATCCAGGGGGAGATTCATTTGTGCTGGAGCTCCTGCCAATTCCTTTTTCCAATAGTCAAGCCGGGTCCGGTAATCGTCACTGTCGAGCCATTCTTTCTCCCGCCGGGCATATTCTTTATACGTAAGTGCCAGGGGCGGAAGATCCGCATCCCGCTTCTCCAGGAGGGCGGAATAAATGGCTTTCAGCTCGTCAAGGAAAATAGAAATCGAAACCGCATCTGAAATGATGTGATGAAAATTCATCAGGAAGAGATGTTCCTTATCTCCAAGTTTCAGGAGCTCGCACCGGAATAACGGGCCCTTCACGAAATCGAAGCGGTGTGTGGCATTGGCGTGGGAATGAATGGCAATGAGTTCAACCTGGCGCTCACGGCTTTCCAGTGAAAGATCGGTTACCGGGATTTCAATGGGCACATCCTCCAGGACCCATTGATAGGGTGTTCCGGTTCCGTTCCGGAACACAGTACGGAGCGATTCATGCCTTCGGACCAGGATCCGGATGCTCTGTTTCAGGAGCGGCAGGTCGATCTCCCCGGTAATCCGGTAATCCAGCGGGTTATTGCTGGCCGTGATCCCCGATTCCAGGTGTTCCATGAACCAAAACCGGTTCTGGGCCGAAGAAAGGGGATAAGCGGATGGGTCTGCAACGGTCATTTCAAGAGTCATATTCATTTGCTTTGTCATCGTTCACATGTATCCAATGATCTCTGCAGAAGCTCTGCAAAGTATTTATCATTCGGCGGGGCGAAGGTGCTGGAATGTTCACCGGGCACTTCATGCACGACCACTCCGCCCCGTGCCACCTTGTCCCAGCCGTAAGCGACCGGGTCAGCTATGTAAAACGTTTGTTTCTGTGCCTTAAACAGGTGTACGGTCCCGTTGTAGGGCCGGATCACATATTGGCGGTCAGCACGGCTGTTCGCCCGGTGAACCCTCCGAAGGTATTTCGGGAGCTCGTTCCGCGTGCCATGGGAAACCAGGTCATGCTTGTCAATTTCAAAATCCAGACCCCGGAATCGCTTCTGAAGACCTTTCCATCTTCGCCGGATCACCGACCATTTGCTCTCATGACCTGACCTCAGGAAAAACCCGATGTTCCAAACCGTGTAGTTCAGGAGATGGTTCATTTGCTTCATCAGCCTTTTCCTGAATGGCAGATGCATGAAGGTTTCATCGGCACTGGCATCAAAAACACCCAGGAACCGAACCTGTTTTCCTGCGGCAGTAAGCTGCCGGGCCATCTCATAAGCAATCCTGCCACCCAGGGAAAAACCGGCCATGCAATACGGACCCGCCGGATCTACGGTCATGATCTCGGAAATGTACCATGCCGCGATCTCTTCGATGGATCCGAGGGGTTCCTCTTGCCCGTTCAGGCCTTTGGCCTGCAGACCATAAACAGGCTGTTCCGGATCGAGATAGTTGACGACCGTTGTATATAAGAGCACATTCAATCCCATGCCGTGGACCAGGAATAGAGGTTTACGGGTACCGGCAGGCCTGATGGGAACCAGCGATCTCCATTGAACGGCATCATTTCCACGGTCGATCATCTCGGCCATGTGAAAGATGGTGCTTCGTTCAAACAGACTGGCCAGGGGGATCCGCATACCAAGTTCCTTTTCAATCCTGACCACCAGGGATACGGCGATCATGGAATGTCCGCCGATCTCGAAGAAATCATCCCGGATGCCGATTTTCCGGATATTCAGTAGCGAACTCCAGATCTCCGCCAGTTTCTTTTCAGTCGGGGTGGCTGGTGCCACATAGGCGGATGAAGCCGCCGAAGAGACCATTTCCGGTTCAGGGAGCGCATTCCTGTCCACTTTCAGCGTAGATGTCAGGGGAAACTCGTCCATCAGCACAAATGCGGACGGGACCATGTATTCGGGAAGCCTGCTTTTCATCCAGGCGGTCAGTTCATGGATGTGGATCTTTTGGTTTTGATCGGGAATGATGTACGCCACGAGCATTTTTTCACCCGAACCACTCGCCCTGACGATCACCACCTGTTCCTTGATCCCCGGGAACTGGGCAATGGCTGATTCAACTTCTCCCAGTTCGATCCTGAAACCCCGGATCTTGACCTGTGAATCCAGCCTGTTCAGGAAATTCACCTGTCCGGATAGGGTATAATTCACCAGGTCCCCGGTACGATAGAACAGCATCCCCGGGTTTTTCCCGGTTGGATCGGTAATGAACCGGGCAGCGGTAAGTTCCGGCAGGTTCAGGTAACCGGCCGACACCCCTTCGCCCCCGATGTACAATTCCCCGGGGATCCCGGCAGGAACCGGGATGCCTTTTGAATTCAGCACATAGAGTACGGTATTGTCGATCGGTCTTCCCAGCAGGACATACCCGTCTCCGTCAACATCCTGCCTGCCGACTTCATGGATGAGGGAATAAATGGTCGTTTCGGTGGGGGCATATCCATTAAATACTTTTTTGCAGCGACTCAGCATTTCCGCAGCCAGTTCTTTCGGAAGCCCCTCACCGCCGCTGAGGACACGCAGATCGGGTTTGCCTTCCCAGCCCCGCATCACCAGCATCTTAAAGGTAACCGGCGTGGCCAGGAACAGGGTCGCCCCTGAACCGGTGATCCGTTCTTTTAAAAGGTCCGGGTTGGAAGCCGTTTCCTGCGTTGCCATCACGAGTTTCGCCCCGTTGAACAACGGGAGGTACAATTCCATCTCTGCCACATCGAAGGTGAATGTAGTGGCTGAAAGCAAGATGTCATCGGCAGTGACCTCCATCAGCCGGGTCAGCGACCTCACGATATTTACCGTGGAGTGATGTTTGACCAGGACGCCTTTCGGTTTGCCTGTAGATCCAGATGTGTAAAGGATGTATGCCGCCTTACGGGGATTGCCGAACGGAAGATTCTGATCCGGCTCATGCCGGAACAGGGACGGATCGTCGACCAGAACGGTTTGCGTAATCGACTGCGGTAAGTCCGCCAGGAGGGAGTGTTCCGTGAGCACGATCACCGGTCTGGCATCTTCCAGGATCATCCCGATCCTGGTTTTCGGAAAGATGGGATCCAGCGGCAGGTAGGTAGCCCCGCTCTTGGCAACCGCCAGCAGGCTGATGACCAGGTTAGCGGTTCGTTCCAGGTAAACAGCGATAAAGGTATCTTCGCCGGCTCCCCGGTTGACCAGGTAATGAGCCAGGCGGTTCGCCCGTGCATTCAGTTCGTTGTAAGTGAGCTGGACCTGTTCGTCGGCGACCGCGATTCTCTCCGGGGTACGCAGCGCTTGTTCTTCAAACTGATGGTGCGTGCATTGGTCGGAAGGATACGGCATGGCAGTATCATTCCAGGCATCCAGGATCAGTGTCGATTCAGCTTGGGTCAGGATTGGGATCTCACGGATATCGGCTGATTCATCCCTTGCCGCGCCGTCCAGCAACGTGATGTAATGCCCGGCCAGGCGTTCGATGGTTTCAGGCTCGAACAGGTCGGTGTTATATTCGACCGTACAGACCAGTTCATTTTTTTCATCGCTGACGGCCAGTGTAAGATCTGCCTGGGAGGATCTCCTCTCACCATGCACCATCCGGAACGTAACACCCGGCATCCGGAGTTCCTTCCTGAACCCGGTCAGGTAGTTGAACAGGACCTGGAACAGGGGAGAGGTGCCTGTGTTACGTTTCACTTTCAATTCCTCCACCAGCCGTTCAAAGGGGACTTCCTGGTTCTCGAAGGCCGCTCCGAATTTGCGCTTGACGGTTTCAATGGCTTCAGAAAAGGACAATGGGTCCGTCAGGTTCAGGCGGAGCGGAAGGGTGTTGATCAGCACGCCGACCAGTTGATCCAGATCTTCCTCCCGGCGATTCGCAACGGGGACTCCGATAATGAGGTCCTGCTGCGAAGCATATCTGGAAAGAAGCGTGGAAAAAGCCGTCAGCAGCGGGACGAATAAGCCGGTCCGGTGTCGTTTTCCAAGTTCCGCAATACGCTGCCGCAAGGAGCCGCCGATGGTGAAATGATACTCAGTTCCGCGATATGTCTGCATTTTCGGCCGCCGCCGGTCGGTGGGCAGCTGCAGCATATCAGGAGCGCCTTCCAGTTCCTGTTTCCAGAAGTCGAGCTGACGCCGGTACTCCGGCGTGGTGATCCACTCTTTCTCCCGGATGGCAAAATCGGCATAATGCATGGGAATCTCAGGCAGGGAAACCGGAGCGCCTTCCGAGAGGCTGGTGTAGATGGTCTGCAGTTCGTTGAAAAAGATACCGACCGATGTGGCATCGGAAACGATATGATGAAAGTTGGCCAGGAAGAGGTATTCGTTATTGTCCAGGACAAGCAGTTCGAAATGGAACAGCGGCCCTTTGCGCAGGTCGAATTTACGGGTTGCATGGTTCAGCGAATGCAGCGCAAGGATCTCGTCCTGTTTCTCATTCGGATCGTGTTCAAGATGAACCACATTGATCCGGGATGAGATATCCGGTAGGATCCGCTGAAAGGGTTGCCCGTCCTGATCGGGGAAGACTGTTCGCAGGGAGTCATGCCGTCTGACCAGGAAATCAATGCTCTCCTGGAGAAGCAGGAGATCGAGGTCCCCGGTGATCTTGAAATCCAGGGGAATATTATAGGCGGTGATCTCCCTGTCCAGCTCTTCCATGAACCAGATCCTGGCCTGGGAGGAAGACAACGGGAATAACCGTTCGCTTTTCTTTGTGGCTTGTGCTATCATGGTACAGCATTTTTGGTGGATGCGTCATCGGTTGCCGGTTCCGGCACATCGAGGGCTTTTGCATTCAGCATAATGGCCATCGACGAGTAGATGAGCAGGCTGGTGGGCAAGGTCCCCAGGACTGCATTCCCGTAAGAGGCCACCATGACCCCGATCATGCCTGAAGCGAGGGCTGACATCTTCAGTTTCAGTTCAGGATCCCGGATGCGGAACATGATGATCAGTGACGCTTTAATCAGAATATAAAAGAGAATGAACAAGTGCAGGAGGAGACCGACGATCCCCTGTTCTGCCCAGATCAGCACATACCAGCTGTCCGTCGCAATGTTCGAAAGGTATGTCTCGGGCATGTAGGATTTTGCTTTTACCCCTGCATGGCCAATTCCGCCTCCAAAAGGTCTCGTGGCCAGGTAGGCTTGCAGTTTCTTTTGGTTCTCCAGCCTGACCTGCAGGGATGGATCATTGGGATTGAAGGCGGTGCGCATCCGGCGGATAAACTGGTTGCCTTGTCCGACGTACGTGAACTTGAAGAAAATAAACACCAGGGCCAGGAGGACGACCCCGGAGATCAAAACA
>DAIRDK010000137.1:1682-7558 GCA_036796175.1 Bacteroidales bacterium | reverse complement strand
AAACAACAGGTAAAACCCGCACCCGCTGCCGGTGGCCAGACATCTGCCGAAAGAACTTTCATCTCACTGAACAATCTTATCAATTCAACTTATCAAAGGAGGTCGTATGAATATTCAAAAAGTAAATCGTTTCTGGCAAAGCGCTAATTTGTTTATTGCGCCGGTATTATTAGTGATCTTAATTTATTTTAGGGAGCATATGACCTTTTATCAATTTCTTCTATGGCTCCATCTCCCCTTACTGATGATCCATGAAATTGAAGAGTATGTGTTATCCCCCTTAAGTTTTAAAGAATTTTTCAATTTAAAAACCCCTTTTGGTTCTAAAACCGACAGCAATTACCCACTGGATGAAGGCTACGTGTTCCAGGTGAACATCATGATCGCATGGCCGGCGATAATAATCGGCGCCGCTCTTGCTAACATTGCACCTTGGGTGGGTTTTTCGATGATGTTATTCGAATTGACCATTAACAATTTAATGCACACCATCATCTTTCAACCCGAAAAGCCTGTTTATAATCCCGGATTGATCACAAACTCTGTTTTGCTGCTGCCCCTGGGCACAGTTACATTTATCACAGCCATTCCGTTGTTTCACTGGTACGATTGGGTGTTTTCCATTATTTTAGGGGCATTCCTGTTTGGATTATTGCTTTATAAGACCAAAAGCCGGCTGGCTAAAATGAAACACCAATAAAATAGCGCCTGTTTTATCCGAATCCACGACCACCACATGTAACGTGCGCCCGACCTGCACGCCCTCCCCGCTGCAGTTGCCGGCGGGTGGCCAACAACAATTCAGCGACTAATGAGTTATCTTTATATCAAATACGATAAAGGTCATGGTTTCGAACCTTCAAAAAGAACAAGCCGACCGGTTCCTGCAATATCATCACGATAAAGAACTATTGGTCCTGTTAAACTCTTGGGACGCCGGAAGCTCGAAATTAATCGAAGCATGCGGCTATAAGGCAATCGCAACGACCAGCATGGGAATCGCCGCCTCGCTGGGTTACCCCGACTGCGAGGTGATCCGGCTGTCGGAGATGCTGGGCGTCATCACGGGGATCGTAAATGCGGTGCAGGTGCCGGTAACCGTGGATATAGAGGCCGGTTACGGCAACCATGTGGATGAGATCATCGGGTCGGTCAGACAGATCATTGCCACGGGGATCGTTGGGATCAACATAGAAGACAGCATTGAACTGAGCCCGGTGCTGACCGACGAGAGGGAGTTCTGCGAGAGGATATCAGCCATCCGTGCCCTTTCGGATTCACTGGGCTTCCATTTGGTGATCAATGCCCGGACTGATTCATTTTACACCTCGACAGGCTCCCCGCAGGAAAAACTGGCAGAATCGATCCGGCGCGGCAATAAATACCGGGAGGCGGGCGCCGACTGCATCTTCGTTCAGCCCGTATGGGACAAAGAGACGATCGCGACACTGGTGAAAGAGATCGACGCCCCGATCAATATCCTGGCAAACCCCGGGATCGGGCCCGGACTGCCACCATCCGTCCGTGAACTGCAGGACCTGGGTGTTGCCCGGTTAAGCCTGGGTTCAGGAGTAATGAAAGCCACTTTGGCATTAATTAAAAAAATTGCAGACGAACTATCAGAAAAAGGAACGTATAACAATTTGCTGGATGCCCTGACACCGTTCCCAGAAGCTGCACAGGCCTATAACATGGCAACACGGTTGAAGAAGTGAAATAAGCATGATGGAATCCCGTCCTTTTGTCCTTTCCGGCGGCGGCACCCGCGGATTCGCCCACCTGGGCGTGGTAAAAGCGTTGCAGGAGCACGGCATTTCCCCATCCGCCATCTCCGGCACCAGCTCCGGGGCCATGGCCGGCGCGTTCCTGGCCTGCGGCTACACGCCAGACGAGATCCGGGAAATGTTCGTCGGAAAAATCAGGCTGTCGATGCTCTCCTACCATACGGGCCGCATGGGGCTTGCCTCTATGCACAAAATGCGGGAGTTCCTGAAGAAAAACCTGCGCGCAGAGACATTCGGGGAGCTGAAGTTGCCGCTTTACATCACGGCAACGGATTTCACCACCGGCAAACAGAAAATATTCACCGAAGGAAATCTTCTGGATGCGGTGATCGCTTCCTGCAGCATCCCGGCCCTGTTCCCGCCGCTCTTTATCGATGACGTCCCATACGTTGACGGCGCCATCTACAACAACCTGCCCGTAGAACCCTTCTGCCATTGCAAATGCGATACGGTTTGCGTGTATGTGAACCCCACTCCCGAATTCACCGACCACAGCAACGTGCTGGCGGTGATCGACCGGGCCTGGCATCTGCTGTTCCGAGAAATGGTGGACCGTTCGGCCGAAGGCTGCCACCTCTTCATAGAACCCCCGGACCTTCAGAAATATGGCTTGTTTGACGTGAACAAGCTGCCTGAGATCTTTGAGACGGGATACCTGTTTGCCAGGGAAATCATGCAGGGAAAGACGAAAGACGAAAGACGCCTGCCTGCCGGCAGGTAGGGAAGACGAATTAAATTGCAAATTACGAACGACAAATACGGATTGTTTCTGCGTTGGTCTGCGTTTTCTGCGAGAAATAATTTCAAGAACCCAAATACTTTTGCCGGTCTGCTGAAGTTATCATAATAGAAATTGAATTTTATTCAATTTCAATATATTATATTTCAGATTCGGTCTAATTATAAATACATTATCATGAAAACGAATGAAGAACTGTTCAGCATATTCATCCTTGAAGGGTTTGGCAAGGGGGATGCCGGCGTTTTTGACCGGTATGCAGCGCCCGGCTTTATCGAACACCAGCATGGATTCGATCCTCCCGATGCGGAGGGGGTAAAAAGATTCATTACCGGCCTGCACCAGGCCTTTCCCGATTTCTCAATGACCATCGAAGACATGGTGTCAGGCGGCGATAAAGTGTGGGGACGGATGACGGCCAGGGGCACCCACAAAGGGCGCTTTGGTCCTATCCCGGCAACGCAGAAACAGATCGCGATCACCGTGATCGATGTGATGCGGTTTGAAAACGGACTCCTGGCAGAGCATTGGGGAGTTGCCGACCGGGGCGCCCTGATGGACCAGCTGGGATTGAAGCCGCCCCCAACATTCATCCTGAACCTGATGAAGTTCTTTAACAGAGGGAACTAAGATAAAGACAGACAGGGATCGATACCTTGTCTGTTTTTATTTTTACATCTAAATTATTCCTATATTTACCACCTCACCACCCTGCCTTCGGCAGGCAGGCTCACCACCTAAAGCCATGACCTACACCGAAACCCAACGCTTTACCCAGCCCTGGCTCTGGATCCTCGTAACGGGGTCATCACTGATCCCGGCAGGGATCTTCGGATTTGGATTCTACCGGCAGATCATCAAAGGAATTCCCTTCGGCAACCATCCCATGAGCGACCGGGGCATGATCATCGCCTTCGCTGCGATGCTCCTGTTCTCGCTCCTGTTGATCCTCCTGTTTGCTACGGTCAGACTGATTACCCGGTTCGATGCAACCGGAGTATCCTTCAGGTACATCCCGTTTCACTGGAAATTCCGTACGATTCCCTGGACCGAGATCGAAAGGTGGGAACTGGTCACTTACAACCCCATCGGCGACTACGGTGGCTGGGGGATCCGTTACGGGAATGCGGGCAGAGCTTATAACGTTTCCGGGAACAAAGGACTGAAGCTCTATCTCCGGAATAAAAAACCGTTGCTCATCGGAACCCGGCATGAGGAGGAGCTGAGGGGGTTTTTGGTTGATCTGAAGAAACAGGATTAATTAATTACGAAAGACGAAAGACGAATTAAATTTCAAATGCGGTTAACATTTCTTCATAACAACTGACCATAATCATTATTTTGCCAGTTACCAAAAGAGAGGAAATAGTTAAATCGGATTCTTCGAAAAATGATTAATTTGCCGGTTATATCTAAACAGGAGGACAAATATGAAACCAATGCATCTGATTCTGCCTGCCATACTCTTGTGGTGGATCTTACCGAACGTGCCCCGGGCGCAAACAAGCCAGCCGGATACGGCCGAAGGGCTGAAGGCCTATTCCCAGTATGACTTCGTGCCGGGCGACAAGATCATCCTGTACGAAGACTTTTCACAAGATGCCGTAGGGGACTTTCCGGCTCTATGGACCACCAACAAATCGGGTGAAATCAACACCCTGAGCATTGCGCCGGGAAAATGGCTGAACCTGAATGCACTTGAGGGCAACTGGTGGCTCATGAACCCGGTTGATTTTCCTGAAAACTACATCATCGAATTCGATGTGGTTCCCAAAAAAGGCGCACCCCGATATGCGCTTGGGCTGCATCTTTACGGTGAAAGCAGTTTTGTGGAAATGAGCAATCCCTATGATAAAGGAACCACCGGCCTGGTGGTAACCCTTTCAAGATACGGCTGGGAAACCCAAGGATTAAAAGCAGGTCAGCCTAAAATAACCGGCAACTCCACATTGAATCCGGTGGAACAGGAAAAAGTGAACCATGTGATCATCTGGGTGCAGAAACGCAGGGTCAGGATATACCATAAAGGAGCTAAAGTGCTTGATATGCCTACAAATCTGTATGCCGAAAGCAAATTCAACCGGTTTTGCTTCGAATTGTACCGCGGGGCTTCAAGCAGCGCTTATGTGAGTAACATAAAAATAACCACCGCAGCTCCCGATATCCGCAACAAGCTGATGACCGAAGGGAAACTGGTGAGTTACGGCATCTATTTCGATGTGAACAAGGATGTGGTGAAACCCGAATCCAACGGAACCCTGAAAGAAATTGCAACGATCCTGAACGAAGTTCCGGAGGTAAAAGTAAAAATTGTGGGTCATACCGACAGTGACGGGGCTGATGCCGCCAATCTCGATCTCTCGAAACGCAGGGCAGCCTCGGTCAAAGCCGAACTGGTGAAAAATTTCGGCGTTAAAGGCGACCGCCTGGTGACTGACGGGGCCGGCGAAACAAATCCTGTTGCGCCCAATGATACACCGGCCAACAAAGCGCTTAACCGCAGGGTGGAATTCATTAAGCTCTGACAACGTACAACGAACATCGACACAAGTATCTGATTACAATATGTACAAACAATTTCTCCTCCTTGCACTGATCCTGTTATCGGGCACAACCCTGTACCCTGCCAGGGGCCAGAAGAAAAGCATAAACCTGACCTTCACCGCAGTCAGCCACTCAGCCTATGTCAGGCTCGATAGCATCCAGGTGATGAACCGAACCCAGGGAGGCGGAACAACCGTTCACTGGCCGGATACCACGATCACCATAGATGTGAATTATGACGACAAGATCCTGATGGCCGGTTATGCTACCGGTTACCCTGTTGGTATAGAGGAATCGCCGTTGTCGGAAAGCTCTTTCCTGCTGCTGCAGAACCACCCGAACCCGGTCGGGGATAAGTCTGCCGTGACCCTCTGTATCCCTTCTGATGGAGAGGTCAACCTGACAATCACTGACTTGTCCGGCCATGTCAGGACTTCACTGCGGGTTACGCTTGAGAAAGGCTCGCATGAATTCTGCCTGGCAACCGGCGGAGGCGGTCTCTTTCTCCTAACGGCCATGTGGAAGGCTGAAATCCGCAGCATAAAACTCATTGGCACTTATCAAGGACAAAGCAGTCAGCCCATGCTTGAATATGCAGGCAACTCGGGTGCTGTTCCGACACTTAAAAATGGAACAAAAGGGTACGACCTTGGGATGGTGGAATCCGGTATCCTCGATAATCCGTTTACCGATCAAACTTACACCTTTGAATTTGCGACCAACATCCCCTGCCCTGGTGTGCCAACAGTCACTTATGAGGGCAAGACCTATAACACGATCCAGGTACGAAGCCAGTGCTGGATGAAGGA
>DAIRDK010000137.1:0-1582 GCA_036796175.1 Bacteroidales bacterium | reverse complement strand
ATGAGGGCAAGACCTATAACACGATCCAGGTACGAAGCCAGTGCTGGATGAAGGAGAACCTTAATGTAGGGAACCGGATCAACGGGACACAGGAGATGGATGATAACAGTGTGATCGAAAAATATTGCTATGATGATCTTGAAGCAAATTGTACAGCATTCGGGGCTCTGTACCAGTGGAATGAGATGATGCAATACTCGCTGATCGAGGGTTCCCGCGGAATATGCCCGACAGGCTGGCATATCCCGACTGATGAGGAGTGGAAAGTGCTTGAAGGCGCCGCAGACAGCCAATACGGCATCGGGGATCCCAAATGGGACGGATATATTCTCAGGGGAGATGATGCCGGTTATAACCTGAAGTCAGCGACCGGCTGGTCCGGCTCTGGTAACGGCACGGATCTATTCGGATTCAAAGGCCTCCCGGCCGGATACCGAGTTAATCTGTATGGAGAATTCAGGCAGAACGGGAATTACCAGTACTGGTGGTCATCCTCTTTTCCCGCAAATTCGGTGTGCCGCAGCCTGAGCTATCTTGTGGATATGATCTATCGAAACTTTGAGGCTGAAGGAAACGGTTTCAGTGTTCGCTGTCTGAAGGACCAATAACATATTGACAGGGATGAAACAGGCTGTACTAATTGTTTTGTTCGTATTTATTGGCGTGGCTTGTGAAAAAAACAGCCCTTCGGGATCGCATCAGTTGACCAGCTGCCATATCGAATACCTGTTCTTCAGGGATGATATCCGGATGTATTATACCGAGCCGGTACTGTTCCCTGCCGGAGGAGAACCCCTCATGTGTTCATACCGTTATGACGGCGGTATTGTAGTAAGAAATATCGGGGGATTCATCCCGGTCCCGGCCGGAACCAACCTGATGACGAACATGTTCTCCACCGCCGCCTACGACTCACTGGTACCCGGCGACGGATCGGTTGCTTCATACACCAAATTCGTCGACTCTGAAGGACTGACCCATGAGAACGCCTTGAACCCGGTTATCTACTACCAGGATCCGGACAACCACCTCAGCAGGATCACCAGGAAAAGCCAGTTCTCTTCCGACATTGTTTCATATACATATATAGATTCTATTGGGTTTATCCAGGAGATGCTCAACGATACCATTCCTTACCGGAAGTTCTATTTCGAGAACAGCAACCTCGTCAAAGTAACCCGCGAATATCATACTCCCCAGGGTGTTCTGACTTCGATCCGTGAATTCCTGTTCGGGGATTACGATGACCATCCGAATCCGTTCAAGGGAAAGTATTACCTGAGAGGGGCCTTCTTCCGAGCGTTTTCGGAACACAATTACCAGAGTTATACCATCAATGAATACGGCCTGTTAGCCGACAGTACATTCGGGATCTATTCGACATCCAGCTATACAATGCCGCTCGCATACGATAAAGATGGCTGGCCGCTCTTCGGAGAGTAAAAGTCACCTGCCCCCTGCCCCATGCCCCATGCCCCCTGCCCCATGCTCCATGCCACATGCTAGATCACCTCAAACCCCACGTGTCGCATCTCATCCCAAAACCCAGGGTAGGATTTCGTCACGACATCGGGATTGACGA
>DAIRDK010000136.1:0-7649 GCA_036796175.1 Bacteroidales bacterium | reverse complement strand
GTATGTGCCGTTCACAGGAGTCATGTTTCTGCAGTAATTCGGTTTCTATTCGCTGGTGGCCAGGATGAAACTGCAGTACAACGTGTATCAGAACATTTACCTGACCGCTTGTGCAGACGGAGGATCCAATGTGGTGGATGCCAGCGACCTGTTCGCATCGAAAAGCTATCTTTTCGGGTATGGCATCACAGCCGGTTACGACAGCTTTATCGGGCCTGTGGAACTGAGCCTTATGGGTTCTAACGTGAATCCGAAACCCATGCTTTTCCTCAATATCGGTTTCTGGTTCAAATGAAAAGTTTTCCCTGATGCCTTTTGGGATTCAAAAAAAGTGGTATATTTGCACTCCTTTTTGAAGCAAAGCACTTAATTACAAGATGGTCATGAACTCAACCGAAATAATGAAATTCGTTGCGGAGAACCTTGTGGTTTTGAAAGAGTTCCCGAAATTTAAAGCAGGCGATACGGTCACCGTACACTATAAGATCAAGGAAGGCAACAAAGAGCGCATCCAGATTTTCCAGGGTGTTGTTTTACAGCGTGCCGGCAAAGGCACATCGGAAACCTTCACGGTCCGCAAGATCTCAGGCAACATTGGTGTCGAAAGGATATTTCCCATCTCTTCCCCATTCATTGAGAAGATAGAAGTTAATAAAAAAGGTGTGGTCAGAAGGGCAAGGATCTTCTATCTCAGGAAGCTGCAAGGCAAGAAAGCGAGGATCAAGGAAGAGAGGATGTAAAGAAAACCCCGGTCATGCCGGGGTTTTTTATTAATTCATCACCAGGTTCAGGGTTCCGGTGTTGATTGTGTTGAGTACAGACAAGGACTTCGAGTAATTGAGCAGGTTCCTGATCGCCGATTCACATGGCGCACTTTTTTCCCGCTTTCTCCCCGGCACACGGCCGCGGGTTGATTTTTCCTGTACAACATTGTAGAAAGAAGAAATCGTAGGATTTCGCTTCATAGGCAACGCTCCGTTTGTTTAACATGGTTTTCATGCTATAAAAACGAAGAAGCGGCCGTGATATTTTACCGGGGAGAAAAAAAATCCGATTCTACGCCGAAAGAATTAACTCATTCTCTTTCACTAGTTTACGCAGATTTATCAAGGCATACCTCATGCGTCCAAGGGCGGTATTGATGCTGACGTTGGTGACTTCGGCAATATCCTTGAAACTCATGTCGCCATAATGGCGCATGACAAGCACTTCACGCTGCTCTTTCGGGAGGTAGTCGATCAGTTTTTTTACATCCTGGTGGATCTGTTCGGTGATCATCACCTCCTCCACCGATTCCACCGGGATCCGGATGCGGTCGAAAATATTGTAATCATCGCTGTTCTCGACCAGCGGGATCCGTTTTGCTTTCCGGAAATGGTCGATGATGAGGTTATGGGCGATACGCATCACCCACTGGATGAATTTGCCCTCTTCTTTGTAATTCCCTGACCGGATGGTATTGATGACTTTGATAAATGTATCCTGGAACAGATCTTCAGATAATTCCTTATCCTTAACGATCATAAGGATATAAGCAAATACGCGGTTCTTGTGACGGCGGATTAACCTTTCAAGACTTGGATGGTGTCCGGCTAAATACCTGCCAATCAGTTCCTGATCACTGATCGGATGGTCGTTCATAGGTCCTCCTTTTTTATTCAAAAAAGAGTAGAGTTTTAGCCGATACGGTCCCTCCTATAGGTTAGGCGCAGGGGTGCTGAAACTGCGCTGGTTTGTGAAATTTGTACGTATTTACCAGGATTATGTTTCCGCAAAAATAGTTAAAAAAAAAAGAAATGCAAATTTTCTTTCTAATTTCGCATCCTTGAGCGCGAAGAACTGCAATGAGGAACGTTGAAAAGCTCGACCCGAAAGCGTATATCATCATAAAAGGAGCCCGGGTCAATAACCTTAAGAATATTGATCTTGCCATACCACGGAACCGGTTCGTGGTGATCACGGGATTGTCGGGTTCAGGAAAATCTTCCCTGGCATTCGACACCCTGTATGCCGACGGCCAGCGCCGCTATGTGGAGAGTCTCAGCGCGTATGCACGGCAGTTCCTGGGCCGGATGACCAAGCCCGATGTGGATTACATCAAGGGTATATCGCCAGCCATTGCAATCGAACAGAAAGTCAGCTCGATGAACCCGAGGTCCACGGTAGGCACCTCCACGGAGATCTATGAGTACCTAAAACTGCTCTTCGCCCGGATCGGACGAACCTATTCCCCGATCTCAGGCTCACTCGTCAAACGGGATACGGTGAGCGATGTGACTGATTTCCTCCTTTCCCTTCCTGCCGGAACCCGCGTGAGCATTTACGCACCGCTCGACCTGGCAGCTAAGAACGGAGACCTTCATTCGAAATGCAATGTCCTCCTGCAGCAGGGATTCACCCGGATCCTGCTCGACGGGCAGATCATCCGCCTGGAAGAGGCGGCGTCCCTGAAAAAGAAAAAAATCAGGGAACTGTTTGTGCTGGTCGACCGCATCGCAATCGATCCTGATGACCAGGATCTCCCCGGCCGGATTGCCGATTCGGTGCAGACCGCCTATTTCGAGAGCAACGGCTATTGTATGACGGAACTGGCTGGAGATCCCCCCGTCCGGAAGAATTTCTCAAACCGCTATGAAGCCGACGGGATGGTGTTTGAAGAGCCCTCGGAAAACCTGTTCAGCTTCAACAATCCTTACGGAGCCTGCAAAACGTGTGAAGGATTCGGCAGCATTATCGGGATCGATGAAGACCTGGTGATCCCGAATAAGAACCTGTCGGTTTATGAGGATGCCATCGCCTGCTGGAGGGGCGAAAAAATGGGGGAGTGGAAGAATGAACTGGTGATGAACGCCTATAAGTTCGATTTCCCCATCCATAAACCCGTTTACGAACTCACACCGCAACAGCGGGAACTGCTGTGGACCGGGAACAAACATTTCCATGGGCTGAACGGGTTTTTCGAATTCGTCGAAAGCCAGAACTATAAAGTACAGTACCGCGTGATGATGTCGAGATACCGCGGGAAGACAGTCTGCCCGGAATGCAAAGGGACCCGGCTTCGCAAAGATGCCTCCAACGTCAGGGTGAACGGCCGGTCAATCAACGACATGGTTCTCATGCCGGTCAGTGACCTCAGCTCCTATTTCCACCGGCTGGAACTGTCGGAGCACGACCGGACCGTCGCCAAACGGCTCCTTACAGAGATCACCAACCGGCTGGATGTGTTGAACGACGTCGGGCTCGGGTACCTGACCCTCAACCGGCTTTCTTCCACCTTGTCGGGTGGCGAATCTCAGCGCATCAAACTGGCGACCGCCCTCGGGAGCAGCCTCGTGGGTTCCATGTACATCCTCGACGAACCCAGCATCGGCCTGCATCCCCGGGATACCCACCGGCTCATCCAGGTACTGCAACGGTTGAAACAACTGGGTAACACGGTCATCGTGGTGGAACATGATGAAGAGATCATCCGGGCAGCCGACGAGGTGATCGATATCGGGCCTTTTGCCGGACGCCATGGCGGCGAGGTGATTTTCCAGGGCACTTTCCGGCAACTGATGGCAGACAAAAAAAGCCTTACAGCCCGTTACCTGAACCACGACCTCTCCATCGAGGTTCCCTCCAAACGCAGGCCATGGAAAGAGCGAATCCGTATCCTCGGGGCCCTTGAGAACAACCTTAAAAATATCAGCGTCAGCATCCCGCTGCATGTGTTTACCGTGGTCACGGGCGTGAGCGGATCGGGGAAAACCTCGCTGGTCAAACGGATCCTCTTCCCGGCATTGAAGAAGATCCACGGAGGCTACGGCGAAAAGACGGGCAAGTTCGACCGGCTTGATGGAGACATCAACCGGATCGGCGCTGTCGAAATGGTCGACCAGAACCCGATCGGGCGGTCTTCCAGGTCGAATCCGGCAACCTACATTAAAGCGTTTGACGAGATCCGGGCCTTGTTTGCAGATCAGAAAACAGCCAAAGTCCGGGGATACAAACCGGGATTTTTCTCCTTTAATATCGAAGGGGGACGCTGTGAGGAGTGCGAAGGAGAAGGGGTCGTGAAGATCGAAATGCAGTTCATGGCCGACCTGTACCTCACCTGCGAAACCTGCAACGGAAAACGGTTCAAGGATGAGGTCCTGGATATCCGGTACCGCGACAAGAATATCGTCGATGTGCTGGAAATGACCGTAGACGAGGCGATGGATTTCTTTACCAATGGCGGAAAACAGACGGCGGCCGAGAAAAAGATCCTGGCCCGCCTCGAACCTCTGCAGCAGGTCGGCCTGGGGTACCTGAGGCTGGGACAGTCCTCCAGCACCCTGTCGGGAGGCGAAGCGCAGCGCATCAAACTGGCCTATTTCCTCTCCAAAGGCATCTCCGAAAAACCCACCCTGTTCATTTTCGACGAACCCACGACAGGATTGCACTTCCACGACATCCACAAACTGCTGGTCGCGTTTGAATCCCTGATCAGTCACGGGCATTCCATTCTCGTGATCGAACACAACCAGGAGGTGATCAAATGCGCCGACTGGGTGATCGACCTGGGGCGTGAAGGCGGCGATGAGGGCGGGCATGTGGTGTTCGAAGGCACGCCGGAGGAACTGGCGAGGTGCGGGGAATCGTATACCGGGGAATTCCTGAAAAACAAGATCTGATTTTTTCTTACCACAAAGACACTAAGACACTACTTTTGTATTGTGCCTTCGTGCCTTCGTGGTTAAAAGAAAAATTATGAAAAGCATCAATCCCTTCAATAATACGGTTATCGCCAATTACACCGAGCATACCTCTGCAGAGGTGACTGCAATCATTTCCGAGGTATATGCCGATTGGCCGGAGTGGAAGAACACGCCGTTCGAACACCGTGCTGCCTCCTTCAGGAAAGCGGCACAGGTTCTGCGAAACAGGAAAGATGAATTCGCCATGCTCATTACCTCCGAGATGGGCAAGATCATCAGGGAATCACTAGCAGAGGTTGAGAAATGTGCTGTCGCCTGCGATTTTTACGCTGAACATGCTGCTGAGATGCTGAAGGATGAGGAGATCGAATCGGATGCATCACGCAGTTTCGTCACGTTTGAACCTCTGGGGGTGGTTCTGGCCGTGATGCCCTGGAACTTCCCTTTCTGGCAGGTGTTCCGTTTCGCTGTTCCCGCACTGATGGCGGGAAATGCAGGAGTGCTTAAGCATGCTTCCAATGTGGGCGGATGTGCCCTGGCTATTGAACGAATATTCCGTGAAGCCGGTTTTCCTGAACACCTGTTCAGAACGCTGATGATTCCCTCGGGGATGGTGAAAGAAGTCATAGAGCACCCACTGGTGACTGCCGCCACGCTGACCGGAAGCGAGCTGGCGGGCAGCCAGGTGGCTTCAGCAGCCGGGAAACTGATCAAAAAGACCGTGCTCGAACTGGGTGGTTCCGACCCCTTTATCGTATTGGAGGATGCCGACCTGGAAAAGGCCGTCGCAACTGCTGTCACAGCCAGGATGATCAACCAGGGACAGAGCTGTATCGCAGCCAAACGGTTCATTGTGACGGAAACGATCGCCGACAAGTTCGAATACCTCTTGAAAAAAGAGATTTCAAACCTGAAATCCGGCGATCCGATGGATCCGGACACTCAGGTAGGTCCTTTGGCACGGCCTGACCTGGTGGAGGAGATTGGCAGGCAAGTGAAAGAGTCAGTTGGAATGGGAGCTAAAGTTCTGATGGGTGGTTCAAAGGAAGACGGGATGACGGATGACGGATACCCGATACCGGATACCGGATGTTTTTACCCTCCGACGGTATTGACGAATGTCAGGGCAGGGATGCCCGTGTATCGGGACGAGACGTTCGGTCCTGTGTTCGCTGTAATCCGCGTGAAGGATGAAGCGGAAGCCATTGCGGTTGCCAACGACACGGAGTTCGGTCTCGGGGGGAGCGTGTGGACCCGGGATCTGGCGCGCGGTGAAGCGGTCGCACGGAAAGTGGCCACAGGCGCCATGTTTGTGAATGGCCTGGTAAAATCGGATCCCAGGCTGCCGTTCGGCGGAATTAAGAAATCAGGCTACGGACGCGAGCTGTCGTCTTTCGGCATCCGGGAATTCGTGAATATTAAATCTGTCTGGATCACCCCCTGAAGTGGAAGAACAGGGCCAGCGGCCGGTAGAAAGCATGCGCAAATTTGGAAAAGGCAAACAACAAAACCAGTTCCATGCTGATCACCGTGTGAAGCAGGAACATTCCGTGGTTCAGTAGGTTATTGCTCCCAAACGCCACAGCGATCTCGAGCCAGAAGCCGGTGATCCCGGCGATCCAGAGGAATCCAAGGAAAGTCCAGTCGGCCAGGGTGGTTTCGCCATACGTTTTGGTCACCTTGGCCAGGCGGTACCTTATAGCCTGGGTGGTTCCGTAAATCATCAGCAGTCCGGCCAGGGTCCCCAGTATTCGGCTGGGCCACCAGATGGTCGTTGCAGGATCTTTCAGGATAAAGTCGAGAGTCGTTGCGACCAGTAAGCCGATAAAGCCCCACATGATGGTCCAGTGCACGAACCAGGGCTGCAGCCAGAAGGATTTTCCTTTCCAGTAACTGTCGTCTTCCTGATCGCAATCCTGGTAACGTTTCAGGGTTCCGAGCTCGGATAAGACCATGGAGAGGGATTTGAAAACGGATTCTTTTTTCTTGTTCTCAGAAGAATGGTTGCGGCTCATCCGGACCGCCATGGTGACGACGCCGGCGATTACCGAGAGACCGGTCAGGCCGAATATGATAAGACCCATCTTATGGATCACATCGTACGGCAGATAAGTAAAGATCCAGCGGGCTGTTTCGAATTCCGGTCTGAGCGTTAACAGAAAGAACCCAAGGAATGTCGCAATGACCAGGGTGATCAGGATGAACAGCGGGTTGCTGCGGAACATCAGCCGGGTCAGCCCGGTAGGTTCATAGGACGCAATGCTGTAGCGACGGATGGCCGCCATCAGTTGTCCGGGATCGGCCTGCCGCGGGCAGGTCTCGCTGCATTCGCCGCATGCATAACACAACCAGGGTTCCCGGCTGGAGAGAATCTCCTGTTTCAGCCCCAGCATGCTCAGCCGGATCATATAGCGCGGAAAATTCACCGACTTTTCCGAGAGCGAGCATACTGCCGTGCAGTTCCCGCAATTGAAACAGGCGTCAAAATCATCGGCGCCGTATTTTTTCAGCTGATCGGCGAAATTCGGATCGATCTTTGTCATGTTGTTCTGTTTTTCAGTTGATACAAGTAAAATTCCTCGTCATCATCCGTGCCTGCCGGTTCGACCAGAAAATACTTGTTCATGGTCATGATGTGCCAGGTGATCAGGGCCGGATCCGCTTTCATCTCTTCGGCGAGCTGCGGAATGGAACACTGGCGTCCGTCGAGTGTCTCCATGATGGAACGCCAGATCTGCGGAAAATCTTTCATCCCGGCGCCGGCTGATTCCCCTTCCCCGGCTTCTTTTTCCTTACTGACCACGAGTTCGACGCGTTCACTGAACCCATCGATCATCCCTTCGATCTCCGAATTCGTGAACTGGGCAATGTCAATGGCGTCGGCAGGGCAGACAGGGGCACAGATCCCACAGCCCTTGCAAACAGTTTCATTGACCGACGCCACGACCTTGCCCGCAGTCTCTATCT
>DAIRDK010000135.1:0-7695 GCA_036796175.1 Bacteroidales bacterium | reverse complement strand
GGTCGCGCTCGGAAGGAAGCCGCTTGCCCGTATCCTTGGCCTTGATCAGCAGGCGCGCTCCGGTGATGTCTTTTCCGTCCCAAACGGGGAATGGTTCGAGCAGCTGGAGCCGGTCGGATCTAGGATTGACACTGACAAACACGGCACCGGCATTTGCAGGAGGAGGAAGGTACCCTGCGTCCCTGACATCGAATCCCTTTTCGGGGAGCTCCTCGCCACGGGGTTCATCCAGTTTGACTTCGTGTCCGTAACTGTTGACCAGCGTATCTTTTAGCGGGTTGAAGGTCATTCTGCCTGCCAGGGTCATCGCCGTAACGATTTCCGGGGAGGCGATGAAGCTGTGGGTGGAGGCGTTGCCGTCGTTTCGTTTGGCGAAATTGCGGTTAAAGGAATTGAGGATGGAGTTCTTCCGGTTCGGATCGTCCATCTTACGGCTCCACTGGCCGATGCAGGGTCCGCATGCATTCGCCATGATCACGCCGCCGATGCGGGTAAAAGTTTCCAGGATGCCATCGCGTTCACAGGTGTACCGGATCTGCTCGGAGCCGGGAGTGATGATGAATTCCGACTGCACTTTCAGGTTCTTCTCCACGGCCTGACGGGCAACGGATGCGGCCCGGCTCAGGTCTTCGTAAGAAGAGTTCGTGCATGATCCGACCAACCCGACTTCAAGTTTTTCAGGATATCCTTCATCCTTGACGAACTTCACGAACTCGGAGATGGGATGGGCCACATCGGGAGAATAGGGGCCGTTGATGTAGGGCTCCAGTTCCGAAAGGTTGATGTGTACCACCTGGTCGTAGTATTTCTCGGGTGTTTTTAATACTTCGTTGTCGGGGCGCAGGATGGCGGCATAGTTGTCGGCCAGGTCCGCAACCGCTTTCCTGCCTGTGGCGGCAAGGTATTCCGACATTTTCCGGTCGTATGGGAAGAGGGAGCAGGTGGCGCCCACTTCGGCACCCATGTTGCAGATGGTCCCTTTGCCCGTACAGGAGAGAGTGGAAGCCCCGTCTCCGAAGAATTCGATTACGAACCCGGTGCCTCCCTTGACAGTGAGTATGCCGGAGAGTTTCAGGATCACATCCTTCGCAGATGCCCATCCGCTGAGACGCCCGGTCAGATGGACGCCAAGGATCTTCGGCATCTTCAGCTCCAAAGGCATGCCCGACATCACATCCACGGCATCGGCGCCGCCCACTCCGATGGCAACCATGCCGAGGCCGCCTGCGTTGGGGGTGTGCGAGTCAGTGCCGATCATCATTCCTCCCGGGAAGGCGTAATTCTCGATGATCACCTGGTGGATGATCCCCGCGCCCGGCTTCCAGAAACCAATGCCGTATTTCGCGGAGACGGTCTGGAGAAAGTTGTACACCTCGTCGTTCTGCGACAGGGCGTTCTTCAGGTCGGCATTGACGCCGGAACGTGCCAGGATCAGGTGATCGCAGTGGACTGTCGTCGGAACCGCCGTTTTGTCGCGGCCCGCTGTGATGAACTGCAGCAGGGCCATTTGCGCTGTGGCATCCTGCATGGCCACGCGGTCGGGCAGGAAATGGACGTAATCCTTTCCGCGCCCGTAAGGTTCGGCAGGAACCGTATCGTATAAGTGACCATATAAAATTTTCTCCGTCAGGGTCAATGGCCGGCCCAGGATCCGGGAAGCCTGCGAAGCGCCGTCCGCCAGCTTCCGGTAAGTCGTTTCAACCTGTTTCAGATCGATCAGCATACTGTTATTATATCTAAAAATCTAAATATACACTTAGTTATCTGCAAATGAAAATGCAAATATGATAAATTTGCATAAATATTTCTAATTACCGGCCAGTTTTATGTCAGAATTCCTTGCATCGATCCGGAAATGGAACCACGGGAACGGGCGACCGGGCAGCGATGCATCCGCCGCCCTCCGGCTGCTCGGGATGGCTGAGCGATCGTTGTCAGGACCTGACAGGACCCTGCAATCCCGCGAATCATTTCTCGCCTTTCTTGAGGTGACCCGAAAACGGGATTACCTGCAGGCCCTGGGGACGCCCGAACACAGGGAGAAATGGGCTGAACTGGTGTTCAGGATGATCCGGGAGACCGAATACGGACTGGCCGACATGATCCGCCAGCGGGCCGGGGAGCATCCGGACAAGATCCTCTTCAGGGACATGTCGAAAAGCGTCCCGGTGGAATGGACCTATGAGCAAATCCAGTATCACCTGAAGGAGATCGCAGCGGTGCTTTATTCAGCCGGAGGTCCCGGCCCGCGTGTGGCCATCTGGAACGAGAACAACCTGGAAGGCGCCTGCACCGACCTCGCCTGCCTCGCCTATGACCTGTTCGTGACGCCCCTGAGCACCCATTTTAATGAAGAGATCCTCCTGCATATCTTCGATTCCCTGAAGATCGACGTGGCCCTGGCCGACACCCGGGAGCGGGTGATCCTGTTGCAGAGGCTGGGCAAGAAGACGAAAACGCCGTTTGCGATATTCTCGCTGACCTCATCCGGGCAGGAGGTCAAGGACGTCAAGTTCCTGCCCGAAGAGTGCAAGAAATTATCCACGCGCGAGATCAGCCGGATCCTGGACCAGAGGCGCATCCGGCCGCTGAACGAAGTGGCGACCACCATGTTCACCTCGGGGAGTACGGGGCTGCCCAAAGGGGTTTCGTTTTCGATCTACAATATCGTCAGCAAACGGTTTGCCCGCGCCGCAGCCCTTCCGGAAGTGGGTGATGAAACCTTCCTCTGTTACCTCCCGCTGTTTCACACGTTCGGACGGTACCTAGAAATGACCGGGGCCATCTTCTGGAGCGGCACGTATGTCTTTGCCGGGAACAATTCGGCAGAAACCCTGATGGCGCTGTTCCCGAAGATCAGTCCGACCGGGTTCATCAGCATCCCGCTCCGCTGGCTCGAACTCTACGAGCAATGCCAGGAGCGGATCGCCCGCATCGAATCGGAGGAACTCCGCCTCAAAGCCGTTCGCGAAGTGATTGGCGAAAACCTGACCTGGGGCTTATCGGCCGCAGGGTATCTCGACCCGAAGGTGTTCCGGTTCTTCAATGAATACGGGGTGGCCCTATGCAGTGGTTTCGGCATGACCGAAGCCACCGGGGGCATCACGATGACCCCACCGGGAAACTACCGCGACTTCAAAGTCGGGATCCCTCTCCCGGGGGTTTATACGCGGCTGAACGAACATTCGGAACTGGAACTCAGCGGCCATTATATCGGCAGGTACCTGGAGATGGCAGGTCCCGGAGATGTTATTCCCTATCCGGCCAGCGCCAAACAGGATTACTGGCTTCCGACCGGTGACGTCTTTACGATCAGTTCAGACGGGTATTATGAGATCATCGACCGGGTCAAGGATATCTATAAGAACAACCGGGGGCAGACGGTCGCACCCCAGGTGGTGGAAAAGAAATTCTTCAATTGTCCCGGCATCCGCAGAACCTTCCTCGTCGGCGACGGAAGACCCTACAATGTTCTGCTGATCGTTCCCGATCCCGACGATCCCATGAGCCGGTCGCTGTTGCCGGAGAACCTGCGCGAATACTATCACCAGATCGTGATGGCCGCCAATGCCGATGTGGCGCCCTATGAGCGGGTCATTAACTTCGCCCTGATCGGTCGTGACCTGAGCGCCGAACACGGAGAATTAACACCCAAAGGGTCTTACAACCGCAAGGCCATCGAAAAGAATTTCAAGGAGCTCATCGAATCGCTGTACGTCAGCAACACCATCGTGATCCATGTTCCGGGAGGCCGGATCAGCATCCCCCGCTGGTTTTTCCGCGACCTGGGGATCCTTGAGGACGATATCCTGTACCGCGACAGATCCCTGGTCAACCGCCGTACGGGGCAGATCCTGCCTGTGTTTCGCCTGGCCAAAGGATCCTGGCGGGTAGGGGACCTGAGTTACCGGATCCAGCAGGCCACGATCGACCTGGGGATGTTTGCCAGGCAGCCGAAACTCTGGTTCGGCAACCCGGGCCTGATCGCGTTCTGCCCCGTAAAAGAAGGATGGGACGCACCCATTCCGGGCATCTCCGAACGAGCCTACCTCATCCCGGGGATCACCTACCTTGCGGAAGAGTTGCCCACGCTGAAGAAGATCCGCGACGAGCAATCGGTCAGGGCGAACCGGCTGATCTTTACCACTTATTTTTCCGGTAAGGAGGAAGCGCTGGAAGCCATCAGCCAACTTGGAAAGTTGATCGGCGAAACGGAAACCAGGCTGGCGGAGGTGATCCATTACCGCCTGGCCGCACTGGCCTTCCACCCGGAAGAAGAACTGCGCATCCTGGCTTACCGCATCCTGCTGCTCATGGCTCCCCACCTGGACCAGATGCCCTACATGCCGCTGTTCCTGGAGTCGGGGAAAACATTCCTCAACGAGCAATCCATCCGCGAGATCTCGGCCAGCAACTTCGGCAAGCACCGTCTCGACGCGCTGAAACGACGCCTCTACTGGTACCGGAGCAACATGAAATGGCCGGCCAATAAGGTCAACCAGCGGCAGTTCGCCTACGTGCTGGAGATGCTGGCCAATTTTGCGCTCCTCCATTTTGAATACTATGTCCCGGTACGCGCCGAACTGTCGCGCTGGATCCTCCACCGCAAAGATCCGTATCTGTCAAAAAAAGCGGAGGAATATTTCAACAAGCTGGCCGATACTTTCGAACGGCGGATGAATGAAAGCCATCCGCACCACCCGGTCAATGCATGGAAATGCCGGCTGATGTTCGAATATGGCATACCGGAAACGGAAAAAAAGAGACTGACGAAGATCTTTCAGAGCACCTCGTTCCTGCAGGAGAGTATCTTTCTCGCGTTCAACGAGCCTGATTTTCACCTGGCCGAGGTGCCCAGGAACGGGATCTGGATCTTGCGGCTGCTGGCCCTGAAGAACTTCAACCATTATCGGTTAAGCATCAACACCAAGGCGGGCAAGCACTATGATCTGCACCTCGTGATGAGCAACGACCCTGCCTTCCGGCCGGAGCCCGATACGTTCTACTGGATGGCTTCCCTGGCAGGATTCCCATACGGACCTTCGGTAGCGCCATTCCTGGGAAGCAGCCGACCCGGCCTCGGGATCCTGTCGACCCAGTATATCGGCGGGCTGACGGCCTGGGACAAGATCCGCGAGTATTCCGAGGTCCATAAATCGGCCGGGCATGTGGGTCCCAATGCCTGGAAGAAATTGTTCACGCGAAGTTTTTCGGTCTATTTTACCGCCTGGCATCACAGCAATTACCAGATCGTTCCCGGGACCATCGCCCCGACGAATGTCGTAGTCCCGGAAATGGATTTCAGGGAAAGCGCGATCCTGGTGACGCTGTCGGGATGGACCCGGTACCGGAACACGTTGTCCCTCGTCACGCCCATGCTGCAGGATTTCTACTGCAAGACATCCGCATTGTATCCCTGGTGCCGCCGGGAATTGCAGGTCACCTGGATCTTCGACGCCTGCATTGAAGCCCTGGGTAAAGAAGAAGCCGAGCAGTTCCTCCGCAACCTGAAAGACGACCTGAAAGACCATCCCTTTATCTGTCACGACCAGACCAGTCTCGAGGAGGACCTGGACGAATAACAGAAAAGCATCCGAAAGCGCTATTATATCTCCATCGCAGCGTACCACGCGATCGACCAGAACACCCGCTGGCATAAGATGAACCCGGCCACCACGGCCGCTGCCCGCGAACAAACCGTCACCGAGCTCATGGAACTGTACAAGCTCCACGAACTGCCGGAGGTGGTGCGCTACTTCTGTTACCGGCATACCTATTTTGCAGAAGGAGGCCAGAGGATCATCAAGGCCTTTGACAAGCTGCTGAACAAAATGCTGATCGAATCCTCCATCCTGCCGATCCAGTTGCTTGAACTGTCGGAATTGCAGTCGGTGCTCACCGGCGCCGACGACAAGGAGATCTTCAGCCGGATGGTATTCCCCCGACTGAAGAGCCGCCAGAAGATCGATTTCATGAAAGTGGGCGAAAGCCTGCGCAGCCACCTGGTGGTGCGGTTCACGCTGACCGACCGGCAGGGGAAACAATACATCCAGCGGTCGCCGATCGAACCGCGGGAAGTCGGCCTGCTCTACCAGCTCTTCTTCCGAGAGAACTACCCCAAGGAGATCTCCGAAGACGACACCCAGATCGTCGTGGCCGACGGGCACGACAAGATCATCGGCGGGATGACCTACCGTTACCTCGATCCGGAAAGCGTGCTCCTCGACGGGATCGTAGTCACCTCGTCCCTGCAGGGGAAGGGGATCGGTTCCGCCATGATGGAGAATTTCTTTACCCACATGGGCGGCATCGGGGTGAAAGTGATCAAGGCCCATTTCCTCTTCGGCAATTATTACATGAAACACTATTTTGAAGTGGACCGGAAATGGGGCGCGCTGATAAAAACATTATCTTAGCACTGTTATAATAAATAAGAATAAATAAGAATATATAAGAATGAGCATGAATTCGTAACGGATAATTAGATAAATAGATTGATAGATATGACGGATAAAATAAAAATAACGGACGGGAAACTGATCGTGCCGGACCGGCCGGTGATCCCGTTCATTGAAGGGGACGGGACGGGCCCGGATATTTGGAGGGCCAGCGTCAGGGTATTCGATGCCGCGGTTGACAAGGCCTATGACGGAAGGCGAAGGATCCTGTGGCGAGAGGTGCTCGCGGGAGAGAAAGCGTATAACCAGACGGGCGAATGGCTGCCTGCCGAGACGCTGGACGTCATCCGCGAATACCTGGTGGCGATCAAAGGTCCGCTGACCACGCCGGTGGGGGAAGGGATCCGCTCCCTTAACGTAGCCTTGCGCCAGATGCTCGACCTCTATACCTGCCTGAGACCGGTCAGGTATTTCAAAGGCGTTCCGTCACCCGTTAAACAGCCGGAGAAAACGGATATGGTGATCTTCCGGGAGAATTCCGAAGACATTTACGCCGGCATCGAATGGATGCAGGGAACGCCGGAAGCGAAAAAAGTGATCGGTTTCCTCATGGACGAAATGGGTGTGAAGAAGATCCGGTTCCCGGAAAGTTCCTCGATCGGGATCAAGCCGGTTTCCAAAGAGGGCACGGAACGGCTGGTCAGGGCTGCGATCCGGTTTGCGATTCAACACAGCAAACCCTCGGTGACGCTCGTCCACAAGGGAAACATCATGAAGTTCACCGAAGGGCAGTTTAAAAAATGGGGTTACGAACTGGCCGAGCGCGAATTCGGGACCAAGACCTTTACCTGGGCAGCGTACGACCGCATCAAGGCTGCCGAAGGGGAGGAGGCTGCGGAGAAAGCCCAGAAAGAGGCCATCGCAGCAGGCCGGATCATCATCAAGGATGTCATTGCAGATGCTTTCCTCCAGCAGATCCTGACCCGCCCGGCCGAATACTCGGTCATCGCCACGCTGAACCTGAACGGGGATTACATCTCCGATGCGCTGGCCGCGATCGTCGGCGGCATCGGCATTGCCCCGGGGGCCAACATCAATTATGAGACCGGTCATGCCGTGTTCGAAGCGACGCACGGGACGGCGCCGAAATACGCGGGAAAGGACATGGTCAACCCCGGGTCGGTCATCCTCTCCGGCGTCATGATGTTCGAGTACATGGGCTGGCACGAAGCGGCAGCCCTCATCATCAGGGGACTGCAGGAATCGATTCGGAAGAAACGGGTGACCTATGATTTCG
>DAIRDK010000134.1:0-7767 GCA_036796175.1 Bacteroidales bacterium | reverse complement strand
CCCGCGCCGATGATCGAAAAGATGGGAGCGGCGGGATATGAATGCAGCTCGGAAACCGACGGGGAGGGTTTGTTTCATACCTTCTTCAGAAAAACCTGATGAACTCACAAGGTGATGATCTGATGATCTGTTTTTCATCAAATCGTCACCTCATCAACTCATCAGTAAAGCGATGCTTAAATTCTTCCGCAAATACCACAAATGGCCGGGCATCTTTGCCACGATCTTCATCCTCTTCTTTGCGGTTTCGGGGATCATCCTCAATCACCGGGAGCTGCTTTCGAAGGTGGATGTAAGCCGGAAACTGATGCCCGGCAACTACCGTTACAACAACTGGAACCTGGCGGCTGTCAGGGGCCAGGTTAAAATTTCCCCCGACAGCATCCTGGTGTACGGGAATATTGGGGTGTGGCTCACCGACAGCACCTACCGCCAATTCCGCGATTTCAATGCCGGTTTCCCGAAAGGGATTGATAACCGGAAGGTTTCATCGATGTCGTTCGACCGCGTTTCCGGCCTGTATGCCGGGACCCTGTTTGGATTGTACCGGTTCGAACGGGTTTCCGGGAAATGGGAAGAAGTGGTGTTGCCGGTTCAGGAGAAACGGATCGTCAAGGTACTTCCTGTTGCGGATACGCTGCTGGTCATGACGCGGTCATACCTGCTCAGGTATACGTCATACGACGGATTCCGCCACGCCGAGGTTCTGAAGGTCCCGGCCGGAGAAGACGATGACGGCAAAGCCGGTCTCTTCAAAACCCTCTGGGTCATCCACAGCGGAGAAATTTACGGAATGATCGGGAAACTGATCGTGGATTTCATCGGCATCACGTTTATCATTCTTTGCGTCACCGGGCTGATCTATTTTTTCATGCCGTTCATCCTGAAGCGAACCCGGAACGAACGCAAAAGCAGACTGAAACACTTCAACCTGGCTTCCCTGAAGTGGCATAATTTCCTGGGATCCTGGCTGGTGATTTTCCTGCTCCTGACCACCCTGACAGGCATGTTCCTGCGGCCGCCCCTGCTGATCCCCATTGCGAATTCGAGAGTCGGGAAAATTCCCTACACCGAAATGGATGATCCGAATCCATGGTTCGACCGGTTCCGCGATATCCTGTACGACGACTCCCTTCACCGGTATCTCCTGGCAACATCCGAAGGCATCTATTATTCTGACAACAATTTTCGGACAATCCTGGTCAGGTTTCCTTCCCAGCCGCCGGTCAGCGTTATGGGGATCAACGTATTTGAACAGACCGGACCCGGCAATTACCTGGTAGGCTCTTTCAGCGGGATCTTCCACTGGAAACCAGCTGAAAACCTGGTGATCGACGGGATCACCAACACACCGTATATTGAAACCGGCCGGGGCGGTCCCCCGTTCGGAGCGGTTTCCGTTGCCGGGTACCTCCGGACGACGGGGACCAGCGAGATCATCTTCGATTATGCCGGAGGCGCGTTGGCTTTATCGGGCTCAAACATCCTGCCTGCAATGCCCGGGCAGATCCTCGACGCCAGCCCCATCTCCCTCTGGAATGCCTCGCTGGAAGTACATACCGGCCGGATCTTCGAACCCATCCTGGGCAACTTTTACATCCTTGTTGTACCGCTTGTCGGCCTTGCAACACTCTTCATCATCACCACCGGTTTCTTCTCCTGGTACCTTGCCAGGAGAAAGAAAAGGGCCTTTGAGCCGGCGGGGAGCAATGCGTAATTTTTTTGTCTATATTTGTTAAAACATTAACAAGGCGAATGAAGACAAAGATCGCGGTCTTGCTCGTGTTACTGCCTTTCTGCAGTATTGGCCAGGAAGAAGTCCAGCTGCGAAAGGAGATCTCCGAAAAGGTGATCGCAGCAAGAAAGGAGAGCGAATCGCTCCTGCCAAAATATTCCTGGATCTCCCGGACTGAAGTGTTGAAAGGGAAGGAGTTGCTCAATATGGTGATCGAAAAGAACATGTTTGGCACCGACGGGAGGATCATCAGCACCACCCTGAATGAACAGGGAGCTAAAATGCCCACGGCTTTCCTGATCAGGGATATTGCCGAAGAAGAGAAGACGAATATCCAAAAATTCCTTTACGGACTGCGTGATTTTTTAAAAGAGTATTCGCTTCACGATACGAATATGCTTGTGCGCTTTATTGAAGGTGCAGTATTTGAGAAGACGGATTCATTAAAGGAGTATTATTTTACAGGGAAGAATGTCGTCCAGCCCAACGACCAGATGAAATGGTGGATCGACGATTTGCTTTACAGCACATCGAAAACGGAAGTAGTGACGACCTTTGACGGGGATGAGATCCACTTCACGGCAACCTTCATCACCCTGCGGAACGGGCTCAACTACATGGGTTATGCGGAAGTCCTGATCCCCGCCAAGAATTTGACGCTGCAGATACAGAACTACGATTATACCATAGATTGATCGTTCATGAAGAAACTTGTACACCGGCTTATCCCCCCCGAATCCTGGAAGCGCCCCGTGATCGTGCTGGCCGGCATATTTTTCGGGCTTGCCGCATATGCCTTTTATATCTCGAAAGCGCCGTCGTATTTGTCCGACAACCCCGAAACCTGCATCAACTGCCATGTGATGAACCCGCAGTTCAACGACTGGGCACACAGCTCGCACCGGGAAGTGGCGACGTGCAACGACTGCCATGTGCCCCACGAAAATGTTTTCAGCAAATATGCCTTCAAAATGCAGGACGGATTGCGGCACGCCACCATTTTCACCCTGCGTACGGAACCCCAATCCATCTACATCCGCGAAGCAGGCGAAAAGGCAGTGCAGTCCAACTGTATCCGCTGTCATGAACGCACCACCGGGATGCAGTTCCTCGGCTCGGTTTTGCCCGGTTATACCAACCACCTGCAGGAGCGCCATTGCCTCGACTGCCACCGTGAAACCCCGCACAGCCGGGTGAACAGCCTCAGCAGTACCCCAAATGCATTGGTGAAAACAAAGATAGGGAGCAGGACGGAGAGGGAGGAGGAAGAGAGTGAAGAGTGAAGAGTGAAGAGTGCAGAGTGAAGAGTGAAATTAAGAATATCGAACAACGAACAACGAATATCGAACAACGAAAATGGAACAAAAAAAGACCCGCAAGGCCTGGGTGAACTGGGCGCTGTTTTTCGGCACGATGGTGATCGTGTTTTTACTTGGATTGCTGGCCTCTTCCATCACCCAGCGGAAGGCCGAATCGGAATACGTGTATAAGCCAAAAGTCGACCTGGACGAATATGAACCCCGAAACGAGCTTTGGGGAGAGAACTTCCCGCGCGAATACCAGACTTACCTAAGAACTTCTGATACTTCATTCCGCAGCCTGTATAACGGAAGCGCATTCATCGACGCCCTCGACCGCGATCCCCGCATGGTGGTGCTATGGGCCGGTTATGCGTTTTCAAAGGACTACAGCCAGCCGCGCGGACACTATTTCGCCATCAACGATATTCGCAACACCCTGCGCACCGGCGCCCCGAAAGGACCCGATGACGGGCCGCAACCAAATACCTGCTGGACCTGCAAAAGCCCGGATGTGCCCAGACTCATGGAGAAGATGGGCCCCGCTGAATTTTACAAGGGAAAGTGGGCGGCCAAAGGGCCTGAGGTGGTGAACTACATCGGCTGCGCCGACTGTCACGACCCGAAAACAATGGACCTTCGGATCACACGCCCTGCGCTGGTGGAAGCTTTCAAGAGCATGGGAAAGGATATCAGCAAAGCCACCCACCAGGAGATGCGCTCGCTGGTATGCGCCCAGTGCCATGTGGAATACTATTTCGACAAACACCGTCAGGATGCTCCCGAAATCTCTTACCTCACGTTCCCGTGGCACAAGGGGATGACGGCTGAAACTGCGCTGGAATATTATAATGACGTAAAGCACGTCGACTTTATTCATCAGTTAAGCAAAACACCCATCCTCAAGGCACAGCATCCCGACTATGAGATATTCCTCACCGGGATCCATGCCGAACGGGGCGTCGCCTGCGCGGACTGCCACATGCCTTACGTAAAGGAGGGAGGGCAGAAGTTCACCAGCCACCGGATCGTAAGTCCCCTGGCCAACATCGAAAATACCTGCCAGGTGTGCCACCGGGAATCGGAAGAACAGTTGCGCGAAAATGTCTATGAACGGCAGGAAAAGGTGATGCAGATCAGGGAAAAGGCCGAAACGGAGCTGGTCAGCGCCCATGTCGAAGCAAAAGCTGCCTGGGATGCCGGCGCTACGGAACAGGAACTGCAAGCCCCCCTGGAAAACATTCGCAATGCCCAGTGGTTCTGGGATTATGCGGTGGCCAGCCACGGCGCTTCATTCCACTCGCCGCTGGAAGTGGCCCGCCTGCTGGGCAACTCCATCAGCGAGACGCAGAAAGCCCGGCTGCAGATCGCCCGCATCCTGGCTAAGCACGGCAAAATAGATGAGATCCCGTATCCCGATATCGCTACGAAAGCAAAAGCACAGGAGTACATCGGCCTGAAGATGGATGAACTGAAACAGGAAAAAGAGGAATTCATCAAGACTGTGATCCCGAAATGGGATGAAGAGGCGAAGGCAAGGGAAGCGAAGTGGACGAAGATTGAAGAATAACTCAAAACTCAAAACCCAGGGCTCATACATCCTGCACCTGTTAACCATGAAATACACAGTAATACATTTCGATTCAGCCGTAAAGATTCCCATTCAGCATGATGCACGGGTCCTTCACAACTCCGAAACATTCGAGGTCGTACATCTTGTACTGAACCCAGGCGAAGGCATGGAGCTTCATGAAATGCCGTTCCCGGTCGTGTTTTTCGTTCGGGAGGGCCGCGGCACCCTTGGGTTTGAGAATGAAGAGCTGAAGGCGATATCCGGCGATTGCATCCGGGTGGAACCAGGCGTCAAACGGGGCTGGAAGAACACCGGCACACTGGAACTGAAGGTCGTGGTGATGAAATTGCTGAATTGCTGAATTATTGAATTGTTGATTCGACATGGTACCAATCACCTCCCCGCACTGGCAGGATTACGAGCTGATCGACACCGGCGGCCGGGAGAAACTCGAGCGGTTCGGTAAGTACGTCCTTGCCAGGCCCGAGCCGCAAGCCGTATGGAAGAAAGCCCTTCCCGAAGAAGAATGGTCTAATCTGGCAGACGCAAAATATTCGCGCATTTCTGCAAGGAATTCAAAACCCCATCAACTCATCAGCTCATCAGCTCATAAACTCAAAAACTCCGATTCGGAACGTGGGGAGTGGAAGAAAAAGCCCGGCATGCCGGACCAATGGATGATCTCTTATGACCACGACGAGCTTCACCTGAAATTCAGGCCGGGCCTGACTTCGTTCGGGCATATCGGGGTATTTCCGGAACAGGCTGAGAATTGGGAGTGGGTTTATAAGGCATTAAGGCAACAAGGCACTAAGGCACCAGGTCCAAGAGTGTTGAATTTATTTGCATACACGGGTGCAACATCTCTTGCGGCGTGCGCGGCAGGCGCTGACGTTACGCATGTCGATTCGGTGAAGCCGGTCATCACCTGGGCCAGGGAGATCATGGAAGCTTCGGGTCTCGACGGGATCCGGTGGGTGGTGGAGGATGCGCTGAAGTTCGTGCGGCGGGAAGCGAAACGGGAAAACCTTTATGACGGCATCATCCTCGACCCGCCGGCTTACGGACGCGGACCGGAAGGGGAGAAATGGGTGCTGGAAGAGTCCATCGATGAGATCATGGGACTTTGCAACAAGATCCTTAAGCCCGATACAGGGTTCTTCATACTCAGTTTGTACTCTATGGGCTTCTCCTCACTGATCGGCGAAAACCTGGTCAGGACGCATTTCCCGAATGCAAGGGATATTGAGGCAGGGGAATTTTACTTCAGTGACCGGGCGGGGAGGAAATTACCGCTTGGAACGGTCGTGAGGTTTTGAGCGGGAACGCGGATGACACGGATTTAAACGGATATTCACGGACATGAAAAACAAACCATTCACCCTATACCTGTTGTCGATACTGTTGGCATTCCAGGCTCTTGGCGGACTTGGAGGAGGACTGGCACTGACATTGTCCCCTTCGGGAGCGTTCCTGCATATGCCGCTCTCTGCATTGGACGGAAGCCCCTTTGCAAACTTCTTTATCCCTGGCTTGATCCTTCTGCTGTTGTTGGGTGTTTTCCCGGGTATCATTGCGTATGCCGTGATCCGGCAACCGCAATGGAAATGGACAGAGATTTTTAATTTATACAAAAATGTCCACTGGTCGTGGACCTTTAGTCTTTACACCGGTATCATACTTTGCATCTGGATCATGATCCAGATCCGGTATATCAGTTACGATATCCTGCAAACGATCTATGGCCTTATCGGAGTTTTACTTATTATTCTGACGATGTTGCCCTCAAATATGAAATATGCAGGATGGGATCGAAGTCATCCGTGAAAATCCGTTTAAATCCGTGTCATCCGCGTTCCATAAAAAAATCGGCCGCAATCCCGTCTGCAAAAAGCATCCCCTCATCCGTCAACACATACCTCCCTGCCCCTTGCCCCATGCTCCCTGCAGCAATGTAAACGGCAGCGCATTTCAGAAAGTGCTCAAGGTAATCAGGCCCGAACTCCTGGAGGATGTAGTCCTCACCGCATCCCCACATTGTGCGTAATCCGGTCATCACGTATTCATTATATCGCTGGGTGAGCGTTAATGTTTCTTCTTCATAAACGACAGATCCGTCATTGATCATATTCGCATAGTTCGATATATTTGAAACGTTCCACCTGCGCGAAGTTCCGTTGAAGGAGTGTGCCGACGGCCCGACACCCAGGTAGGGCAAGCCTTTCCAGTAATTTGAATTGTGTTTCGACTCATGTCCCGGCAGGCAGAAATTCGAGATCTCATAATGCACGTATCCGGCCGCCTTCAGCATTTCAACCATGATCCGGTATTGACGTGCTGCCTGTTCTTCCTGCACCGGCGGGTATTTGCCCTTTGCGATCATCCAGTGCAGGGTTGTCTTTTCTTCCACCGTGAGAGCGTAGGCTGAGATATGCGGAATTCGATTCCCGATGGCCGTTTCAAGGTTTGCCCGCCATCTGTCATCGGTCATCCCGGGAATGCCATAAATGAGATCGAGGGACGAGGGACGAGGGACGAGGGACGAAAGAGCCTGGGCCGCAGTGTGGACACGGTTCAGGTTCACGAGGTCTTCATCGAAAAAAGACTGGACGCCAAGGCTGAGTCTGTTAATGCGCGTGCTGGAAAGTTCTGTCCGGTAAGTTTCCGTCAGATCATCCGGGTTGGCTTCGAGGGTGATCTCCGGAACTTCGGAAACAGGGAATGAGTTGTAAACGGTTTCAAGGATCTGTTCAATTTCTTTGGAAGACAACAGCGATGGCGTGCCTCCTCCGAAATAGATCGTGCCGACGGTTTGTCCTTCCAGGTAACCGGCCTGTTGACGGATCTCCTGGTGAAGCGCTTCCAGGAAGGGAGTTTTCAGTTTCTGCGATGCAGAGGAGAAGAAATTGCAGTAGTGGCATTTCCGCCGGCAGAAGGGGATATGGATGTAGATGCCCGCCAAGGTGAGGTTATTTCTTTTTGTTCAGCACGATACGGAACGTAGTGCCCTCGCCCAGCACCGAGCTTTTCACGAAGATGCGGCCGCGGTGGTAGTTTGTGATGATGCGGCGGGAAAGGGTCAGCCCGAGTCCCCACCCGCGGGTCTTGCTGGTGTACCCGGGATTGAAGATCGTGTTGAACCGGCTGCGGGCGATGCCTTT
>DAIRDK010000133.1:0-7842 GCA_036796175.1 Bacteroidales bacterium | reverse complement strand
GACGCCTACCCCATCCTGCAGAAGGAGATCCCTCCCGTGTACAGCCGGATCAAGGCGATCGGTGAACCGGAACTGCCGGCGCTAGAAACGAAGGCTGAAGCGGCCGGTGCACCGGCTACACCGGGCAGGTTACCGCAGCTGAAGTGACCCGGCCTCATGTGGAGGCCGGCTCAACAGGCGGATCACTCGTTGATCCGCCTCCGGGTTATTTAAAATAGGTTGCGATGGCAGCCGTGATGGTACGGACCTGGGATCGTTTCAGTCCGTAAAAGAACGGCAGGCGAATGATGGATGCCGAAAAGCGGTCGGTATTCGGGAGTTCGCGTCCATCGTGGAGCGGTCTGAAATAGAGGCTGGAATGGAGCGGCGGGTAATGAAAAACCGCATTGATGCCCATTCGTTTCAAATATCCGATGAGCCGGTCGCGTTCGCCGGCACCCGAAACCCGGATGAAGTACATGTTTCCGTTAACGGTAGCATACTCCGGAACGGCAGGCCGTTTCAGGTAACCCGCCTGTTCGGCCGGCTGAAGGTCCCCGTGATACCAGTCCCAGATCTTTTTTCGCTTCAACTGGATCCTGCCGAGGATCTGCAGTTGCGAATAAAGAAATGCAGCCAGGGCATCCGAAGGCAGGAATGAGGATCCGATATCCACCCAGCCGTACTGGTCGGTCTCGCCCCGGTAAAAGGCAGCGCGGTTGGTCCCTTTCTCCCAGATGATCTCAGCCCGTTGAACGGATTCCGGATCGTTCACTGCAAGCAGCCCGCCTTCACCGCAGAAAATATTTTTTGTTTCGTGGAACGAGAACGTTCCGAAATGACCGATGGAACCCAGCGGTCGTCCTTTATAGAACGAATCGATCCCATGCGCGGCGTCTTCCGTGACCAACAAATCATGATCCCTGGCCATCTGCATGACCGGATCCATGTCGCAGGCGATCCCGCTGTAATGGACCGTCACAAGGGCACGGGTCTTCGGGGTGATCAGGGACCTGATCGCCTCCGGGTCGATGTTCGGGATGTCGGGCAGCGTATCCGCGAACCGGATCACAGCCCCTCTGAGGAGAAATGCATTGGCCGTGGAAACAAACGTATAGGACGGCATGATCACCTCGTCGCCCGGCCGGATCCCGGAAAGCAGGGCCGCCATTTCGAGGGCATCCGTGCAGGAGGTGGTCAATAGCGCTTTACGGAACCCGTAAGCCGTTTCGAAGAACGCATTGCACAGGCGGGTGTATTTCCCGTTGCCGGAGATCGATCCCGACAGCCCCGCACGGATGAACGCCACGGTGCCTGAAGCAGGAAAATACGGTTTGTTGAACGGGATCGGCTTCATCATTCGGTTGATTCAACCAACGAAATTAACACATTTTCCGGTCCCCTGGTCCCCTGGTCACTTGGTCCCCTGGTCACCTGGTCACTTACTTTTTAATACCTTTGCCCCCGCATGGCCCGCAGAACCTATTTTCAGGATATCGTCAGCGTACTGGGGAGCAATCTCACGGTTACCTTTTCGAATCTCATCACCGGCGTGATCCTGTCACGGGTCCTGGGCGCAGCCGGATACGGGCTTTACTCCTCCATCATCGTGGTGCCGGTCATCGTGATCGGGTTCACCCAGCTTGGGATCCGCAGGTCGCTGATCTATCACCTGGGGAACCGGATCATCTCGGAGTCCAATATCATTTCCGCAGCCTTCCTGCTTCTCCTGTATACCAGCGCACTCAGCATCATCATATGCGGTTCGGTCTTCTTCTTTTCCGATCATTTATTCTTCGATCCGCTGATCGTCGGTATTGTCCTGCTGACGATCCCCATGCTGCTCGCGAATGTCTTCGCGGGCGGGATCTTCCTCGGCAAGGAACAAATCCTGAGGGCCAACATCATCAATGCCGGTCCTTCGCTCCTGACGCTGGTCTTCACAGTCGTCTTCGTATGGGTCCTCCGGTGGTCGGTAGTCGGGGCCTTTACCGCCATCAGCATCGCGAACCTCATCATGGTCTATTATGTCTATTGGGTCCACTCCAAACGGTTCCGGGTTCACATCACGTGGAAATACCATGAAGACACAATCAAAAGCCTGGTCAAACTGGGGATCGTCAATGCCATTGCCATATTTATCATGCAGCTCAATTACCGGATGGACGTCCTGATGCTGAAGAAACTCTCTTCGCTGGAGCAAACGGGATACTATTCGCTGGCCATGCAGATCGCCGAACAGCTGTGGCATGTGCCGATCGCCATCGAGATGATCATCCTGAGCCGGAGTGCCAACACGAATGATAACCAGTTCGTCCACAAGACCGTAGCCAGTATCTTCAGGATCTCCCTGATCATCGGGCTGCTGACCGGTGTGGTCATCTTCTTCATCTCCCCGTGGATCGTCCCGCTGGTATTCGGGAAAGAATTCGTCCGGAGCGTCCCCATGATCCAGATCGTGTTGCCGGGGATCTTTTTCATGATCGGATTCCGGATCCTCAACAGCAGGCTGACCGGGATGGGAAAACCCCAGGTGGCGATCTACGCTTTCCTGCCCGCCCTGGTGATCAATTTCATCGCCAATATGTTCCTGATCCCCGTTTACGGCGGAACCGGCGCTGCCTGGGCCACAAATATCAGCTATTTCGCCGGTTCGGTGGCCTACCTGTTCGCCTATTCCTCGATCACCCGGATGCCGGTATCGGAAATCTTCAAGTACAGGAGGAGCGATTTTTACTTCATGAAGGACCTGAAGATCCTGAGACTCTGGAAAAAGGAGGCACCTCCCGCCGGCTCCGGAAAGATCTCTTAACCTCTATCCATGGAAGACGTTACGAATATCCCCATGTTTTTCATCCTTGGCCGGCCGCGGTCAGGCACTACCCTCCTCACGACCCTGTTCAACGCCCACCCGAATGTACGGATCGCTCCCGAATTCCCGATCCTCCTGCCACTGTACCAGAAATTCAGGAAGGTCAGGGACTGGGACGAGGAAACGATCCGCTCGTTCGTGGATCACCTGTTCCGCCAATATGTGTTCAACTACCGTTCGCTTGACCACTACATGCTCGACCGGGAGCAGTTTACCGAAGCCTTGATGGACCTGAAACACCGGGGGACGGTGCAGGATTTCCTGAAATCGATCAACTATCATTCATTCTCCGTCTATGAGAAAGGGGAAACACGGATCATCGGCGATAAAAATCCCGTTTATTCGATCTATGCCCGGCGATTCCTGAAGATCTTCCCCGAAGCGAAGTTCATATGCATCATCCGGGATTACCGCGACAATTTCATATCCATCCGGAAACTGAGCGAACTGAAGCTCGAGGCTCCGGTGCTGCCGCTGCAGGTCTACCGGTGGAAATATGCCGCGAAGCTGTTCGGTGCATGCAGCCGGCAGCATCCCGGCCGGTTTCGCATCATTCGCTATGAGGACCTGGTCAACGACCCGGAACAGACCCTGCAGGAGTTGTGCAGTTTCCTCGGGATCCCGTTCGATCCTGCCATGCTCGAATTCCATAAGAAGAAAGACGAAACCCTGAATGCATACCACGATCCCCTGATCGAGAAATTCCACGGCAGCCTGCTGCATCCCGTGAACACCACCCGGATGAACCAGTGGCAGGGCGTCCTTTCTCCCGGAGAGGTCCGGCTCGCGGATCAGATCGCAGGAAACTATGCGTTGCGCTACGGCTATGTCAAGGCCCCTGTGAAGTGTAACGCCGCGATCTTCCTCAGGTCGCTGCCCATGCAGGTCTACGGATACCTGTTATTCCGGCTGATGTATTACGGATCCTTCCTCCCCTACCGGCTAAGCCTGTGGCTTTCGGTGCGGCTGCTGGCCCTGGTCAGGGCCTGGAACCTGCTGTTCGGGGAGAACAGGAAATCAACGGCTAATACGAAATAGCGTAGATCCGGCCTGCGGCCGAATCCTGAAGCAGTTTTACTCCCGGTTTCGTCTTGATGGATTCCTCAAGAAGCCTGACCAGCTCGTCGCCGGAATCATGCGGTTCGACCACAAAACGGACCGGCGAATCATCCCCGGTGAGCACGGTGATCGCTTTCCGGATCTTCGGGGCACACACGTCAAACCGTTCCCGGGTCAGCCTGTATTCCTGGTTGCCGGCCGATTCCTGTCCCGGCACCAGCTCATAGCCCAACTGTTTGACAAAAGCCTGGTTCGGCTTGTTGTCTCGAAGCACATGAGCCCTTGCTTCAGAAAAACGGAAGAGGTCCATCATCAGTTCCGTGGTCATAAAGGTGACAATGGAGGGAACCGGTGTTTCATGATGCCTGCGGTCGGGAATGAAAATGCCCCCTTCGCCGGTCTGCTTCTCCCAGTCGATGTGTTTCAGGTTGACCACCCCGACCTGCTCTCCATTATATTCAATAATGGTGTATATATTATGGATATTGCTGATGGACTCAAACCACGCTTTCTGCATCTCCGGGGTGATGTATTCCCTGAATTCATAATTGGCCACCACCACCGGGTCATTGCGCCAGTTGCGCACGGTCTCGATATCCTCCTCCCGGATGCGCGAAAGGATGATGCCATATTTTATAATCTTCATATCTGAATTTGTTTATAAGACCTTCCGGATCGAATGGCTGGGTTTCTGGTTCCCGATCGTGTAGATCCGGCGCAGGTATTCGCCGATCACGCCCAGGCTGAACAGGAGGATGCTGGTGGAGAACAGGATGGTCACGATCAGCGAGGTGTATCCCAGCGGGACATTGAAAAAGATCTTCCGGATGATGAAATAGACGCCGATAAAGAAGGTGAAGATGGAGACGATCATCCCGCCGTACACGAGCAGTTTCAATGGAAGTGTAGTGTAATGGATGATGATGTTGCCCGTCAGCCGGATCAGCGACCGGTAAGAGTATCCCGATTGTTCGTATTTCCTGGGAAGATGATCCACCGGGACAAACCCGACCAGGTCGGTATACCAGAGGATGATCTCATCGATAAAGAGAAAGTGTCGCTGGTGTTCGAGCATCTTTTGAATGATCTCCCGTTTGATCAGACGGAACGAAGAGCCGTCGCCGGGCCCTTTGCGAACCAGCCTGGAACCTGTTTTCAGGGAGTTGCTGCCGATGTTCCGGAGCAGCGCATGTTTTTTGTTTTTACCGTATACCCCGTACACAATATCATCATCGAACTCCTGCCTGTACCGGATCAGTTTCAGGATCTCAGCCGGGGGAATCTGCAGGTCGTCGTCGATCGTGACCACGAAGTCTCCTTTGGCAAAACCGAAACCGCAGAAGGTGGCATTGTGCTGCCCGAAATTCTTACTGAGTCTCACGGCGGTAACCCGTTCGGGATCCCTGGCTTTGATCTCGCCGAGGATCTGCCAGCTGTTATCTGAGGACCCGTCGTCGACAAAAATGACCTCAAAGGTGTGCCCGGCTCCGGCCAGGGTATTCCGGATCTCCCCGTACAGCTCGGCCAGTGCATCCTGGCTGTTGAACACCGGCACGACCACCGAAAAATCGAACTGTTTCATCCGCCGCCAAGAATTAAGTTTGTCCCGGTCACCCATTTGGATGCATCGGAAAGGTAAAACAGGATCACGTTGGCCACATCTTCCGGTTCACCCAATCCCAGGGGCTGGCGTTCACGGATCATCTCGACTTTCTCCTTCGAGATCTGTTCCTGCGTGGACTCGAGCAGCGGTCCGTTGACGAACCCGGGAGAGACACAGTTCACCCGGATCCCCTTCCCCACCAGTTCGAGCATCAGGACGCGGGCATAGCCTTCCAGGGCGGCCCGTGCACTGATGTACATGGCTCCTCCGACGAACGGATATTTGGTTGAGATCGTGGAAATGAAGACCAGTGAGCAGTTCCCGCCGGTGAGACGTTTCTTTTTCTGCAACGCGGAAGTGAGCAGGACACTGGCGTTAAATCCGATGCTGAAGTTCTTTTCGATGTCCTTATCGGATATGAACTTGGTTGGCACCAGGTCGGAGATGCCCGTGGAATATACCACCCCGTTCAGCCCCGGCAGCGCCTCCGCCAAATGTTCTATCTCCTGTGCCATGGTGAGGTCGGCAATGATCTGCTGATGCCCGCTGCCTGCAAGCTCCTGGAACGTCCGGTCGAGCCGTTCGCGGTTCCTCCCGGTGATGCAGACCGTGGCTCCGTAGCGGCTGATCGTGATCGCCGTTTGCCGTCCCAGGCCCGACGAGGCGCCTGTGACAAGGATGGTCTTTCCGGTCAGGTCAAATGCATTCATGGCGTTTTATATTCAATAACACCGGGACATACAAAGGGAGTGGCATCCACCAGCACCGATCCCCACGACAACCCGATCCCGAAAGCGGAAAGAAGCAGTTTCACGGGCTTTTCCCGCACCACGGGGCCAAGTTCTGAAACGATGGTGAGCGGGATGGAGGCCGAGCTTGTATTCCCGAACTTTTGGATCGAATAAGGCACTGTGGCCGGATCCAGTTTCAGCATTTTTCGTAGTGTTTCGTTGATCAGCCGGTTGGCCTGGTGGAAGATCACATAGTCGGCTTCCTCCAGCGAACGCCCGGCAAATCCAAGAAGGCCGCGGATATTCGGCACCACCTCGCGCAACGAAAAATTGAACACGTCGATCCCGTTGAGTTCGATGTGCAGCCGGTTCCGGTAAATCCCCGGGCCGTATTTCCTGTATTTGAACGAATCCTTGTTGAGTATGTGTCTGAACCCACCGTCCCGGATGATGATCGCCTCATGCCCCGACCCGTCCCCTTCGAGGTTGAAATGCATCGCAGGCGACCCGTCGTGTAATTCAAGGGCGCAGGCTGTGCCGGCATCACCGAACAGCGGATGGGTGCTTTTATCGCGGTACGAAGCATTCAGCGAGGAAATGTCTCCGGCGAGCAGCAACCCTTTGTTCAATCCTGTCGTGGTCATGAGGCTGCCCATCAGCGACAGCCCGTAAACGAATCCCGAACAGCCCTGGTTGACGTCAAAGACCAGCGTTGAGCGGGAGAGTCCGAGCCGGTCCTGGAGGATCCCGGAGGTGGCCGGGATCAGGTAATCGCGTGTTTGGGAAACGAAGATGAGCAGGCCGATCTCGTCACGTTTCCAGCCAAGTTCGTCCAGCAGTTTCCCGGCGGCAGCGAAGCAGAGGTCGGAGGTGGCGGTGCCTTCTGAGATCACCCGTTTTTCGGCCACGCCGACGGTTTTGATCAGGAGTTCGCGCTCCTTTTGCGGGATCCAGGCATACTTGGCGTTGGATTCGCGGGTTGCCGGAACGGCTGCGGCCAGTCCGGCCACTCGGAGACGCGGTATGGAGAAGAGAGCCATTATTTGTTGATCCGGCTTTCAACGAGGTTATAAATATCCTGAACCGTTTTCGTCTTGACCATGTCTTCAGCCGTGATGGCCACATCGTATTCGGTTTTGACCATGGCGATCAGGATCAGCGCATTGATGGAATTCCATTCAACCAGCTCACGATATCTGCTTTCGGGTTTGAGTACTCCGGGTTTCAGGTCGTCAAATTCATTCTCAATGTTCCTGATAAACTGTTCTATGTTCATAATGAGTTGATTTGAAAGCAAAGCTATAAAAAATCGGCTTCTCTTTTTTAAAAAATGGGTAGTTTTGCTCCCGTAGAACCGAATCTAAATCACCATGGCAGAACGCAAACGGCTGATCCTGGTCAACCCGGCGAACCCGCTTACCACACGGCTGGTGCGGAAGGAATCCCTTCAGCCGCCATTGGGCCTGGGCATTGTGGCCGGGTTAACCCCGCCAGGCTGGAAGGTTCACATCATCGACGAGAATTTTAATACGTTCCGGTTCCGGGAGGCGGACCTGGTCGGGATCACTGCGCTGACATCCACCGCGGGCAGGGCTTAC
>DAIRDK010000132.1:0-7918 GCA_036796175.1 Bacteroidales bacterium | reverse complement strand
CGGGTCGGATTCGTCTCACCCGCACATTTCATTCCGCAGATGCTGGCCATCATCAGGGAAGTCGGGGAAAGAGGATACCGGCCGGTCTGGGTCTGCAATTCCAACGGCTACGACAAGGTGGATACGCTGAAACGGTTGGAAGGGCTTATCGATGTTTACCTTCCTGATATGAAATATATGGATACACGGTTGTCGAAGGAATATTCAGCCGCCGGGGACTATCCTGCAATTGCTCAGGCTGCCCTGAAAGAGATGTACAGGCAGAAAGGACCTGCCCTTCACCTTTCGGATGACGGCACAGCCGAATCGGGGATCATCATCCGGCACCTCGTACTGCCGGGTGAAACGAATAACAGCGTTGAGGTGCTGAGGTTCATCGCTTCGGAACTCTCTCCCAAAATGCACCTTTCGCTGATGTCACAGTACTATCCGACGCCTGCCGTCTCCTGCCATCCAACATTGAGCAGGACCGTTACTGCCCGGGAATACCGGCTCGTTACAGAGGAGATGGAACGTCTCGGCATGCACAACGGCTGGGTTCAGGAACTTGAAAGCCATGGAAATTACCGGCCCGACTTCACCGAAGACCATCCCTTTGAAAGAAATCCCTGAAACAACCCCTTTCATCTTTAAATTCATCCCGTTCACCAAAAAACTGGTCTCCTTATCATCTATTTCCCTATTTTTGAACTTCGTCAGATCAACAGATCACCAGCTCATCAAATCATAAAACAATATGAAAAACATCTTCATTCTCCTGCTCCTGGCGTTCCTGGCAACTTCTGCCTATTCCCAGGATGAAAAACCCAAAGCTGATACAGCGTATCAATTCACCATCGTGAAACAGCTCCCGGCCACCTCCGTTAAGAACCAGTATCGTTCCGGCACCTGCTGGAGCTATTCTGCTATCGCGTTCCTGGAATCGGAACTGCTGAGAATGGGGAAGGACACGTTCGACCTCTCCGAAATGTACTGCGTCCGTAAATGTTACGAAGACAAGGCTCCGCTTTATGTCCGGTTTCAGGGGAAACACAACTTCGGCGGCGGCGGCGCAGCCCATGACGTGACCTATGTCCTGAAAAACTACGGAATGATCCCTGAATCAGCTTACACGGGACTCACGATCGGAGAAGATAAACCGGTTCACGGTGAAATGGACGGCGTATTGTCCGCCTATGTGGATGCCGTCCTGAAGAATCCCAACCGGAAACTGACTCCCGTCTGGGACCAGGGTTACAACGGGATCCTGGATGCCTACCTCGGGAAAGTGCCCGAAAAATTCACCTACAAAGGGAAAGAGTACACCCCGAAATCATTCGCCGACCTGCTCGGGCTGAATCCCGACGATTATGTGGAATTAAGCTCTTACACGCATCATCCGTTCTATTCGAAGTTCATCATTGAAATCCCTGACAACTGGCTGATGGACGAAGTTTACAACGTTCCCCTGGAAGACCTGATGCAGATTATCGATAATTCCCTGAATAATGGCTATACCGTAGTCTGGGGAGCCGATGTCAGCGAAAAAGGCTTCTCCTGGAAGAACGGCGTGGCGATCGTTCCCGATAAGAACGCCCCCGAACTGGCCGGCCTGGAGCAGGGAAAATGGGAAAAGATGACCGATGCAGAAAAGGACAAGCTCCTGTACAAATTCGACAAACCCGTCCCCGAAAAGAAAATCACCCAGGAGATGCGCCAGCAGGAGTTTGACAACTACCAGACCACCGACGACCACGGCATGCAGTTCACCGGGATCGCCAAAGATCAGAACGGAGATATCTATTACCTGGTGAAGAATTCCTGGGGGGCCGAAGACCACAAGTACAACGGTTATTTTTACGCCTCAAAACCATACGTGCAACTGAAGACCATGGACATTATGGTCAACAAAAAGGCCATCCCGGCAGACATCCGGAAAAAATTAGGATTGTAATCCACCCGTATCATTTCGTAAGGGCGCTTCATCGAATCGCCCTTACTTTTTTTCCACACCCCACAATTTTTATATCACCCCCGCCAGCAACGCCAGGTACCGCTCCCGCGGGATCAGAGCCGCCCGAAACCGCCGCAGGTGTTCCGTCTCCACCTGGCAGTCGATGATCCGGACACCCTGAGCCTGGAGTCGTTTGACCAGCTTGATGAAAGCCACTTTCGAAGCATCCGGTTCGAGATAGAACATCGATTCTCCGAAAAAGGCGGTTCCGATAGACACTCCGTAGAGTCCGCCGACCAGTTGCCCCCCCAGGTAAGCTTCTGCAGAATGGGCATAACCCAGTTTGTGAAGCCGGGTATATCCTTTTATAAACCGTTCGCTGATCCAGGTTCCTTCCTCATGTTTGCGTGGCACGTTGGCACAGTGTTCCATGACGGCCTTGAAATCATGGTCGAAACGCACGTCAAACCGGTTTTGCCTGATCACCCTGGCCAGGGAAGCCGGGATCCTGAGCTGCTCCGGGAATAAGACCAGCCTTGGGTCCGGTGAGAACCAGTAGATGTCCTGCCCATCATCAAACCACGGGAATATTCCTGATGCATAGGCATTCAGAAGCCGCTGAGGAGTAAAATCCCCGCCGATGGCCACCAGTCCGTCCGGTTCTGCTTCCGAAGCCGGCGGAAAAAACGGCTCTTTGATCAGTCTGTATACAGGCACGTTTGCAACCGTTCAATGGATTCGCTGATCTCATCTTCGGTAATCGTAAGCGGCGGCGCGATCCGGAACGTGGCAGGGGAGAAGAGAAACCAGTCAACGACCAGACCATGGTCCAGGCATCTCTGCAGGAACCCTGCAGGAGTCCCGGCATGGTCCAACTCAACACCCAGGACCAGGCCTTTGCGGCGGATCTCACGGACCGCCGGATTTCCGTTTAACGCATGTTCGAACATGGCTCCTTTAATATCGGCCTGTTCAGCTAAATGATCGTCCAGGATTACCTCCAGGGCAGCCATTCCGGCTGCACAACTCAGCGGGTGGCCCCCGAACGTCGTGATATGCCCCAGTTCCGGGTCGTGGGACAACGACGACATGATCTCCTTTGAGCTGATGAAAGCCCCGAGTGGCAAACCTCCGCCAAGGGCTTTGGCCAGGACCAGGATATCGGGAATGATGCCGTCATGCTCGTAGCTGAACATCTTTCCGGTCCGGCCCAAACCCATCTGGACGTCGTCGATGACCAGCAGCGCACCCGTCTCAACGCAGCGATCCCTTAATTTCCTGAGGTATCCTTCCTTCGGGAGGATGATCCCTGCTTCCGCCTGGATTGTCTCAGCCACGACACAGGCCGTATGATCTGATATCTGCTCCAGGTCTTCTTCCCGGTTGAAGTCCAGGAACCGGATGTCAGGGATTAGCGGACGGAAGGCCTGCTTCAGTGACTCGTCCCCGAGTATGCTCAGTGCGCCCTGCGTACTCCCGTGATACGCTTTGTGAAAGGCGATGATCTCCGTGCGGCCGGTGTGACGCTTGGCCAGCTTCATGGCCCCTTCCACCGCTTCGCTGCCGCTGTTCACAAAATAGACCGACTGTAAAGAACCGGGAAGCAGGGAGGCAAGCAACCGGGCATATTCTACCTGGGGGGCCTGGATCATCTCGCCGTACACATTCAGGTAGAGATATTTATCCATTTGTTCCCGGATGGCCTGCAGGACCTTGGGGTGGCGATGACCGGTATTGCTGACCGTAATGCCGGAAACCAGGTCGATATAGTCCCTGCCTTCCGGGTCGTAAAGGCGGATGCCTTCGGCCCGCACCACCTCCAAACCTAGCGGGGAAGCACCAGGCAATCCCAGGTACTTGTAAAATAAATCACGGTTGGTCATGATACGCAATTAATGACTCAAATATCGGATTTTCTTTTGGGTATCTGTTCATTTCTGGTGAAATCGGATACCGTAAACCGTCAATCCAGTCGTACATCGTAAATCGTACTTCCCGTTGTATTGTAAACAAAGAAAAGATCACCAACACCAAGTCTTATTATATTTGCAAAACATCCCTGACTATGAAAAATAAGGTCATCATTATCACCGGCGCCTCCTCCGGGATCGGCAAAGCCCTCGCATTGGAATGTGCCCGCCGGGGCGCGCGCCTCTCCCTGGCCGCACGCGACATGAGCAAGCTCCGGGAAACCGCTGCTCAGCTGAAGGAATCTGGATATGAATCCCTGCTGGTACAGACTGACGTTTCCATCGAATCCCAATGTAAGAACCTGATCGATAAAACCATGGAAACCTACGGCCGGATCGACGTGCTGATCAACAACGCCGGGATCTCCATGAGAGCGATTTTCGAGGAGGTGGATCTTGACGTGATCCGCAAGCTGATGGACACCAACTTCTGGGGAACCGCCTTCTGTACAAAGTATGCCTTCCCGTACCTGCTCCAGGCGAAAGGCTCCCTGGTGGCCGTATCGTCCGTTGCGGGTTTTAAAGGACTTCCGGCCCGGTCGGGTTACAGCGCCTCCAAATACGCGATCCACGGACTGCTTGACGTGATCCGCAATGAAACACAATACCAGGGCCTTCATGTGCTGATCGCATGCCCCGGGTTTACAGCCACCAACATCCGTTTCACCGCTCTTTCCAAAGACGGGAGCCAGCAGGGTGAATCCCCCCGCGACGAATCCAAAATGGTAACGGCTGAGGAGACCGCCATCCACATCTGCAAGGCAATAGAAAAAAGGAAAAGGATACTGGTCCTGACCTTTCAGGGAAAGTTCATTCACTTCCTGAACAGCTTCTTCCCGGCGATCCTCGACAGGATGGTCTTCAACCACATGGCAAAAGAACCCAACACGCCGCTTAAAAAATGAAGAGTGAAAAGTGAAGAGTGAAGAGCCAAGAGTGATCCCGATTATTTCCTCGGGTGGTACTGGATAATGGTGCTCCTCAAGTACTCACGGTCAAGGTGGGTGTAGATTTCCGTGGTGGTTATGGATTCGTGACCCAGCATCTCCTGCACGGCCCGCAGGTCGGCGCCGCCCTCCACGAGGTGAGTGGCGAAAGAATGGCGGAAGGTATGCGGACTGATCGATTTTTTAATCCCGGCTTTCTCAGCCAGCTGTTTGATCAGGGTAAAGACCATTACGCGTGATAGTTTACTGCCTCTCCGGCTGAGGAACAGGATGTCCTCGCTGCCCTTTTTGACCGGGATGTGGGTCCGGATCTCCTGCTGGTAATGCCGGATCTCCGTTTGTGCGGTCCTCCCGGCCGGAACCAGCCTTTCTTTGTCACCTTTCCCGATGATCCGTACGAATCCGTCCTCGAAAAACAGATCGGACAGATGGAGATTAACCAGTTCCGATACCCGCAGACCACACCCATACAAGGTTTCCAGCATGGCTTTGTTCCGCTTCCCCTCATCCGTGCTGAGGTCGATCGAGCCGATCAGCTGGTCGATCTCACCGACACTCAGGGTGGCCGGCAGCTTCCTGCCCAGTTTGGGAGACTCAAGCATTTCCGTGGGATCTTTCCGGATCTCGTTTTCCAGCAACAGGTATTTGTAGAAAGCCCTCAGACCCGAAATGATCCTTGCCTGGGATCGCGCCGAAAGGCCCAGTTCAGCGATCCATTTCAGGAAATCCTGCAAATGTTTCAACTCGATCCGCGCCGGAGCAACGGATTGACCGGTTACTTCCTGAAATTGAGTAAATTTCTCAACGTCATGCAAATAAGCCTCAATTGAATTTCCCGACAACGACTTTTCAAGCTGAAGATATGCCTTAAATCCTCGCAGATATGGTTTCCAGTCAGACATGAGGTCAAAAGTACAAAGTACAATTGACAAATGACAAATCCATCTGGCATCCGGTATCTGGTGTCAAAAAATTTTGTTAGTTTCCCGGAAATATTTACTTTTGCACTCCGAATTGTAAAGGAGCTTAAATATGGCGAAGAAAAGCAAAGATCAGCGGATCCAGGTCATCCTCGAGTGCATCGAGCAAAAAGCAAGCGGTGTGCCCGGAATATCCAGGTACATCACCACGAAGAACAAGAAAAATACACCGGAACGGTTAGAGATCAAGAAATACAACCCGTATCTGAAAAAAGTCACTGTTCACAAAGAAATTAAATAACGACAGGAAATGGCAAAGAAAGTAGTTGCATCATTCAAGGCTTCGACCGGCAAGGATTTCACCAAGGTGATCCGGATGCTGCGTTCACCGAAGACCGGAGCCTATATGTTCAAAGAAAACATTGTTCCCAACGACCAGGTCAAGGATTTCCTCTCGGCGAAGGAAAGCTGAACTGAACCGTCCTAACCTTCAGAAAGCTTTTTTCCCGGTGAAAAAAGCTTTTTTTGTCTAACATCATCAGAGATCGCATCCATGGGCCTGTTTGGCATGTTTACGAAAGAAAAGAGAGAAAGCCTTGACAAGGGGCTCGAGAAAACCAAATCCTCTCTCTTTTCAAGAATTTCCAAAGCCATCGTCGGGAAATCGAAGGTGGATGAAGACCTGCTCGATAACCTGGAGGAGATCCTCGTCACTTCAGATGTGGGTGTGGAAACGACCGTCCGCATCATTGACCGCATTCAGAAACGGGTTGCAGCCGACAAATACCTGGGCACCGATGAACTGAACCGGATCCTGAAGGAAGAGATCGCCGCGCTGTTGCAGGAGAACCATGTGGAAGATTTTTCCGATTTCGAACTTCCCGGAGGTAAAAAGCCTTACGTGATCATGGTCGTGGGTGTGAACGGCGTGGGCAAGACCACCACCATCGGCAAATTGGCTTACCAGTTTAAAAAAAGCGGGAAGTCGGTTCTGCTCGGAGCTGCCGATACATTCCGGGCTGCCGCCGTGGACCAGCTCAGGATCTGGGCCGACCGGGTCGACGTGCCGGTCATCATGCAATCCATGGGTTCCGATCCCGCCTCCGTGGCCTACGATACGGTCGGCGCCGGCATCGCCCGCAACGCCGATGTCGTTATTATCGACACGGCCGGCCGGCTTCATAATAAGATCAATCTCATGAACGAGCTTTCCAAGATCCGGAAAGTGATGGGCAAACTGATCCCTGATGCGCCCCATGAAGTGCTGCTGGTGCTTGATGCCAGCACGGGTCAGAATGCCTTTGAACAGGCAAAGCAATTCACAGCCGCCACTGAGGTAAATGCCCTCGCCCTGACCAAACTGGATGGCACGGCAAAAGGCGGGGTGGTGATTGGCATATCAGACCAGTTCCGCATCCCGGTAAAATATATCGGTGTCGGAGAAGGGGTGGAAGATCTGCAGGTATTCAACCGGTTCGAATTCGTCGACAGCCTCTTCAGTTAATCCACAAATTCCTTGAAAACCCGTTCCCATAAGAAAGAGATCGGAATAGTCTCGCTGGGATGCGCGAAAAATCTCGTCGACAGTGAAAGACTGATCCGTCAGCTGGAGACCGGTGAGGTAAAGATCCATGTTGATCCGGACGAATCCCGCCGGCTGGATACCGTCATCATCAATACATGCGGCTTCATTGGCGATGCGAAACAGGAATCCATCGATACCATCCTCCGGTTCTGCCGGGAAAAACAATCCGGTAAACTAGGATCCCTGCTGGTCATGGGGTGCCTTTCGGAACGGTATAAGGAACAACTCCGTGTGGACATCCCGGAGGTGGACGGATTTTATGGCGTGAATGAACTGCCCCGCGTGGTCACTGCGGCCGGGGGTAGATTCCGCCGTGAATTGCTGGGGGAAAGACACCTGACGACGCCCCGGCATTATGCCTACCTGAAGATCGCAGAAGGTTGCGACCGGCAATGCTCGTTCTGCGCCATTCCCGGGATCCGGGGCAAACATAGTTCACGCCCGGAAAAAGAGATCCTGAGGGAAGCGGAAACACTCGCCGCATCAGGCGTGAAAGAACTCCTGGTCATATCCCAGGATACCACCTACTACGGCCTGGACCGGTACGGCCGCAGGAAATTGGC
>DAIRDK010000131.1:0-7924 GCA_036796175.1 Bacteroidales bacterium | reverse complement strand
AACATCCAGGCCTGGTATCTCGACCATGCCGGCAAGCTGCGCGCTGCTTCCGCCATCGTGGATGGCATCAACACCCAGCTTCTCTACAGGGAAACGGAAAAAGACCAGTTCAAACCCGTTCTGACCACCAACTTCAAGGAATCGGTTGGCATCTATTTCTTCACGTTCGATAACAAGAATGTCTATGCCAACTCGAACCTTGGCCGTGACAAAGCAGCCATTGTGATCCTCGATCCCGCCACGGGCAAGGAGCTTGAAGTGCTGTATGAGAATCCCGACTACGATGTGCAGGATCTGAATTATTCCGAAAAGAGAAAAGTGCTGACCACCGCCACTTACGAATCCTGGAAGGTTGAACGTCATTTCTTCGATGAGGAGATCAAGCAGATCTTCAGCCGCCTGGAAAAAGATTTGGGCAACTACCAGATCAATATCACCACATCCACAAAAGCGGAGGACAAGTTCATCATCCGCACCTACAGCGATAAATCCGTTGGTGCTTATTACCTCTACGACAAGAACACCGATAAGCTCGACAAGATCGCCGATATTTACCCGTGGCTCAAAGAAGAAGAGTTGGCCTCGATGATCCCGGTGGAATACATGGCACGCGACAGCGTGAAGATCAATGCCTACCTGACCCTGCCAGCCGGTTATACGCTGGAAACTGCAAAGGACCTCCCTGTTGTAGTCAATCCGCACGGTGGTCCCTGGGCGCGTGACGGCTGGTATTTCAACCCCGAAGTGCAGTTCCTGGCCAACCGCGGCTATGCCGTGCTGCAGCCCAACTTCCGCGGCTCCACCGGCTACGGCCGAAAGTTCTGGGAGATCAGTTTCAAGCAGTGGGGCCTCACCATGCAGGATGATGTGACCGACGGCACCAAATGGCTCATTGAAAAAGGCATCGCCAATCCTAAAAAGATCGCCATCTACGGAGGCAGTTACGGCGGTTATACGACCCTCCAGGGGATCGTGCGCGAACCGGACCTGTATGCAGCAGCCGTTGACTATGTGGGCGTTTCGAACCTCTTTACCTTTATGAAGACCATCCCGCCCTACTGGAAACCGATGCTGGACATGATGTATGAGATGGTGGGAGATCCTGTGGCTGACAGTATCCAGTTAGCCGCGACCTCGCCGGCGCTGAATGCCGACAAGATCAAGACCCCGCTGTTCATCGCCCAGGGCGCCAACGACCCGCGCGTCAACAAGGCCGAATCGGACCAGATGGTGGAAGCCTTGAAAAAACGCGGCGTCCAGGTTGAATACCTCGTCAAGGATAACGAAGGACACGGGTTCCACAACCAGGAGAACCGGTTTGACTTCTACAGGGCTATGGAGGGATTCCTGGCCAAGAATCTGAAGTAAGCGTGAGCTGAAATGACCCCACCCCTGCACCCCTCCCCTTGAAGGGGAGGGGACGGGGGAGAGGTCAAGTATACTTTTCACCTTTTTCCAGCAACACATTATTGACGAACTGCCGGATCTGCTGTTCGTCAGCTTTTTTACAGACCAGTAAGATGTTATCGGATTCAACGACGATGTAATCCGTGAGGCCTTCGAGCACTACGATCTTGTCGTCGGGCATGTTGACCACGCATCCGGTGGAATCGTAGATCATTACGTTCTTTCCCACCACCGAATTCCCCTGGTCATCTTTCTGGCGGTTCTCGTACAGCGATCCCCACGTTCCCAGGTCGGACCATCCGAAATCGACGGCCAGCACATATACGTTCGGCGCCTTCTCCATGATGCCGTAGTCGATGGAAATGCTGGTGCAGATGGAATAGGTACTGGCGATGAAGGGCTTTTCGGCCCGGGTGCCGTATTTCCCTTCTCCTTTGGAAAGCAGGACGTCCACTTCCGGCAGATACTGTTTAAATGCCTTCATGATGCTCTTCAGCGACCAGACGAAGATCCCTGCATTCCAGAGAAAGTCGCCGCACTGGAGGAGGGTGATGGCCAGTTCGAGATTGGGCTTTTCAGTGAAGGTTTTAACTTTCTTCAGATGCGGGTCGTGCGGATAGACATTGCCCTCGACGAACTGGATATACCCATACCCGGTATCCGGCCTGCTGGGACGGATGCCGAGGGTCAGGAGCCAGTCATTCTCCGAAACCGCTTCCAGCGCCGTCTTAATATTTTCAAGGAAGACATCCTCTTTCAGGATGATATGGTCGGAAGGGGCAACCACGATCCTGGCCTCGGGATCGCGCTGAAGGATGCGGTAGTTGGCATAGGCTATGCAGGGAGCCGTGTTCCGCCGGGAAGGCTCCAACAGCACCTGGCCGGGTTTCATCTCCGGGATCTGGCTCATGACCAGGTCGAAATAGCTTTCGTTGGTCACGATATAGATATTTTCGACCGGCATGATCCGGGCGAACCGGTTAAAGGTCTGACGGATAAGGGTTTCGCCTGTGCCAAGGATATCGATGAACTGCTTCGGGTGCGAGGTGCGGCTGAGCGGCCAGAAGCGCGCCCCCACCCCCCCGGCCATGATGATGCAATAGTGGTGATTGGGTTCCTTCATCAGGTGTGAGGTTTATTGTGCAATTATACGATTTACTTTGAATGGTGACAAGGTGACAGGGTAACAGGGTGACAAGGTTGTTAACTCAAAAGTAAAAACTTCAACTCAAAGGTCAAAACTGGTTATCGGCTTTCGGTATTGCCACATGCCCCCTGCTCACCGCTCACTGCTCACTGTCTCCGGCACCACCTGCACGATCGGTGAAAACAGGTACTGTTTCCGGTTGTCGAGGCAAACGCACAGGTATCTCGTCCGTTTCTTCCCGATCTTCCGGAAGGTTCGACCTGTGGTGGTTTTAAAGACTGTATTATCGGGGAGCGATTCCACGGTCACCAATCCGGCCGGTGCATCGTATTTCGCCAGGGCCCGCATCAGCTTCTGGTTCGCGAACGTGGAAGCAGTCGGATTCTCCATGTAAATGATCAGTGCATCCAGCACGTCCGCCGGGAATACGGTTTCAGTCATGTACTCGAACATCAGCAGCCGGAACGTCTCCTTCCACTCCCGGCCGTGAGGTGAATAACGGCGGAATTTTTTAAAGGGATTCATGGCCAGGTGCTTTCCGCGGTAAACCTGGTAATGGGCCAGTTCATGCACGAGTGTGATCAGCCCGGTATACGGGTTCATGTTGCCGTTGACTGTGATGATGCATGGCTTCCCTTTCTGCGGAGGCCGGAAATCACCCGTTTTGCTGGATCTTCCACGGGTGATCTTCAGACGGACATCCCCCTCCGAGCAGGCATAGGCGATCCGGTCCAGGACACGGTCAGGTACCCGGCCCTCCAACAGGGTCCGCGCTTTTACGAAAGCAGGGGAAGATCCATCCGGTGACTGAAAGAGGGACAATCCCCGCATCTTCTCGGTTTGGGATATCGGTTATAGTACCGGTAGCTGGAACAGCTCCCGGCCAGGATAGCAATGACCAGCAGGAGGGCCAACAAGAGGTATGTTCTGAGAGATCTTCTCATCATCCCGGCTTTCCTGTTAAACTGTCTTTTTGCTGTTTTATTATTTTAAGGCGAAAAGCCAAAATTACGTAATTTCGCGTTACCAAATGATGTACAAGGTCTTTGATACGATCGGGCAGTACCTGCTTCTCATGCGGAGGGTCTTCACCCTGCCGCAGAAAGGACGTATTTTCCGGGTCCAGCTGTTCCAGGAGTTCCAGCATGTCGGGATCGAGTCGCTGGGCATCGTGGCCATCATCTCTGTGTTCATGGGAGCCGTGGTGGCCATCCAGACGGCATTCAACATCGACAGCCCCCTGATCCCCCTCTCCATGGTCGGCTTCACCACCCGCGAATCGGTGATCCTCGAGTTCTCGCCGACCGTGATCAGCCTTATCCTGGCCGGTAAAGTGGGTTCCCGCATTGCCTCCGAGATCGGAACCATGCGGGTCACCGAACAGATCGACGCCCTGGAGATCATGGGGGTCAATTCAGCCAATTACCTCATCTTTCCCAAAGTGGTTGCCTGCCTTCTGTTCAATCCCGTCCTGATCGTATTCAGCATGTGGCTCGGCATCCTCGGCGGACTCATTGCCATGGTAGCCACCGGTCTCGTCACATCCCACGATTACATCTCCGGGATCCGGTCCTACCTCGACCTCTTTTCGGTGAGCTATGCATTGATCAAAACGGTCTTCTTTGCATTTATAATATCTTCTGTATCAGGATTTTATGGATATCAGACCAATGGAGGTGCCCTGGAGGTCGGGCAGTCGAGCACCAAAGCCGTTGTCTGGAGCAGCATCCTGATCATCCTCTTCAACCTGATCCTCACCCAGCTCCTGCTCACATGATCCAGGCCATCGAAATATGCAAGCGGTTTACCGGTCAGGAGGTTCTGAAAGACGTCTCCTGCGAGTTCCTGCCCGGCAAGACCAACCTGATCATCGGGCAGAGCGGATCGGGCAAGACCGTCCTGATGAAGTGCCTGGTCGGGCTGTTCGAGGTCGATTGCGGGAAGGTAGTTTACGACGGCCGCAACTTCTCTGAGATGAATATCGGCCAGCGGAAGGAGATCCGGCAGGAGATGGGCATGCTCTTCCAGATGGGAGCTCTGTTCGATTCGATGAACGTGGAGGAGAATGTGATGTTCCCCCTCAACATGTTCACCGAGAAGACGAAAGAGGAGAAACTCGACCGGGTCAATTTCGTCCTGAAACGGGTCAATCTCGAGAACAAGAACCACCTGATGCCATCGGAGCTCAGTGGCGGGATGCGGAAACGGGTGGCCATCGCCCGGGCCATCTCCATGAACCCGAAATACCTCTTCTGCGACGAGCCTAACAGCGGACTGGATCCGCAAACGGCCGGCGTGATCGACATCCTGATCCAGGAGATCACCCGGGAGTACGGCATCACAACGATCGTCAACACACACGACATGAACTCCGTCCTAAGCATCGGCGACACCGTGGCCTTCATTTATGGAGGTCAGCTCTGGTGGCGCGGCTCCAAAGAGGATATCCTGCAGGCAGACAATACCGAACTGAATGATTTCGTTTTTGGAACAGAGCTGACATCCCGTCTGAGAAAATAGATCCTATGAATACCCTCGATATTGCGATCGTGGCAGTAGTTGCCCTGCTCACCCTGTTCGGGCTGAGGAAGGGCTTTATCGTCAGCCTGGCGACACTTGCAGGGCTGTTGCTGGGGATCTACCTGGCCATCCATTTCTCCCATTATGCAGCCGGGGTGATCGCCCGCCATTTTCATCCCTCCTCGTTCTGGCTTCCCGGTCTGGCCTACGGCACCACCTTCCTGGTGGTCCTGGTCGGCGTTTATTTTATCGGAAAGATGGTGGAGAAACTGGTCGAAATGGCGGGGATGAGCGTACTGAACCATCTCGGGGGCGCCCTGCTGGGTTTTGCCAAAGGGGTGTTGATCATGAGCGCGGTCCTCTACCTGATCGTACTCGCCGACCCGAAAGAGACGGTAATCAAGCCGAATACCAGGGACCGGTCGGTGTTTTACCGGCCGGTTGCGGCTATTGTGCCGATGCTGTTGAAATTGACGGGAAAACTGATATAATGAAGACTTCACCACAATAGGCACAGTAGTTCACAACAGAGAAAATTCTTATGTGTTCCAATGTGACTAATGTGGTAAAAAATGGTTGATAATGAAAAGCAAGCCTGTTACGATCCTGATCATTTCAGGGATTTTACTTGGAATCGTTTCTTGTTCCGGCGATAAGAAGAAAGAGACAGCGTCATCCCAAAAGAGCCGTCCGCTATCGGTTTTCGGGTATGTATTGCAGCCCGACACCCTGAATATCGAGCTTACGGCCACAGCCACGGTTTTGGCGAATGAGGAAGTGGAGCTTCACCCGGAGGTTTCCGGCAAGGTGACGAAGATCAACTTCAGTGAAGGTGAGTTCGTGCCGGCCGGCAAGTTGCTGGTTAAGATCAACGACCAGGACCTGCAGGCGGAGCTGGAACGGGCGCACTACATTGAAGAGCTGGCGAAGACGGACGAGAACCGCAAACGCCAGCTCCTTGAGGCGAGAGGGATCAGCCGCGAAGAGTACGAGATCGCACTGAACAAGCTCAATACCACACAGGCCGAGATCCGGCTGATCGAAGCGCAGATCGCCAAGACGGAGATCACGGCGCCGTTCAGCGGACGCATCGGGCTCCGCAACATCAGCGAAGGGGCGTATGTGTCGCCTGCCACAGTGGTGACTTCACTTCAGCAGACCATGCCGGTGAAGATCGAATTCTCCGTCCCCCAGAAATACATTTCGCTGGTAAACCCGGGAACCGAAGTGATATGCAGCGACGACAAAGGACGTACGTTCATTGCCTTTGTGTATGCCACGGATGCCAAAGTGGATGAGGGGATGCGGTCCATCAGGGTCAGGGCCCGTTACGCCAATGAGGGGAACCGCCTCGTCCCGGGCATGTTTTTGGAAGCGAAGATCGTCAGCGAAGCCCGCAAAGATGCGCTGGTGATCCCGGCCGAAGCGCTGATCCCGGTGCTGAACGGGGAAAAGGTCTATACGGCCATGAACGGGATCGCCGTTCCGCATAAGGTCAGTTCGGGGTACCGGACCGAGACCAAAGTGGAGATCCGTGAAGGGTTGCAGCCCGGTGATACGGTGATCACCACCGGGATCCTGATGTTGCGCGACTCCATCCAAGTGAAGGTTGACAAAGTGATTAACCGGTAAACCTGCAGGTCATGAACTTCTGGTCATTCAGCATCAACCGCCCGGTCCTTACGATCGTCCTCTCCCTGATGATCCTCCTGTTCGGGTTCATCGGGTTCTCGTTCCTCGGGGTCCGCGAATTCCCGAGCGTCGATCCGCCCATTATTACCGTTACCACCACTTACACCGGTGCGAATGCAGATGTAATCGAAACGCAGATCACCGAGCCGCTGGAATCCTCCATTAATGGCATTGCAGGGATCCGGTCCATTTCGTCGGTCAGCAGCGACGGCCGCAGCAACATCACGGTCGAGTTCAACCTCGGCACCGACCTGGAGGCCGCGGCCAACGATGTGCGCGACCGGGTATCCCGCGCCATACGCAATCTTCCTCCCGACTGTGATCCTCCGACGGTGGTCAAGTCCGATGCCGATGCGAGCCCGATCATTTCCTATACCATCCAAAGCAATACACGCAATCTTCTGGACCTTTCCGACATTGCGAACAATGTCTTCAAGGAGCGGCTTCAGACGGTCCCAGGCGTGAGCGAAGTGAGGGTATGGGGCGAAAAAAGATATGCCATCCGCATCCAGATTGATCCGCAGAAACTAGCTTCTTACGGCCTTTCGCCTGCGGATGTCAGGGATGCGATCAACCGCGAGAGCATCGAGCTCCCGGCAGGCCGGATTGAGGGCTATTCCACCGAACTGACCATCCGCACCCTGGGCCGGCTTGATAAGCCGGAACAATTCAACAACCTGATCATCAAAGAGGGAAACGGAGCAGTGGTACGTCTCAGGGATGTCGGCAACGCGGTATTCGCCCCGGAAAACGAACGCACCATCCTGCGCGGCAACGGGGACATCCCCATGGTGGGGGTGGCTGTGACCCCGCAACCGGGATCCAATTACATCGATATTGCCGATGAAGTGACGAAACGTGTCGACCAGATCAAAAAAGACCTGCCTGCAGACGTTAATGTCAGCCTCGCGATGGATGTCACCCGCACCATCCGGAAATCGATCAAAGAAGTGGAAGAAACCATTCTGATCGCTTTTGGACTGGTCGTCCTGGTGATCTTCATTTTCCTTCGCAACTGGCGAACCACCCTGATCCCGGTCATTGCCATCCCGATCTCGCTGATCGGGGCATTCTTTATCATGTACATCGCCGGGTTCTCCATCAACATCCTCACCCTGCTGGCTATTGTGCTTGCGACCGGACTGGTTGTGGATGACG
>DAIRDK010000130.1:0-8000 GCA_036796175.1 Bacteroidales bacterium | reverse complement strand
ACCAGGGATCATCGGCCGCCAGGGTCGGAACGCCGTACCTGCGCCAGAATTTGGCCGGATCAGTCAATGTTTTGATGAGCCGGTCTGCCCGCTCTTTCGGAGCTGCTTCAGCCCACAGGGCGAGGAAGGCGATGATCTCCTGCCGCTTCAGGTCACGGGTCATGAATCTGAACGAGTGGTCTTTTTTATTGACGGAGTAATAAAACCCGGACTCTTCATCCCACATCCGCTCATTGACCAGTGTGGATGTTTGATCGGCAAATTCTTTCAGTTTCACCGAATCCTTCTTTTTCCCCAGTTCCCCGGCCATGGCAGAAAGGCTCCTGGCTTCTTTGATCACCATCAGGGTAAGGTCAAGGCATTCCAGCTCATCGGAGATGTCCTCCTTATCTACATCCAGATACCGCTCGGCCGATACCTGGAAAACTGCATTGTACCAGTCCCGCACGTTCTCAATGATCCCGTAAGGCCCCCATTCAAAGGTGCCGTCATGATCGGTGTCGCGGTTCTTCTTTAACCAATCCAGGTACTTCATCCCGGAGGCATAGGCATCGGCCAGGAACTGCCTGTCACGGCTTACCAGGTAAATCTCCCAGTTGGTCCAGGAAAAGAACGGTCCCGAGGTGGTTGACATCCCTTTATGCGGATAATCCTGCAGGCCGCGAGGACCATGACGATAGGCGATCAACCCGTCGTCCCGCTGCTGCTCCATAAACACACGCTGGGAATTCTGCGCGGAGACCGGATCCAGGTAAACATAACTCATCATCGATAACGATTCATGCAGCACCTGATGTCCGTGACCCCAGCCCCAAAGCGGATTCCTGGAGAATGCATAGAAGTTGTAAGAGGTCAGCCCCGATGGCGGATACATGCACCCTCTGACCAGGTTGAAGGCCCCCAGGTAGACCAGTTTCTGCTCGTTCGTTTTGAAGGGCACCAGGGGAATTTTCGAGAACAATTTAAGATTGGAATCGAAATAAGGTTGGAGGTCAAGGGATGCCAGATGCTGGATACCGGATGTCCGACCGTTGTTCTCTCCATCTGGCACCTGGTATCCGGTATCGGGGATCACGCACCGGATATACCGGAAATTAGCCCTTTCTCCAGGCTTTAACTCTGACTTTAGGTGGAGTGATATAAAATCAAAACAACCAGATATTTGCATGTTCAACGAATCCGTTCTTTTCTCGGAATAGAAGTCCGTCTTTATGATATTGTAAAAATCATTCAGCGACCCGTTGTAGGCTCCGTAGGTGGATGAAGGAGTTGCCGTGGCGAAGATGTCCCTGACATGAGTGGGGTAGGGGTACTGCATCTTCAGGCTGCTGATCAGCCGGTAAGGGCTCTCGTATCGTTTCGTCACATACGCGCTGAGGGAATCGTTGTATCCGGCCACGCACAATGAATCATGGCCGCACTCCAGGACCGGATAGAGATCCACTTTATGCGGAGTGTTGCCGGTATTCGTCACAACCATATCCACGATGGCCGCTTCCGAAGAGTAAACAAAGAACGTCTCTTGCACCTGAATATCTCTGATCGGCTGGTATTCCAACATAACCAGGTCAGGAAACGAATAATTGACGTAGGGCCTGGAAAAATAATCATCAGCTCGCCAAATCACCAGTTCATCAACTTTCCATACTCCATAGATCTTCCCGGCCTGGTCGGAAGAATAGCTCACCGGCAGGCAACCCGAATAGTAATCCATCTTGTAGGCCTTGTCGCCGTATAACGTCGAACGGTCCATCGCAGCGGCATAGGTGGTGTACAGGGGATCCTGCGGCCGGGCATTCAGGCGGAGATAGTCCTGAACCTCCGTTTGCGGATAGGCCGTTGCAGCGCCCAGGATCGACGGGATCAACAAGAGGTTTACAAACTGTTTAGCGGTCATGGATAATCAGGTTGACTGAATGCACCCGTTGATTGTCTTGATATGTAATTATATATATACCTTCATATATTACCATGCCTGGAATAGTACGCAGATCAAGCGTTAACAAAAATTTTCCATTCACCGGATGGCAGTCGGTCAGGGTCATGACGGTTCTTCCCTGGAGGTCGTAAATGGCCAGGGATCCCCGGTCGGTTGTCAGCCCTTCGATACAGACCGATACCCTGCCAGAACTGGGATTCGGGGTGACGATCATCGCAGAGATCCTGTTTCCCTGTGTTGAAAGTCCCTGCCCCGGATTCCACTCATACGCCCCGATATCGATCCGCCCGTTCCAGATCCTGGATAATCCCTCCATGTCGGTGGATGGCAATTGAAGCCCCGTCGTATCCGGAGTGCCGGCGTCAATGCATGGCGATCCCGTCAGCAGGGCATAAGGATGCTCGCCTGTTTCCCTGAACATTGCATCCGAATCGATGTTGTTCAGATAGGAGCCCATGAACCCTTCATGCGCCCCGCTTCCTTCAAACGCAGTGGTGTCTCCTTCCACATTGCAATATAAGAAGGACGGTGCCGACCTGACATCCCAGATATAGACTTCATGCCCGAATCCCTGGTTGCCGCGCAGGATCGTATTATATAAAATGGGAACCGCTGAATCATTGCAGTAAAATCCACCGCCGTACATCGAAACGTTGTCCGTTATCGTCAGGTTCGAAAATACCGTATTTGACCGGATACATGCTACGCCGCCACCAAAGAACTGAGCGGTATTCCCGTGAACCAGGTTGTTCGCAGCCACCCGGGCAGGCGTGGAGCGAAGGTATCCGAATCCGCCTGCAAGCCCACCGAAGTTTTCTGTGAACGTGTTAAATTGAACCAGCGGGTCCGAATATTCGAACGAAGCGCCGCCGCCGAATCCCGTTGCGGCATTGCCGTCAAACTGGCAATTCACAATGACCGGTTCCGCGTGAACCGAACAGATGCCTCCGCCATATCCCCACGGGAATATGGCCAGTCCGCAACGATTTCCTGCAAACGCACAACGATCGAACAACACGTCGGAATTCCTGGCATACACCGCGCCGCCCCACCGGATGGCCAGGTTGTTGGAAAAGGTGCATTGACGGAAGGCGATCCGGTTGAAATCGAAGATCCGGAACGCTCCGCCATATTGCCCGAAGGTATCGGCGCTGAAGGCCTTGCCGTATTCGAACAGGCAATAGGTAAACAGCGATGAATCAGCGGAAGAAGCCAGGTGCTCGTAAACGAAACCGTGCCATCCGCCGGCAGGGCTTAGTGTGTCGTGGAACCCTGTCGTGTCAAGGATCGTGAACCGGACAGGTTGCGTACTTGTCCCGGAAGCTTTCACGGAACCTTTGACGGTAAACATAAAATGCCCTGAGAAAAGCACCAGCGTGCCGGGGCTGACGGAAAGCAGTTCCCCGGAAGGTACTTCGATATCGCCGGTGACCAGGACGGTGTCGGCATTCCAGGAACCTGAAACCGGTCCCGATACTTCGATCAGGGTGGTCTGTCCCCTCGTAAAAACGGCCAGGGACAAGACAATGAGTGACAGAAAGAGGTTACGTTTCATCATTTCATGGTTTCCATAGTGACTGTTCTGCGGATATAAGGTGTACCTGCGGGCGGGAATTTTACATGCAACCGGAAGAGGTTGTTACCGGCCATGAAGATATCGGAATTGACCACCTTGTTGATGATAAATCCGTTCGGCATCAGGAGATAGAAATCACCTGTCGTTCCGGCCGGGCCTTCCAGGTCGGCGATATAGCTGTTTCCTGCATACCGGCAAGAGATCACCCGGTAACCTGCGGCCGAATCCCCCGGAAAGGGATCGGGTACGACCGGCAGGATCCCGATCCCGGCCCGGGTTTGGATCTCCAGGGTCATCTTCTGATCCATAATGAACTGGCAAACCAGGGTCTCCTGATCCTTCGTCCTGAAGGTCGTAAACGGCAGGGGAGTCCCGTTCAGGAAGGCTCCTGAGAAAACAGTCCCGGCCGGGAACGAAGGTGCGAACTCGATCTTCAGGCTGCCCGGAGCCGTGGGCTCGAATGTGTAGGTCGTGACCGAACCCTGGCGCTTATAAGTGAATTTCATGTGTTGGCTTCCGGCGCGGATAGGCTCTGCAGTAAGGGAATCCCAGCTGACCGGAAGCCGGGGCGCAAGCCGGATACGGCCTTCGTTAGTCCTGACGTCCAGCCCGAGCATCCCTTCGATCGCAGGCTGCAGCACCATCGTTTCCGACCAGCACTGGTGGGGACATACACCGGAAGGCTTGTAAATCGCCCCGTTCAGCACTTCTTCCACGTAACCCCGGGCAAAGCTCCTGTACCCGTTCAGGTTATTCATGAGATGGCTGAACCCCGAGTTATAGTTGCCTTCCCTGTATTCCGACAGGGCCGTCCACCCCGTGAAGAGCGGCCATACGCTTCCGTAATGATAGCCGGTGGGTTTGAACAGAGGACTGTCATCGCCGATGATCCGCACGCCCCAGTTGGTCGAAAAGGTGTTGCCTGCGTACATGTCCAGCATCGTTTTGGCTTTCGCACTCTCGGTCAGTCCCAGGTATATGGGAACCGCCGGAAGCACCGTGATCTCGTTCCGGAACGACCCGTCTTTGTTTTTACCGTACGAATAAAAGCCCAGGTTCATGGCAGGTCCGCCAAGGGCGGGTGCTGGACGCCAGAAATCATGGTTAATGAGGTTCATGATCTCATTCCGTTCAGCCATGAACCGGTTCTGGTCAGGGTCGTTGATGGATTTCGCCATATGGGACGATTCCTCCAGGGCAGCCGCCCAGCAGCCGTTCAGGTATAAGGTGGCATGAGAACCGTACAGTTCGCCGCCTTCTACCCATCCATGACCGACATTGGTGTTCTCGATCAGGTGGTCATGGTCCGTATCCGTGCTGAAGCAAAAATCAATGGCCTTGCGGATCTGTGGCCAGCTTTGCCTGAGCCAGGCGGTATCGTTGGAATACCTGAAATACCTTCCCGCAAGCAGGATGTACAGGGGTGTCGCATCCGCTGCGTCATAATGGATCACGCCGCTGGTGGTGGCTTCATGGTAGATCTTGCCTGAAAGATCCTGGTACTTCCCGTAAAATTCCAGGACCTGTTTGACTTTCTCAAGATCCCCGTAGTCCAGCAGGGCCAATCCGCTCCACTCTCCATCACGTCCGAAGTACCAGCCGTAACCGGGTCTTCCGTTCACTTGATGTTCGCCGTCCCAGCCTCTTTTTGTTGTTGCATAGCCGGCCACCAGCGAAGATCCCATGCCCGGGGTGGTGACAAAGAATTTGTCGGTTCCGCTCAGCGCCCAAAGGTAACCGTCGTTAAATGTGTCATTCGGAGTGGTTATGACCAGCGACCGGCCAAACAGGCCTGCGGTATGATCCGCTTCGGATATGAGGATGTTCATCGGATCGCGGATGGCGAGGTCGAACGCTGACCGCGCTGCCGGAATCCCTTCTGAAGTGCCCGTGATCACGAAATCCAGTACATCGTCCCGGGCCAGATCGTAAGCTGCGGAAGCGCTCGCGAGCAAACCCGTGCCTGCCGGTCCGGAAACATGCTCCGATGGCACCTTGTTACCACCGGCCATGACCGCGAGGCCGCCGGTGCGGTCCATGAACACGAACGCATTGTAATCTGCATCCCAGCCATGGCAGATGGTTCCGGTCGTGTATTCCGAATAGGGCCACATGAACCTCAGGTTGGTGCGAAACCGGATGACCAGGCGGATGGGATGCTCCCCGCGGTATTCGTAATGAACCACGCCGTTGGGATCGTTTGGGGCGACGGTGACGACTTCGCTCAGGATCCCGGAAGCAAGGGTATAGGTTCGTTTGATATAGGAAGGACTGATCAGGATCTCAGGCGTTAATGAGGACAGCCAGGAGATGCTGTCGGGGCCCTTGATACCTCCTTCATAATCGCGAAGGGCCATAAAAGGATGGGACCAGATCTCTTCGATCCCGCCTTGTTCAGCCCCCATGATCACCATTCTTTCGCCAGCCACATCCCAGAAACTCCCGGACGCGGGCCGGTCGCTGAAATGCACTCTCTCCACCGGCAGGTTCCACCTGACCCCGGAGGGTATCCCGGCAAAAAACCGATCGGTGTTCTGCTCTTTCGGCGGACACCCGGTTACCGTATAGGGTCCGTAATACCAGTAATTCTCTTCGATTCCCGTTGACTTCCCCGCCAGGTACCTGATCGTACCGGCAGTGAATAGGGCGAGATGCTGATCGTTCAGGTTGGGCATGGAAAAGCTCAGGTATCCCCCGACGGCGATCACCTTTCCAGTTCCTGATCCGTATTCCAGGACCAGTTTGGATTCTTCCCTGAGGAAAATGTAATCCCAGTCGACGGCGATCACCCGTCCGTTCGCAGGAAGGTTATTCCCGAAATACCCGATGATCCTGACCGTGGTATCCGTTACCGGTCGCTGAATGTAGGCTCCGCCGTTCAACCCGGCGAATACAGGATGCTCCCTGAACGCATGAAATCCCAGTTTTCGCCCATACCCGTCGTCGGTGCAGGCCTTGTTCCTCCGTTCCGGAAGATTCGTTTCCAGGCCGAGCAGGGTAATATAACCGAACGACTCCTGGTTGAGCAGAACCTTTCCTCCGTTCAGGATCCATTCGTTCAGGCTTTTCAGGAGTTTGGGATTGACCTCTTCCGCCGTGAAGGCGGCTGTATCACTTCGCTGGATCCAAAGAACGTCATACTGCGCCAGGTGCGAAGGTTTCTTTAGAATTTCATTATTCGTTATGAAAGAAATGCGGATATCGGGATACCTGGCGAGCAATGAAAGGCATTGTTTCTTCTCAAGTTCCGATTGTGCCGAACCCTGGCTGCCGATGAAACCCACTTTGATCTGGGCCATTCCCGGGAGGATGACAAGGAAACACAACAAAATCACAAGGATCCTTTTCATATCGTGTTTGATGATGTGGTTGTATGTGTCGGTGATTAACCGACCGCTACGATTAATTCTTCCAATGAACCGATGACGAATCCGTTGCACTTCCGCAAACGCTCCTCCGTATGATGACCGTTCGGGATCAGGATACAATCCACCCCGATTTGTTCCGCAACTTCCGCATCATGCCGTGTATCCCCTATAAAGACTGCCTCTTTCGGGTTGATCCCGGTCTCATGCAGCAAGCGGATGCCAACATCGGTCTTGCCATGGGCATAGTGATCGTCCAGTCCGCAAACCAACTCGAAGTACTGGTCGACACCGAGACCGGCGACCTCCTTCACGAGTTCATTCTGCTCCCTGGCCGAAAGGATGAACTGCCGGTGTCCAGCCCGGTGAAAATGTTCCAGAATGCCTTTCACCTCAGGATGCAGCGAGGTTTCTTGTTGTCTTTTATTATATCTGACCACAAATTCCAGCCCGACCTCTTCAAACGGTTCCTTGCTGAAATCGAATCCGAGGGTATTGTAATAGTTGATGACCGGGAAATCGAAGATCTCGCGGTACTGGTCGATCGTCCGGAGGGGAAGGCCCCGCTCCTTCAACATCCCGTTCATCACATCCACGCATAGCCAGGCATCATCGAGCAATGTCCCGTTCCAGTCCCAGATGATATGCTTGTAGTGTTTCGTGTTGATCATGGTAAGTGGTATCTTTGCGCCTTCGCGTCTTTGCGGTTAAAATGAATTCCAAATTTAATGAAATATCAGAACTCGCAGACTGTGCCCTCTGTCCGCGCGAATGCCATGCCAACCGCCTGGTTTCGCCTTCCGGATGGTGCAAGGCAGGCGCCGGGTTCAGCATCAGCTCCATCTGCATCCACAGGGGGGAGGAGCCTCCTGTGAGCGGCAACGACGGGATCTGCAATATCTTCTTCACAAACTGCAACCTGCAATGCATCTACTGCCAGAACTGGCAGATCAGCGACAACCACCTTGACCATGGGCCCGATGAAATGGAATTCGATGAGGTGATCCGTCAGGTAACCGGTTTGTTGGACCAGGGCATCAAACGGGTCGGATTCGTCTCACCCTCACATTTCATCCCGCAGATGCTGGCCATCATCAGGGAAATCGTGGAAAGAGGATAC
>DAIRDK010000129.1:0-8006 GCA_036796175.1 Bacteroidales bacterium | reverse complement strand
CGGTCTTGTCGAAATGCACCAGCCCGAATTCGCGGATGCCGGGTGTATCAATGATGTAGCCTCCCTCCTGCATCGGGAACATTTCGGCAAACGTGGTCGTATGCATTCCTTTCCGGTGAACCATGCTGATCTCCCCTATTTTCGGGTTCAACGCAGGATCGAGCACTTTCAGCAGGGCCGATTTGCCGACCCCCGAATGACCGGCGAACAGGTTGACTTGCCCCTTCAGCAGTTCCCGGAGATCCTCCACACCATCTCCCCGCAAGGCCGATACACGGTAACAAGGATAGCCGGCAGCTTCATAAATGGTCATCAGTTCACGGGCGGCCTGGTTCAGCTCTTCGTTGTAGATATCTATTTTGTTGAATATCAGACTGGCCGGAATAAAATACCCGGTTGCCGTTACCAGGAACCGGTCGATGAACCCGTTGGATGTTCTCGGATCGGCCAGGGTGACTACCAGCCACGCATGGTCGATGTTGGCGGCAATGATGTGCGACTCCTTCGAAAGTTTTTTCGCCTTGCGGATGATGTAATTGTCGCGGGGAAGAATACGAGTGATCAAACCGTTGTTGTGATTGGGATCGAAATCGAACTCCACCTGGTCGCCGATGGCGACCGGGTTCGTGGTGCGGATGCCTTTGATCCGCAACTGCCCTTTCACCTTGCATTCGGCAATGAAGCCGTCGTCCGTCCTCACGGCATTCCAGCTCCCGGTCGATTTGATCACGACACCTTTCAAATTCGCAGGGTTTGGATCAGGGAAAATTATAATATTTCTTCACGGGCAGGCGGATGTCCCATACGCATTCCAGCCCGTTCCGGAACACGACGAAATCGCCCGGACCAATGTTGAAATTTCCGTCCCTGGTCTCGATGATGACCTCGCCTTCGATGAAGAGACACTCTTCGTCACCGTCGTACGTATACCCGAACCGCGAAATCTCCTTGGTCCATACCGGCCATTCCCGGATTCCCCGGTCGCTGATTTCCTGTTCAGAGAGTCGTTTTATGATCACTGTTGCCATAATGGTTCGATTACCGAACGGTAAAGGTACGAAAATCCGGTCAAACCATCTGGTAGACCTTTCCCGGAAGGCATCTCACCACCCCCTCGAACTCCAGGTTCAGCAGGGCGCTGGATGTCCTGCTCATGGCCAGTTCCGCACCGGTCATGATCTCGTCGATGCCCATGGGGCCCTTCTCCTGCAGAAGACCGATGATCTTTTCCTCTTCCGGGGTCAGTTCGATGAAGATCTTGCGCTGGACCGGCACTTCGGTTGTGTTTCTCTTCCTCCAGCCCATGAACACCTCGATATCCTCCGCCGATTGGATCAGTCCGGCTTTATTGCTCATAATCAATAAGTTAGTGCCTTCAGAATAGGGATCGCCCAACCGCCCCGGCACCGCGAACACATCCCGGTTGTAAGAATTGGCCAGCTCGGCCGTGATCAGCGCTCCACCCCTGGCTGCCGCTTCAACCACCACGATGGCGTCGCACAGGCCGGCGATGATGCGGTTCCGTTTGGGAAAGTTTTCACGGTCGGGTTCCGTCCCGCTGACGAAATCGGTCAGCAGTCCGCCCTGAGCCATGATCTTCGAGGCCATGGCCCGGTGAACGGGCGGATAGATCCGGTCGAGGCCATGGCCCAGCACAGCAATGGTGGGAAGTTCGAAGTCGAGTGCCGCCCGGTGGGCACAGCTGTCGATCCCGTATGCCAGCCCGCTGACCACTGTGACGTCGGCTTCTTTTAATTCTTCCACCAGTTTGCGGCAGATGTATTTGCCGTAATCCGTGGCCTTCCGGGTACCCACGATGCCTAGGGTCCGGCGGTGGTTCAATGGAGCGTCTCCCCGGTAGTAGAGCATGACCGGCGAGTCGATGCAGTGTTTCAGCATCTTCGGGTACGCCGGATCCGTGAAGAAAAGGGGGATGATCCCGTGGCGTTCGATAAAACCGATCTCCCGTTCAGCGCGACTGAGGACCTCGCGATTGTTGAGTCCGGCCAACAGGGGGCCGGCGCTCCGGTGGATCTTCCGCAAGGCCCTGGCCGGCTCTTTGAACACCGCTTCGGCGCTGCCTGCGGTCATCACGAGTTTTTTCCCGAGAACATCTCCGATCCCCGGCACAAGCGTCAGTGCGATCTGGTACAACAGCATACGTTTTTTACCCCTTAATCCGGTTCAGGGTAAAAAAGTAATGCAGAGTTTTCCACATTTTTTTTGCACAGGAGGCCTGATACCCTACATTTGTGTAAAACTGAGCCGGTTTGGAGAACAGGACGGTGTTGATTTGCCCCCTGAACTGGGGGATCGGGCATGCCACCCGCTGTGTGCCGGTGATCCGTATGTTCCTTCAGAAAGGATTCCGGGTGGTGATCGCAGCCGACGGCCGTCCGCTGGAATTCCTGAAACGGGAATTTCCCGGAATACCTTATGTGGAATTCAGGGGAACGAAGATCCGCTATCCCGAAGGAACGGGTTTTACGTGGCGAATGATGCGTCTCGCACCCCGGTTCCTGGCCGAGATCCTTCGTGAGCACAGGATGCTGAAGACAATACTCGCGAAGGAAAAAGCGGCCATCGTCGTTTCCGACAACCGGTATGGCCTCTGGTCGAAATCCTGCCACTCTATCCTGATCACACACCAGCTGGCCATCGAAGTCCCGGACAGGCTGAGATGGGCCCGTCCCCTGTTCATCCGCATGATCCGCTTCCTGTCCGGTAAATTCAATGAGATCTGGATCCCCGATTTCGAACAGCCCGTCAGTCTCGCCGGGAAACTGTCCCACCCGCCGAAAGTGCCGCTGAACGGAACTTACGTCGGGATCCTCTCCCGGTTCAGCCCGAAAATGGCATTTCATGATCCTCCTCCCGCAACGGGCTTTGAGATCCTGGCCCTGTTGTCAGGTCCCGAGCCCCAGCGCACCATCCTCGAAAAGAACCTGCTCGGTCAGCTGATGAACACCGACCTGAGGACAGCTATTGTCAGGGGGGTGACCGAGAAGTCCGAAGTCGAGCAGATTGCACCCCACATCACCTTATACTCTCATCTGGAAACGCCGGCCTTGCAGGCAATCATGAGCGAAGTGCTGGTGGTGATCAGCCGGTCGGGCTATTCGACCATCATGGATGTGGTCACCATGGGCAAACGGGCCATCTTCATCCCCACACCGGGACAGACCGAACAGGAATACCTGGCGAGGTACCTGATGGATAAAAAGATCTTCTTCTCGATGGAACAGGATAAATTCGATTTGATCTATGCGCTCGGGATGTCGAAGAATTTCCCCGGCATGGTGCTGGAGAATGATTACAGGGTGCTGGCAGAGGCGATCGGGAGGCTTTGATCTCAGAACTCAAAAGTCAAAACTTCAACTTAAAGGTCAAAACTGGTTGTCGGTTATCGGTTATCGGTTGTTCGTTGTTCGATGTTCTGTATTGCTGCCTGACTTCCTGACCTCCTGACCTCCTGACTCTTTTTCACCACATTGGACACAGAGGACAAGGATAATTTTCTTGTAAAACCAGTGCCTTAGTTCCTTTGTGCCTTGTTACCTTTCTGGTAGAAGAACGCAAAGTATACCCCTGCCAGCACAAAGGGAATACTCAGCAGCTGCCCCATGTTCAACGCCATGTTCTGCTCGAAGCCGACCTGCGGTTCTTTGAGGAATTCGATGAGAAACCGCATGCCGAATACCAGGATCAGGAACATGCCGAATAAAAATCCCAGCGCTGGTTTTCCGTCTTTCCGGTAATAATACCAAAGCAAGTACAGGAATATAAGCAGATAGCTCAATCCTTCGTAGATCTGGGTGGGATGTCTTGGCACCAGCGCTTCCGCAGGATTGGAGGCTTTTTCAAAGATAAATCCCCACGGCAGGGTGGTCGGGATCCCGAATATCTCACTGTTCGCCAGGTTGCCCATGCGGATGAAGAATCCGGATAGCGCCACCACGATGACGATCCGGTCCATGATCCAGAGGAACGGCTTTTTCTGCGTACGGGAAAATATCCAGAGCACCAGGATGATCCCGATGGCAGCTCCGTGGCTTGCCAGCCCGCCTTCCCACACGTACAGGATCTTTACCGGGTTGGCCAGGTAGTAGGCCGGCTCGTAAAAGAAGCAGTGGCCAAGCCGGGCGCCAACCACCGTGCCGATCACCATGTACGTCGTCAGGGTGTCGAGCACCCGGTCCGGGATCCCTTCTTTCCTGAAGAACCTCAGCATGATGATGTATCCGAAGACGAAAGAGAGGGCGAACAACAGTCCGTACCAGCGAACGGCCAGGCTGCCGATCCTGAAGATCTCAGGATCGGGCGACCAGGTGATAAATGCCTGAAGTGTATTCATCTTACTGCTGGAATAGTCTCATCTGCATATTGAAGGCCGAGTCGGCGACTTTCGAAACCGAATCCTGCTTGTATTCCCTGCTGAGCCGGGCCAGGTTGTTCAGCGTACCGAGGGCGCGTTCGATGTCGTCATTGAAATATTCTCGGCGATCGGGGCTGTATGATGCATAATACGCAAGGTCTTGCTGGTAGATCTGAACGACCCGCTCGACGATCGCATTGGCCTTTTCAGGTTTACCTAGCTTATAGTAGAGCTCTGCATAAGGGGTCATGTACATGTCGAAGGGGATCTTCGAATCGGGGAAATACCTGATATACGTATCAAGCATCTCCTCCGCTTCCTTGTTCAATCCCAGGTTCGCCAGGCCCTGTGCCACCCGGATGAAATTGGTCTTGGGCCGGATGGCGTTGTTCAGGCTTTCCGGATCCACATAAACCTTCGGGTCTTCCAGGTTGCCCCATTTCATATCCTTCAGCCGTTTATATGACCCCCGGGCATCGATCGTACCCAGTCCTGCGATCCGGTCAGACCGGTCGGTCCGTACCGGCATGAACTTGTACACATAGCCTTCAAGAACAGCGAAGGAATCGATGCTGAGCACGTGTGCCACGCTGCCGGGAGCTGCAAAATAGAGCGGCCGCTCCCATTTGGTGGAAGCCACCAGGTCGAGCAGCATCACATCATTTTTGTAAAGCTGGTTCGAACGGATGGTCCAGTAGATGGAGTCGACAATGCGGTCGGCGAAATAGGGAGGAACGATCCCGTTCCTCACGCAGGCGGCCGAATCGACGGTCAGCTTGATCTTCTTGGTCGGGAAGAATTTGATCTTCATCCCGTTCTGCAGGGTCAGGAAGGTCCTTGGATTATCGCTTTTGATCCAGTTGATGAGGTCCTTAAGTTCGAAATAGCCGTTGAAACCAACATTATAATAGGGAATGATATCGTTGGTTCCGGGACGGTAATCGTCCTGCGGAAGCGTGAACGGCAGTTTTTCAGAGTCATAGGCTTTGCGGTAGAGCTGGTCGATATACCATGAACCCGAAGCGAGCATGAGGTTCACCACGCGGACATCGGTGCGGATCCCTTCGACCTCCTGGTCGTACCAGAGGGGGAAAGTGTCGTTATCACCGTTGGTGAAGAGGATGCCCTGCGGATCGCACGAGTTGAGGTAATTCGCCGCAAAATCCCGGCAGGCGTACTTGCCCGACCGGTTGTGGTCGTCCCAGTTCTGCTGGCCCATGAGCCCGGGAACAAGTGCCAGGCAGACTACTCCGGTCAGAGCGATGGCGATCCGTTCGTTCATCACCTTCCTCAACCATTCCACAATCTGGATCACCCCCATGGCGATCCAGAAGACGAAGGCATAGAACGAGGCGGCATACGCATAATCCCGTTCACGGGGCTCATAGGGTTGCTGGTTCAGGTACACCACGATCGCCAGACCGGTCATGAGGAACAGCAGGGCAATCACGATGGAGTCCTTGTAATCTTTCTTGATATGGAAGAACAAGCCGAACAGACCGAGCAGGAGCGGAAGCATGAAATACCGGTTCGTCGCCCAGTTCTTATGGCTTTCGGGCAAGTCGGTCCAGGCGCGGCCAAGCCGGGCCTTGTCGAGGAAGGGGATCCCTGAGATCCAGTTCCCGTTCTCCGGACTGCCGAAGCCCTGGACATCGTTCTGCCGGCCTGCGAAGTTCCACATGAAGTACCTCAGGTACATATGACCGATCTGGTAGCTGAAGAAGAACTTCAGGTTCTCTCCGAAGGTCGGCCGGTTGATGGTTTTGGTCTCCCCGTTCTCATCCTGGATGGTCACCGGGACACCCGGGCCGCCCCAGTTTTTGTAAAAGTCGGCCGCCCCATTGCGAGAGGCGCTCCACATTCTTGGAAAGATGGTCGTAAACCGGTCATCATAAACGGGGATGGTCCCTTTCCGGTCATCGATTACAATATAAGTCCCCGAAACCGTGTCTTTCCGGTAGATCGGGTTCCCGTCTTTGTAATCCACGATGGGTGCGTTGTAATACTGACCGTGGAAGATGGGCCAGTCGCCGTACTGTTCGCGGTTGAGGTACGACAGCAGGCTGATGGCGTCTTTCGGGGCATTCTCGTTGATGGGGGTATTCGCATTGGCCCGGATCACAAGCACGGCGAAGGTGGAATAGCCGATCAGGATGAACGTCAGTCCGAGAATGATGGTGTTCAGCACCGCTTTCCCTTTTTTCCGTGTATAGATCAGTCCGAATACCAGCAGTCCGATCAGCAGCAGGAAATAGAAGATCGTGCCCGAATTGAACGGGAGTCCGAAGCCGTTGACGAAGAGGAGCTCGAATTTCCCTGACAGCTTTACCACCCAGGGGACAATGATATACATGACGAAGGCGATCAGCACGATCGAAAGACCGAACGTAAACACCATTCCCCAGCGGGTAGGCTTGTATTTCTTGAAGTAATAGACGAACGAGATGGCCGGGATGGCGAGGAGGTTGAGGAGGTGTACGCCGATTGACAGGCCGATCACGAAGGTCAGCAGGATCAGCCAGCGGAAGGAATGTTTCTCATCCGCCACCGATTCCCACTTCAGGATGATCCAGAAGACGAGGGCCGTCATCAGCGACGACATGGCGTACACTTCGCCTTCCACAGCCGAGAACCAGAATGTATCGCTGAAGGTGTAGGCGAGCGATCCCACAAAGGCCGCGGCAAAGATGGTGTAGGCTCGGTTGACGGTCATTTCGCCGTCGGGGGCCACGATCTTTCTGGCCAGGAGGGTGATGCTCCAGAACAGGAAGAGGATCGTGAAGCTGCTGGAGAGTGCCGACATGATGTTGACCATCATGGCGACGTGGCTCGTATCGCCGAAGGCGAAGAGGGAGAAAAACCTCCCCAGGAGCTGGAATGTAGGCGCCCCGGGGGGATGACCCACCTGCAGCTTGTAGGCCGTGGCGATGTACTCGCCGCAGTCCCACCAGCTGGCCGTGGGCTCGATGGTCATGAGGTATACGAACGAGGCAATAACGAACGTGATCCACCCGTATAAGGTGTTCAGTTTTTGGTAATTCTTCATAACCGGTTTCTTTTGCGACAGCGAAAGTACAGATTAACTGAAAATATTCCTAATTTTGCCCCCCACACCCAAAACCCAACCTCCACACTCACACCCACACCCACACCCACACCCACTTGTCCCATGGTGTAATGGCAGCACAAGAGATTTTGGTTCTCTTGGTCTAGGTTCGAATCCTGGTGGGACAACAGAAAACAGCCATTTTCCGGCTGTTTTTTTTTGCTTTGCTACTCCCGTGCCGATCTCCCGGATCCGGGGCAGATCCGGGGAGGGGATCCCTGATACAAATCTGATACACGGATCCGGTGGAGAGCCGCAGTGCTCTGGCAATGTGCCGGATACGGGGCCCCATTTGAGTGCTGGCAGGACAACTTCTAACAATGTTATCTGGTCAGACGCGCCAGGATCACGAGCGAAGCGAGCTAATCCTAGTGGGACAACTGATAACAATGTAAACTGGTCAGCCGCGCCAGGATCCTTGTCCGTTCAGTGTCACGTTCGGCTTGCTTCCGGTCGAGGTGAACATTCCCGTCCACTTCGATCACGAGCATCGATTCATAACAGAAAAAATCCACAATAAATTCC
>DAIRDK010000128.1:0-8038 GCA_036796175.1 Bacteroidales bacterium | reverse complement strand
TGGCCGTTAGCAGGAAATGCTGGGCATCCCGGTGGTATTCGGGTTTGAGGCCATAAGTATCTTCAATAAACCCGTTGCCCAGGATATGATCGATATGGCAGTGGGTATTGATATTGCGAACCGGTTTCAGGTTTTCAGAATCGATGAAGTCGGCCAGTTTCTTCTGCTCATCCGCATCGTAACAGGCGGCATCGACAAGGATCGCCTCGCCGGTCTCATCGTAAAGCACATAACAGTTCACCAGGAAGGTGTTGAAGACAAAGATCTTTAGTTTCATTCTAAATAAATAATTGCAAAAGTACGGATTTCGGATGACAGATGACAGATGACGGATGACGGATAAACGGATAAAAGGATAAACGGATAAACAGATAAACGGATTAATAGATAGATCGGGGGGGGGGATTTTTGTACATTAGTGCCTATGAAGAGTATGCCGGCATGGTTCATCGGGCATGGGAGTCCGATGAATGCGATCGAGGACAACGAATTTACTGAACAGTGGAGCGAACTGGGGAAGACGCTGCCCCGCCCTGAAGCGATCCTTTGCATTTCGGCTCACTGGGAAACGAAGGGAACGAAGGTGACTGCGATGGAGAAACCGCGTACCATCCACGATTTCAGCGGATTCCCCGGACCGTTGTACGAAGTGCAGTACCCGGCCCCGGGAAGCCTGTGGCTTTCCGATGAGGTGAGAACGCTCATCACCTCTACCCGGGTTGACCCCGATCTCCACTGGGGACTCGATCACGGATGCTGGAGTGTGCTTTGCAGGATGTACCCGGAGGCGGATATCCCGGTAGTGCAGCTGAGCCTGGATTACCTCGCGGACACCAGGGATCACCATGACCTGGCAAAAGCCCTGAAACCCTTGCGGGAGAAAGGAGTGCTGATCTTGGGCAGCGGGAACCTGATCCACAACCTGGGAATGGTGGCCTGGGACAAGCTGGATGAACCTGGATTCGGATTCGACTGGGCCATCGAAGCCAATGACCTGTTCAAACAACTGATTAGGGCCAATGACGTCGACCGGCTATGTAATCTTTCCGGACTGGGACTTGCTGCACAAAAGGCCGTACCAACGCCTGAACATTTTCTCCCGATGCTTTATGTGATGGCGGTCAGGGGTCCGGATGAACAGATCCGTTTCTTTAATGACCGAGCGGTTGGGGGATCGCTGACGATGACGTCGTTCCAGGTTGGATGATGGGATGGAAGGATACAAGGATGCAAGGATGCAAGGATACAAGGATACAAGGATACAAGGATAAACAGATAAACAGATAAGAAGATGAATGCAACATCGGTTATTAAATTGATTGTGGCGGTGGGATTGCCGCTGGCATCGGGTGCCATTGCGGGAATATTCACGGCCAGGGCCATACCGGAATGGTATGCTACGCTGAACCAGCCTTCATTCAATCCTCCCAACTGGATCTTCGGGCCGGTATGGACGGTCCTGTACCTGCTCATGGGAATTTCGTTGTTCCTGGTGTGGCAGACACCGCCGGGACAGCAGCGAACCATTGCGTTGGTCGCCTTCCTGATCCAACTGATGCTGAACTTCGGCTGGAGCTTCCTCTTTTTCTATTTCAAACAGATCGGGTTGGCCCTGGCGGAGATCATCGTTCTGTGGCTGGCGATTATCGTAATGATAGTACTATTTTACAGGGTCCGGCCTCTTTCAGCCTGGATCAATATCCCTTATTTTCTTTGGGTTACGTTCGCTTCGATACTTACAGCTTCCTATTTCAGACTGAATTAGTGTTTCGCGCTAAGACGCAAAGGCTGCGCTGAGACGCAGTATAAAACTGTGTCTTTGCGGTATCTTTGCGCCTTTGCGTGAAAAAAACAGAATAAGGCTGTGTAGATTGATTCTAAATAGTTATATTTGCTGAAAACTCGTTCATAATGCAAATATTGCCCAGGAAACGGATCGTTTTCAACCCGCGACACAAGGATATCACCCGAAAATACACCAACGGCGAGGTAACCGTCGTATGGAAACCCAAACTCTGCATCCACTCGATGATCTGTTTCGAAGGGTTGCCTGAGGTTTTCGATCCCGACCGCCGGCCGTGGATCATGCCCGAAAAATCAGACACCCACACCGTTGTTGAGCAGGTAAAAGCCTGCCCGAGCGGCGCCCTGACCTATTTCATGAACGATCCGGTCAAAGCCGAGGAAAATGCGAAATCAGCAGCAGAACCAACGCCACTCCCTGAGATCACCATTGAGATCCTGCCCAACGGCCCGATGCTGGTGCGTGGTTTTATTACGCTTAAGGACAAAGAAGGTAATGAAGTGAGAAAAGGACCCGTCACCGCATTATGCAGGTGCGGGGCAACGAAGAACAAACCCTTTTGTGACGGGGCGCATTCCAGGATAGGATTCAAAGGTTAATTACGAATTACGAATTACGAATTACGAATTAAATTCGAAATTTCAAATTACCATGCTATAGGGTTGCTGCAACTGATAAGGGATTCAGTGGTCATTATCTTTGCAACAGATCTTAACCTTACGGCCTATGAGAGCACGTGTACTTCTTTCTGTCTTTTTCCTGGTCTCCTTTCTTACCGTCTTCACACAGCCTGCCAGTTTCGTCCCAAGGGGAATGGGGGGAGGGGGCGCGCTTTTCTTCCCATCGATCAATCCTGCGAATGATAATGAGTTCTACGTGAGTTGCGACATGAGCGAGCTCTTTCACAGCATGGACTTTGGGAATACATACTCGCAGGTGGATTTTCAGAACCTGCAGGTGTTCAGCAACACGGCTTATGAGTTTACCAGCGACCCGAATGTGGCCTATTCCAACTTCAACGACGGCAATGAGGGATATCCCGTAAAGACCTCCGACGGCGGCAACACCTGGAACCGGATCACAGCCTACGACGTTGGCACATACGGCAGGGCCTATTCGATGAAAGCCAATTACGGCAACCCGCAGCAACTGATCATCGGCGGCTACGGAGACATCCTCTTTTCTTCCAACGGAGGGAATTCCTTTTCGCTGGTGAAGCATGCCGCTTACATGGGGGCGGGGATCACACTGGGCGGTGTGTTCTGGGACGGAAACAAGATCTACATCGGAACCAATGAAGGCATCCTGTATTCATCTGATGGCGGATCGTCCTTTACGATGATGACAACAACCGGGATTCCGGCAGGACAGGTGATTTGGTCGTTTGCAGGCGCCAGGGAGGGGAACACGATGCGTTTCGTTTGCCTTACGGCCAGTTCGGGGGATGTTTACAACGGGCTGATGCCATGGGACTATTATAATTTCCCCAAAGGGGTCTATATAATGGAAAATGCAGGTGGCATGTGGCAGGCAGCATCGGCAGGAATCGATTTCGGGAATGATTTCCTCATGTATGCAGCCATGGCGGGGAACGATATCAGCACCATGTACCTTGGCGGGCACGACCTGGCCCTGGGAGCGCCATTGGTGATGAAGTCGGAGGACGGTGGACTGAGCTGGACAAAAAAATTCAACACCACCAACAACGCCAATATCATCACGGGCTGGGAAGGGTATAACGGAGACAAGAACTGGAGCTGGAGCGAGACCTGCTTTGGCATCACGGTCTCTCCGGTCAATTCCGAAAAAGTGATATTCGGGAATTTCAGCAATGTACAAGTAAGCAGCGACGGGGGCGACAACTGGAAGCAGGCTTACGTGGCTGCTGCCGATCAGCATCCGGCTGGACAGTCAACTCCGAAGAACCAGTCCTACCACAGCATCGGCCTGGAGAACACCACCTGCTGGCAGGTGCACTGGCGCGATGCCACCACCATGATGGGCTGCTTCAGCGATATCGGCGGGATCCGCAGCCTGGACGCAGGCCACAGCTGGGGTTACCAGTATTCCGGGTTTGCCGTGAATTCCCTTTACCGGATCGAAGAAGGGGTTGATGGCTACATGTACGGCGGATGCTCCAACATCCACGACCTCTACCAAAGTACACGACTTGCAGATGCGCAGCTTGATGCCTATGATGCCAATGGCAAGATCATATGGACACCCGATAATGGTGCGACCTGGTCGGATCTGCATACATTCAACCACCCGGTTTATTGGGTTGCCATCGACCCAAATGACCCCAACATCATGTACGCTTCCGTGGTTCATTTCGGCGGGACACAGGGATCGCAGCAGGGAGGCATCTATAAGACAAACGATCTCGGTAACCTGGCATCTTCAACATGGACAAAGCTGCCCAATCCTCCAAGGACCGAGGGCCATCCTGCATGCATTGTCGTACTCAACGATGGGAAGGTAGTCTGCACATTCTCAGGCCGAAGGAATCCAAGCGGAGCTTTCACGGCCAGTTCGGGGGTGTTTCTTTACGATCCGGGAAACGGTTCCTGGACTGATGTGAGCGATCCGGGAATGTACTACTGGACCCAGGACATTGTACTCGATCCGGGCGATCCCCAGCAAAACACCTGGTACGTTTGTGTGTACAGCGGCTGGGGCGGCGCACCGAACGGACTGGGCGGTTTATACAAAACCATTGACCGGGGGGCACACTGGGCAAAACTGACCGGTTCGCAATTCGACCGTGTCACTTCCGTCACCTTCAACCCGCAGAACCAGCATCAGGCCTATCTTACCACGGAAACACAGGGTTTATGGATCTCGAACGACATGAACGCCACGGTCCCGTCATGGACGCAGGTCAGCAGCTATCCTTTCCGCCAGCCTCACCGCGTCTTCTTTAACCCCTTCAACCAGGATGAACTGTGGATCACCAGTTTCGGGAACGGGCTAAAGACAGGAAACCTGAATGCGACAGGAACCGGCGACTTGCAGAACACCGAAGAACTCTTCACTCTCTACCCAAATCCGGCCAAGGATCATCTTTTCTGGCACTATACCGGGAAGGACCTTTCAGGAACTATTACGCTCTCGTTATATGATAATACAGGAAGGATTGTATTAAGCCAAAATATGGCAGAGACATCAATGCTTATCAGCATCAAAGGATGTATACCCGGAGTTTATTATTATACGATCAGCCGAGCAACCGATCTGGTAAAATCAGGAAAGATAATTGTTGAATGATCATCTTATCATTCAATACCGGTTAAAGGAACAGATCTCCTCAACGGATTTGCGGACCTTGGTTCTGATCTCTTCAGATGAAGGATATCCTAAGGTCATGATCAATTCGGCACGTTTCTTTTTCGGGATTCCCAGGAGTTTTTTCACCCGGGGTTCATCGAACCAGCCGATCATGCATGTGCCGAGCCCTTCTGAAGCCGCTGCCAGGCAGAAGTGTTCTGCGGCGATCCCGACATCCAACAAGGTATATTCTTTGTTTTTCACTACAGAACCGAATTTTGAAGTAAAGTTCGGGTCTTCGCGAACCAGTACGATAATCGCTGGAGGCTGCTTGGCAAACATATTGATCCCCAGCCATTTGGCACCTGCCGCTTCAGCGACCTGATTCCGCAATGCCGGTTCTGTCACTACCACCAGCTTCCATGGCTGGGAGTTGCATGCTGATGGGGCAAGCCTTACCGCTTCAATACATCTGGCAAGCTGTTCCTTCTCCACGGGTCTGGAAGGGTCATAGGACCGGCAGCTCTGGCGCTTTTTTACGAGTTCAAGAAAGTCCACTTTTAATTGATATTTTGAAGTATAAAATTACAATTTAAGGGAACAATCGAATAATCGAACAGTCGAACAATCGAACAACGAATATCGAACAACGAACATCGACCATCGAACATCTGTAACCCTTCGGGTAAATCATTGTCTAATGGTAAACCCCCGGCATTGAAAACCCGCATTGTTTTATTGTACCTGATCCTGGCCGGCGCGACAGCTCATTCCCAGATCGTCTTCATGGTACCTGACAGAAAACAAGATACGTTGGCATTATTCCGTGAAGTAACCCAGGGAAGCCCGGAATACCTGGAGATGATCAACCGCTATTCGCGAACGCCATTTACGGAGACTGCGGAGCTCTTCAGGCTCGTGCAGGTGTATGTGAAGAACAAGGGGGAAGGTCAGGAGGTGCAACCGGTTTACCTTGCCCTGACGCAGAACCAGGGCGGATTCCCGATGAGGGGTTTCGCATTGAAAAAAGGCGACGGTACCATTGCCGATCTTCCCGAAACAGATTATATAGACCTGCACCGGAATACGCTTAACGAAAATCCCGCCAAAGCGGGTGGATACACGCTCTGCCATGAACTCGGGCATTTAATGCTTGGCAGACTTTGCGGGACATATGAATCGCATGCATCGTCGGTGCATTATTTTTCAATCGTGACGGAGTACACCACCGCATTCAACGAAGGGTTCGGCGAACACTTCGAGAACACTGCGCTGATGATGGAGAATGATACTGCTGTAAAGAATGCGGTGAAAGTTGACTACCATTCGCTTTATGATAAAGTAAAACACTACTGCGCCGGGTATGAACGCGACTGCCGCTGGCCCTTCAGGATGGATATGTATCGTGCCTCATCATTACTCTGGTACACGAATCTCGAAGACTACAAACGTAACCAGTACCCGGAACAACACCTGGCGAAGTGTTATCCCGCCACGCTTCCGTTCAGCGATCCGTACCAAGCGATCCAATACCGCAACACAGCCGTCTCATACGATCCGCAGCGATTGAGGACACCGGTTCAGGCCGCATCAACAGAAGGAGTTGTAGCAGACTTCCTCACCGCCCTGGTATCCGCTACAGCCTCCCCGGCAGGTTGCGACAGCGCCCTCTATGCCATGTACTCCCTGACCCCGGAAGATGCGGAACATCTGAGCCCGGTGATCCTTGCATACCTGAAAATCTTCCGCGTGATGGGAAAGTATGTACGCATGGATGATACCACAACGGCACCCGTCGTTGCATTCATAAACGGCTATTGCCAGGAGTTCCCGGCGGCGAAGGAGACCGTTCTGCGATTGTGGGAACAGGCTTCCGGCCATCCGTTCACCAGGTACCTGCCGAAGGAGGAATGGATCGAAGTGGACGGGGCAAAGCACAGTCCTTATGCCATTATCCAGTTCGGGGCGACAATCCCGCAGTATACCTTCAACCTGCATACGGCAGACCCGTTTGATCTGGCCACCCTGAAAGGAGAGCCTTTTAAAAGTCACAGATTACGGGCGGAACAGGCCGGAGAGGGAGATCGACCCGATCTGTCGATCCCGAAAATCCTTGCGAAATCTATCGGTCATGTCGCACTGATCGCACTCTTCTGGTTCATCGCCGCCCTGGTGATCGGCATGGTCATCTGCAGGAGCCTGAACCTGCCCTTTACCCTGAAGAGACTGCTGGTACAGGTGTCCATGTTCCTGCTGCTCTTTGTTGCCGCATTAGCCAGCATCGTTCTTACCTCATTTCCCGTACTCTGGTTCGCGGGATTCTCCCTGCCTGTGCTGGCGATAAAATTCTTCATCAACCGCAAAGACCGTTCACGGCTTATTTTCAGCACCGCAACATTCGCGATCCTCGCCCTCTTTTTCGCTTATTCTTTGATCTGATCGTCCCTCGTCTTTCGTCCTTCGTCTCTCGTCCTTCGTCCATCGTAATTCCGCGCGGATATATTACTTTTGATATTCTCAACCATCTGAAATGAAGCCCAGCCTCAAAAGCCGCCTGATCAACTGCCTGTTCCGGAACCGGCACCTGTTCAGGGGAAAACTATACAAGGGAACCTTCGACATGAACACTTCGATCCAGGAATTCAGGGATCTGTGCGAACGTGGTGCATCCCGTTTCGGCAGGCTGCCGGCAGGGATCAAGGTAAAGCCGGAAGTGATTGAAGGGATCAACTGCGAATGGCTTGTACCAGCCGGATCGGATACCTCAAAACTTATTTTTTACGTCCACGGCGGCGGGTATGTCTCAGGCTCGTGCAGCGATCACCGGAATATTGTTTCCAAATTCGCGGTGAAAACAGGGATCACCTGTCTTGTGTTCGAGTACAGGCTGGCGCCGGAGCTTCCGTTCCCTGCGGGTCTGGAGGACACGGTGACGCTTTACCGGCGGATCGTATCATCGGGCTATGC
>DAIRDK010000127.1:0-8153 GCA_036796175.1 Bacteroidales bacterium | reverse complement strand
GGACACGCCCCAACTGCATTATCGGGTCCGAGTCGACCCCTTCGCAGGAAATGATGGCGGAAGCGATCCAATACCGGCGAAGCACGGGAACCCAGGAGCCGATGTTCCGGACATTGCTGAGGATCCGGAAAAGGCTGCTCGCTTTGGGAGAGTCATGATTCTTTTCTTTTTTAACGCAGAGGGCGCAGAGGTTTACGCAGAGTAACGCGGTTTTCTATTTTTTTTTGTTCTTCGTGCATTACCTTTTACCCTTAAATCGGATTAAGAGGGAAAAATTAAGCGGCATGGAGACTAATGAAATTACCTCGAAAATAATAGGGATTGCTTTTAAGGTCCATTCCTCTCTCGGACCTGGATTATTGGAATCATCATATAAGGAGTGCTTATTCTATAAACTCGGGAAAGAGGGCTTATTAGTCGAGAAAGAAAAACCTATTCCTTTGTCTTTCGAACAGGTCAAACTTGACTGTGGCTATAGGCTGGACCTGCTGGTCGAAAACCAGGTTGTGCTTGAACTGAAATCAGTGGAAGCACTGCACGAAATACATCTGGCGCAGTTACTAACGTATCTGAAATTAGGCGGGTTCAAAGTCGGTTTGTTAATAAATTTCAACGTAGTGCATTTGAAAGAAGGAATAAAACGGGTAGTTTATCATTTATAACCGCGTTACTCTGCGTAAACCTCTGCGCCCTCTGCGGTTAAAAACAGATCAGATAAGTTCAACGGGATGATAAAACCGGAATTCCCCCTCCAGGAACCGCGAGTTCCTCGTTAGACTCTTGCCCGGGCCGCACTCCACGAAACTCTTCACCCCCAGTTCCAGGAGTTTCTGGTGGGTGTGCATGAAGGACAGGTGATGGTACAGGTTCTTGACCAGTTCTTCCCGGATTGCAACAGGTCCCTGGAGAATGCTCTGGTCGATCTGGGATACGATGGGTGTATTGGGTGTGGATATCTCCGCTTCTTTCACATGGGCCGAAAAGGATTCGGCAACGGGAGCGAGGTAGCGGGTGTGATAAGGCACAGAGACTTTCAAAATGCGAGTCTTCATGGCCCCTTCCTCCATGGCCCGGTCGAGGAGCAGGTTGACGTGGTACATCAGGCCCGAAATGGTGATCGATATCGGGCTGTTCAGGTTGATGATCTCCAGGGGCAGGTTATGCTGCTCGATCAGCGAAGTGACATCTCTTTGTGAGAGACCGATGATCGTTCCCATGGTGAACTGTCTAGATTTCAGGCATTGTATGCTGTCGAGGTAGGCTTTGCTCACCAGCGAGAGGCCCGTTTCATAGGTAATGCTTCCGGCATGATAAAGTGCCGCATAGATCCCCATGCTGAAACCGCTGATAAAGTCGGCCAGCACGCCTTTCTGCTTCAGCATGTCGCTCAGGGTGCAGCTGTAAGTATAGGTGATGAGCTGGGTCTTGAATTCATCCTCCAGGAAGTTGTTCGACCCGAAGTCAAACCGTTCGAGGCAGGTGGCGATCCGTTTGGGTGTCAGGGCAAGGGTCTCCCTGAAACGGGGCAAAAAGCCGGGCAGGACATCCTTCGCATCGGGAGGATAGTCGTTCGCAAAGGCAGGAAAAACAAATGCAAGCCTGGGCTGGTACAAGGAGATTTCGCGTTATTTGTCCAGTTCGATCAGCCGGTTCTCGAATTCGATAATCTTGAGCTGGGTATCAATAAGTTGGCCGACTGTCTCCACCGGGTGCTTAACGGTATATTTCCCGATCGTTTTCAACTCGATATCCAGGTTGTATTTCTTCTTAAAGATCTCAATCAGTTCCAGGAACATCAGGGAATCACCGCCCAGGTCCTTGATGATACGCGTATCATCGGTGATCGCCGCCTTGTCCGCCTCACACTCTTCTGCAAAAAAATCGTAAACGATCTCTTTCACCTCTGCGCGGGTATCTTTCGTTATCGTGGCCATTCTCGTGCTGCTTTTCCGGTTTTGTGCAAAGGTAAAATTTTTTCCTTTTGATTCATCCGGGGTATTTTCTGAATACGACAGTGGCGTTGTGACCTCCGAACCCGAAAGAGTTTGACATCGCCACCCGGACCTTGTGGGGACGGGCGCTGTTCGGCACGTAATCGAGGTCCAGCTCCGGATCGGGCGTATCGAGGTTGATGGTGGGAGTAAGCAGGTCATGATGGACACTCAGCACGGTTACGACCGACTCGATGGCTCCTGCAGCGCCGATGGTATGCCCGATCATCGACTTGGTGGATGAAACGGGGATCCGGCCGGCCCTGTCTCCGAAAACCTGCTTGATCGCCAGGGTTTCGTAACGGTCGTTCAGCTCGGTGGAGGTGCCGTGGGCATTGATGTAATCGATCTCCTCTTTCCCGACTCCCGAGGCCTGCAGGGCCCGTTCCATGGTAAAGGCCATGCCCGCACCATCGGTCATGGGTGCCATGATGTTATATGCTTCGCTGGTGGCCGCATATCCGGCCACTTCGGCATAGATCCCCGCACCTCTCCGCAAAGCCGATTCCTCCGATTCCAGGATCACGGTACCGGCTCCCTCGCCGATGACGAACCCGTCGCGGTCTTTCGAGAAGGGCTTGCAGGCTTTCCAGGGAGGATCGTTCTGCACCGAAAGGGCATAAAGCGCGTTGAATCCTTCGATTTCCTCCGCATTAATGATCGAATCGGCGCCTCCGGTGATCACCAGGTCGGCCTGCCCGTTGCGGATCATATCGTAACCCAACCCGATGCTGAATGCAGATGAGGCACAGGCGGTGTTGACCGCGAAAACAGGGCCCGTCAGTCCGTATTCAAGCGATATCCATGCCGGCATCGAGTTGGTCATGCTCTTGAAGATCGTATTCTGGACCGTCGTATCTTTTTCTGCACTCGAATTGCCGGTGTTCACCACCCCGATGATGACCGCGCACCGGGAACGGTCCATCTGGCTGAAATCGATCCCGGATGCATTCACCGCGTCCCGGGCGCAAACAAGGCACATCCGGGTTACACGGGTCATCTGCCCCGCTTGGCGCTTCTTAATGTACCGTTTCGATAATTCCTCAAATTCTGCAGGGACTTCCGCAGCAATGCGGGTCTGCTTATGCGAGGCGTCAAAATGGGTGATATACCGCACCCCGCTTTTCCCCTGCAGCAGGTTTTCCCAGTTGCTTTGTAAATCGAGCCCAAGGGATGAAATAATATTCATCCCTGTGACGACCACTTTTTTCGGCATATTCTGTTTTGGTGATCGGTGAACCGTAAGCAGTGAATTGTTAAAATGTTTTAGCCCAAGCAGTTACTTTAGCTACATCCGCAGGGGTCGGGACTTTGGCCGGATTGTTTTTGCGGAACCCGCCCGGCGGCATCGATCCTTTATTCAGAACTTTACTGATATCGGCAGCTTTATCTGCCTGTTTTTCTTTGGAATAGCTGTCCCAGTTGTCGAAATTGACATGCGATGCGGCCATCTTGTTCCCGTCGGATGCATGGCAACCGATACAGGATTTCTCGAACACGGCATACACGGAATCCGGGATGGTTTTCGGTCCCTGAACCACATGGGCGGGCCGGAAAGATGCTGACATGATAAAGATCGCCAGCACCATCGCTACTATTGCAAACATTGATTTTTTCATTGAAACGGGTTTTGGTTCAGACAAAGATAATGGATTTATTGGCCAACATATTCATTAAATGCGGCAATCAGTTCATTCTTATCAAAGAGTGTGCCACTTCCATGCTGTCCGATCGCTTCTTCAAGGCATCTCCGGAGCCGCTGATGGATGAGGCCGGCTTTGTGCCCCTGGTCCTGGCGGTTACGAACCTCTGTTGGCCATGAACCGGACAAATAACGGATCAGAGGTTCGTATCTGCTTTTATCTGGATAGGCCTGGATATAATTCCGCACGGCGGGAAGCATTACCGACAAGCCGACTGAATCGATGCATTCAAAAGGCCCCAGCGGAAACATCCGTTCATGCACGATCATGTCGATGAATGACGGGGAGACCTGCATCTCTCCGGCGATCTGGCAAGCCTCGGTTTGCAGTTCGAGGAAAATGCGGTTCAGGAGAAAGGGATCCTGTTCGGTCTGATGCAGCATGTTCCTGTGTATCGATCTGATAAAATCTGTAACCCAGGAGATCACTCGGGGAGTTGTCCGTTCACAGGTTACCAGTTCAACGATGTTCTTAAGCGCCACAGGGTAGAAGAAATGCAGTCCGATGGTCCGGTCTGCACGTTTTTCAGAGGAGATGAGCAGGGATGGAAGGATGGAAGAGGAGTTGGATGCAAATACACACGAATCCGCCGTGATCGAATCCATCTGGGTAAATAATCGTTTCTTAAGTTCAAGGTCCTCCGGAATCGCTTCGATGATCAGATCACAGTCTGCCATGACTTCAGGATCTTTCGAAATCAGGGCCCGCTGCATTCTGCCGGCATCGGTCTCTGTAATTATATTGGCATTTAGGTTCCTTAATACCTTTTTAGACCATCCACGGGTGATCTTCTCCACATCGGCATCAGGACTCACCAGCCAAAACATCTCGTGGTCAAATCCCGAAATGTACTGGAACAGGTTCGAACCCATCTTCCCCTCACCAACAATCCCCACCCTTCCCATAAGTGGTTATTATTAATTATTAATTATTAATTATTAATTGATTTCCACGCTCCTTTGTCATATTTACGAACCATTTCACGGTATTCCTTCATCCTTCTTTTGTGACCCTCAATATGCCTGTGGTATCCCAGCATGGCCAGCAGATAAGCCATACCGCGGTCGATGGCCAGCCGGTTGGAACGGATCATGGAAACGATGAAGAAAAAGAGTTTGTGTTTATCCCGGTCGAGGGTAAGCAGGTACTCTTTCACTACGACGGCCGTCAGCCGGGCTTTCAATATAGCCGGGATGTCGCCACCCCTGCGCGAGAAGTCGCCGCTGGTGAACATGCATTCGGCCTTTTTCCGGATGGTCTCATAGGAGTAAAGACGCCCAACGGTCTTCATGTACCCTTCCAAAAGCTCGCCCTGCGACATATTCATGTAATGGATCGTAGGCAGATGGCCGACGCCCATTTCAGGCGGACAGTCGGAGAGGCGGCCCTCCGACTTCAGTTTTTCATACGTGACCGTTCCCGGCGGAGCCGAGAGCAGGTGAAGGTTCACGTTCGGCATGCAGGTGCGCATGGTGAAGTCGAAGATGTTGTCGAATTCGCGGAGGGTGTCGTTATCAAAGCCGACCACGAATGAGGCATTGATCTGGATCCCGGCGGCATGGATCTTCCGGATGGCCGGCTCGTAGATGGTGGCGGCCTTGTTCTGATGTTTGCCGGTTTCGTCGAGGCTTTCCGGGTTCAGTGACTCGAATCCGATGAGGATGTTAAAGCACCCTGCCTCGGCCATGAGCTGCAGGAGTTCGTCATCGTTGGCCACATCGATGCTGGCCATGCAGCCCCAGGAGATCTTCAGCGGGATCAGGGCACGCATCAGTTCTTTTGCGAACCGTTTGTTGATCGTCAGGTTGTCATCCACGAAAAAGAAATAGGTGGAAGGGGAGGCCTTGATCTCTTCGACAACGTTTTCGATCTCGCGGTAGCGCATCCTGCGGCCGAACATCCTTGAAACCAAGCAGAAATCGCAGTTGAAGGGACATCCGCGAGACGCCTGCAGACCCACCTGGAAAATCTTGTTCATATTGACCAGGTCCCAGCGCGGCGGTTTTTGGGTCTTATATGGAGTTATGTAATTTGATGTATAGACCGGTTTCATCCGACCCTGCTCGAAATCGGCCAGGCACTCCTCCCATTTTCCTTCGGCTTCGCCGACGACGATACTGTCGCAGTGGGGGAGGCATTGCTCTATGGCAAACGAAGCATAAGGTCCTCCAAAGACGACCGGGATCCCTTGGGAACGATACCTGTCGCCGAGTTCCCAGGCCCGGTCGGCAGTGGCTGCCAGCGTAGTAATGCCCACCAGGTCGGGCATTTCCTGCGGAAGCGGCTCGATCTCCTCATCGATGATGCGGATCCGGTAATGGCCGGGCGTGAGCGCAGCCAACGTCGGTAAGGCCAGCGGGATCATCAGGCGCTTCTTCCCGAAGATCCTGGCCATCTCGCTGTGCGCAGGGTAATTGATGTACCGCTGCCGCGGACTGATCAGGTAAAGGGTATATTTAGCGCTGCTCAATTCCAAAATTCAAAATCATTTTTCACTCTTCACTCTTCACTTTTCACTCATAAGGTATCCCGCCTGCATGAACTTGCTTACCTCGGTCACGAAACTCAGGATCATATCCCCCGGTTGAAGCGTCTCTTCCCTGACGATCCGGTCGAGGCAGAGCAGGGCCATCGGAGGACCGATGTAGCCCATGGTGGACATCTTCGTATAGAGCGTGTGCCGGGGGATGCCGAGCGGTTCACATTCGTCCATGACCAGCTCGGAAATATGCTTTGAAGGAAAATTGACCTGGAAGTATCTCAGCCTGGAAAGATCAGGGTTATAGATGTCGAGCATTCGCTTCAGTCCTTTCAGGAAGACCGATCCGTCGGGATCGTGGAAATTCCCCCGCAGCTCTTCCTGGAACATCTGGCCCAGGTGGTGAAATCCCTGTTCAAATTCATCCCTTGGATTCATCCAGTAAGCAGGCCGCTTATTCCCCATGGCGGATGGCTTCTTTCCGCCGATCGATTCGAAATACGTATGGTCAACATACAATCCGTTCACCGGGGCCTGTTCTCCTTTGAAGAAGAGGGCCGCCGCGCCGTCGCTGAGAAAGTACCGCAGGAAGAGTTCCTCTTTTTTCACGAGGGGCTGGTTGTAGTATTCGGCCACCAGTTCGGAGGATGACATGGAAGAAGAGATCACCAGGGCATTGGCGAACCTGCCGTTTCGGACCATGTCGTGAGCTATGGACATGGCTTTGTAAGCCGACGTGCAATTGGCATGTACGGAGATCTCTGCGCACTGTTCGATACCCAGGGCCTCCTGGATTCTCACCGAAGCCGTTGGCATCTGGTCCTGGTGGGCGCTGCCGTAAACGATCAGCTCGACCTGTGCCGGGTCGGTGCCTGCATGGTGCAGCGCTTCCCTGGCGGCTTGTACCGACATGGTGACATTGTCCTCCGTGAAGATCCGTTGATCCGGATCGAAGGCAAAGTGATAATATTCCACTTCGAGCAGCTCGCGCATCAGATCTTTCATCCGGGCCATCCATTTTCTAAGTTTCTCCGGGGCCAGGGTCAGTTCACCGAGATAACGGTCCACCTCGGATGCCGGGACAGGCCGGCCGGGCAGGAACGATCCGGTTCCCGCGATCCTCACCTTCACCGGGCTTTCAAACGGTTTTGTTTTCGAAAGGGACATGGCTGCCGAGGTATCGGGTTTTATATAACAATCTGTTTTCTTTATGATAATTCATGCTGACGGAACGGATCAGGGCGACAGACCTCGCGGCCAGCTCTTTTTTCGGGACGATCGCGTCGACGAGCCCGAGTTCAAGCGCTTCCGCAGCCCTGAAGGTTTTTCCCCGCAGGGCGAGTTCCAGTGCATTGGCTTTCCCCGACAGGGAAGCGATCTTCCGGATCCCGCCCAGTCCGGGCATCAGGTTGAAAGTGGATTCGGGCAGCCCGAACACCGCATCTTCGGTGCAAATCCGGAAGTGGCACAACAGGGCCAGTTCAAAAGCCGATCCAAGGCAAACTCCCCTCACCGCGGCGACCACCGGGAACGGGGCGTCCTCGAAGAAGTTCAGCATGCGGTAATTATTCAGCAGAAAATGGGATTCGTTGTCGCCACAGCCGGTCTGCACGATCCGGTCGAGCAATTCTTCCAGCGCGGCGCCGGAGCTGAAATGGCGCCCGATACCTGTGATCACCAGCCCGCGCAGGCTGCCTGATTTACGGATTTCGGCAAGCCTTTCCTGCAGTTCGTGAAAAAAGGCCAGGTTCATCTCGTTGGAAGGAGGATTCGACAGGACCAGGTACCCGATCCCCTGGTCTTCGCTCCGGTTGATCAGCGGAGATCCTTGGCTGTGTTCCCGGCCGGTCATGATTCTCCTCTTTTTCTTCTTTCCGCTTCTTCCCGGGCCAGACTGCAGAACAACTTCGTTTCTTCATGCATGGCCTCTTCGTGGGTCAGCTGTCCGGCATTCCGAAGCGCCCTGACGATGGCCCGGAT
>DAIRDK010000126.1:0-8170 GCA_036796175.1 Bacteroidales bacterium | reverse complement strand
ATGTGGGGTCGGGGGAACTTCACCTGCGGCCCGTCCTGAACCTGAAAGACCCGGGGGATGTGGAGCTGTTCCATACGATCGCGCTTGAATCGGCCCGGCTGGTCAAGAAATACAGGGGTTCTCTCTCGGGAGAGCATGGGGACGGCAGACTGCGCGGTGAGTTCATCCCGCTGATGATCGGGGAAAAGAATTTCGACCTGCTGAAACAGATCAAGGAGACGTGGGATCCGAAAAACATCTTCAATCCCGGCAAGATCATCGGAACGCCGAAGATGAACACCTTCCTGCGCTATGACCCGAGGCAGACCGTCCGCACCTTCAATACCGTGTTCGACTTCAGCAGCAGCCACGGCATCCTGCGCGCGGCGGAACAGTGCAACGGGTCGGCCGATTGCCGGAACACGGCACTGACGGGGAAATGGATGTGCCCGTCCTACATGGCTGTCAAGGATGAGGATGCGACCACGCGTGCCAGGGCGAACATCCTGCGCGAGTACCTGACCCGCTCGCAAAAATCAAATCCCTTCGACCATAAGGAGATCTTCGAAGTGATGGACCTTTGTCTTTCATGCAAAGCATGCAAGGCCGAATGCCCGTCGAATGTCGATATCGCGAAACTGAAAGCGGAATTCCTGCAGCACTATTACGATTCGAACCGGATGCCCCTCCGGTCACGGCTTTTTGCCTACATCACGGCCATCAACCGCCTGGGCAGTGCCGCCCCGGGAATGTTTAACTTTTTCCAGAAAACCCCCTTCTTCGCCGACATCCTGAAGCGTTCGATCGGTGTAGCGGTCGAACGGACCCTGCCCCTGCTGGCCTCCTCCACGCTGCGGGCCTGGGCGGGAGCCAACCGGCAGGAACAATACCCGCGAACCGTCTATCTGTTTGCCGATGAGTTCACCAATTTCAACGACACAGAGACCGGGATCAGGGCCATCAGGCTGTTGAACCGGTTCGGTTTTAACGTGATCATCCCCGATCACGAAGAGAGCGGGCGCACCTTCATCTCGAAAGGGCTGTTGAGGAAAGCGAAAGAACTGGCGAATTTCAACGTAACCCGGCTGAAAGGCCTGGTCACATCCGAAACTCCGCTGGTCGGCATCGAACCTTCGGCCATCCTGACCTTCCGTGATGAATATCCCGAACTGGTCGATGAACCGCTGCGGGAGGAGGCAAGACGGATCGCTGACCATGCCCTGTTGTTCGACGAGTTCATCATCCGGCAACTGGCATCCGGGATTGTTACCCAAGACATGTTCACGACCGAAAAACGGTTGATCAAGCTGCACGGTCACTGCCACCAGAAAGCCTTGGCATCAGTCGAGACGACCAAAAAGATGCTCTCCATTCCCATAAATTATGCGGTGGAGGAGATCCGGTCAGGCTGCTGCGGAATGGCCGGGTCGTTCGGTTACGAGGCCGAGCATTATGCAGTGTCCATGAAGGTGGGCGAACTGGTGCTCTTCCCGGAGATCAGGAAGACCTCGCACGACGTGATCATCGCGGCGCCAGGCACTTCCTGCCGTCACCAGATCAAGGACGGGACCGGGCGAACTGCATATCACCCGGTAGATATCCTGTACGAGGCGCTGGTTTAACTCTTGCGGTTACCAAACACCATCCAAGGCCTGGAATGTTAAAGTTCGATATGAAACCCGTCCTCCGCCAGGAGGGTATCCGGAAAGATCGTCCTGGCCTCTTCAAGCAGGGGGATGGCATCATCATAGCGGGCTGAAAAATGGCCGATCAGGAGTTTCCCGGCCTCCGCTTTCAGAGCGATCGTGGCCGCTTCTGTTGTGGTGGCATGCATCTTTTCAGCAGCGGCGGCAGCCATCGATCGCATGAACGTCGCTTCGTGGTAAAGCAGGCTGACCTTCCTGATGACCGGGATCACCGATTCATCATATATGGTATCGGTGCAGTAAGCGTAAGATCGTTTTTCGCTTTGTTTCCTGACCTGGATCTTTTCCCGGAAGATAAACCCGCAGGTCGGAATGCTATGCCTGAGCGGGAAACTATATCCAACGATCCGTTCATCCTCATACACCACATCGACACCTGTTTCATTGAGCCGATGGAAACGGACGGGGTAGTTCAGTACGGTCTGAGAGGCTTCCAGCTGGATCCGGATGATCTCTTCGAGCATCGGGTGGGCATGGATCTGAAGAAGATCTTTTCTGCCCAGCAAATGAAAGGTGGTCAGCAGTCCGATCAGTCCGTAATAGTGATCCCCGTGCAGGTGGGTGATGAAGATGTGTTTGATCCGCTGGAAATGAACTTTCTGCTGGCGGAGACGGAGTTGTGTCCCCTCGGCGCAGTCGAGTAAAAACAAGCGCTCATTTGCGTTGAGCAAATGAGCGCTTGGATTGCGTGTCAGTGTCGGAATGGCCGAACTGCTTCCCAGTACGGTGACTGAAAAGGTCATCCTGCTATTCCTGTTTCGGTTCCCCGGCGGCCGGCGGTTCCGGTTCTGCAGTTTCTTCTGCCTTGACTTCCGGAGCAGCGGCTTTCGGTCCGCGTGCTTTTTCTTCGGCTCGCGTCATTTCCGATTTCAGGTTGGCCAGGGCGTCAATGTCGCCAAGGGTGGTCTTTTCAAGGCTGTCCTTGATCTTCTTCACCGCTTTTTTCGTAGCCTTGGCCTTGTTCTTCTCGGCGTTCACCTCCTTGTTTTTCTCAACGGTCGAAGCATCCTGGTGCAGTTTGGTATGCGATAGGATGATCTTCTTGTTGTCCTTGGAGAATTCGATCACTTTGAAGTCGAGCGTTTCGTCTTCCTTAGCCGACGTTCCGTCCTCCTTGTTCAGGTGGCGCATCGGGGCGAAGCCTTCGACGCCGTATGGCAATGCCACGATCCCGCCTTTTTCCGACAGGCTGACGATCGTACCCTGGTGCACCGAACCGACCGAGAAGATCGTTTCGAACACATCCCACGGATTTTCTTCGAGTTGCTTGTGACCCAGGCTCAGGCGGCGGTTCTCAACATCCACATCGAGCACGACCACGTCGATATTTTCGCCGATCTTGGTAAATTCAGCGGGGTGCTTGATCTTCTTCGACCAGGAGAGGTCGGAGATGTGGATCAGGCCGTCGACGCCTTCTTCCAGTTCTACGAAAATGCCGAAATTGGTGAAGTTGCGCACGATGGCGGTGTGCTTCGACTTGATCGGGTATTTTTCCTTGATATTGGCCCAGGGGTCCGGGATCAGCTGCTTGATGCCCATCGACATCTTGCGCTCTTCGCGGTCGAGAGTCAGGATCACGGCTTCCACTTCCTGTCCGACTTTCAGGAAATCGTGGGCAGTGCGAAGGTGCTGTGACCATGACATTTCGGAAACATGGATCAGGCCTTCCACTCCGGGGGCGATCTCGACAAATGCGCCGTAGTCGGCAATGACGACCACCTTGCCTTTCACCTTGTCGCCGACCTTCATCACGGAATCGAGCGAATCCCACGGGTGCGGGGTAAGCTGTTTCAGACCCAGGGCGATGCGTTTCTTGTTGTCATCGAAATCGAGGATCACGACCTTGATCTTCTGATCGAGCTGCACGATCTCTTCCGGGTGGTTGATGCGTCCCCAGCTGAGGTCGGTGATATGGATCAGGCCGTCCACGCCGCCGAGGTCGACGAACACTCCGTAGGAGGTGATGTTCTTGACCGTCCCTTCAAGGATCTGGCCTTTCTCGAGCTTTTTGATGATCTCGGCCTTCTGCGCTTCGAGTTCATCCTCGATCAGGGCTTTGTGCGATACCACGACATTCTTGTATTCCTGGTTGATCTTGACGACCTTGAACTCCATCACCTTGTCGACATAAATATCATAGTCGCGGATGGGTTTTACATCGATCTGTGAACCGGGGAGGAACGCTTCGATGCCGAAGACGTCCACGATCAGGCCGCCCTTGGTGCGCGACTTGACATGGCCTTTGATGATCTCCTGCTTGTCGTAGGCCTCGTTGATCCGTTCCCAGGACTTCAGGATCCGGGCCTTCTTATGTGAAAGCAACAGTTGTCCGCTGAAATCTTCCTGGTTTTCGACATACACTTCCACTTTATCCCCCGGTTTCAGATCGGGGTTGTATCTGAATTCGGAGAGAGGGACCACTCCGTCGGATTTAAAGCCGATGTTGATCACGACTTCGCGGTTGTTCATGGCGACGATCGTGCCTTCGATCAGCTCATGGTCCGAGATGGCCTTCAGGGTACGGTCGTATTCGTCTTCAAGTTTTTTTCTCTCTTCGGCAGAATACAGCTCGTGCTTCTTGCCAATGGCTTCCCAGTCGAATGTTTCGCTTTCGGCCGGAGCGGTTTTTACCTCTTCGATGACCGGTGCGGATTCGTGAGCAGTTTCGGCGTTTTGTTCCAATTCGCCGTTCAGATTCATTTCTTCAGAACTCATTAATAACTCGTTGTGGTGGCGGTTTCCCGCCATCCGGGTTAAACATTGTGTTGATTTCCGGGGATTTAGATAAAGAACGCCTGCACATTCACCCCAGGCAAAATGGGGTGCAAAGTTATGGAATATTATTATCAGGACCAAGCATTTAATAAAAAGGATACCCGGCGGATGCCGGGTATCCTCACACACACACAAGTAACCAGAAGCAAATCAGACAGGAAAATCTGTTTTCCCGGATAATAAAATGGGTTCGATTTTATTATTGATTCTGCTACCGGGTTCTGTCGGTAATATTACCAACCGGGTGCAAAATAAGACGACTTTATCAAATAGAGATTAAAATGAAATTAAATAAGGATTAAAGACAGATGATCAACGGCGAATCGGCCCGACGGGATTATTCCCTCCATATGGGGAGGTTGATCACAAATTCGGATCCCTTCCCGATTTGGGATGTTACGGATACCTCGCCATGATGAAGGCGGATGATCTGCCGTACCAGGGCCAATCCCAGTCCGTGCCCATCTTTCCCGGCGCTCATCCTCGATCTGAAAAACGGCTCAAAGATCATCTCCAGTTCATTCCCCGGGATCCCGATTCCATGGTCGGTAAACCGGATTAAGATCTTTCCCCCCATTTCTTCGATACTGATGCTGACCGATTGGTCAACGGAATATTTGCAGCCATTATCCACCAGGTTCATGAAAGCCGTCCTCAGGAGCATGGGATTCCCTTTTACCCGTAAGCTGTCCGGGTCTTCTTCCGGGTCGGTAAATGCCACCTGGATGCGGTATTCCCGGTTTGATTTCAGGACCTTAGCCCGGGCATCCCAGAGGATCTCGTCCACCCGTAACGGATGAAACGGTATATCCGGAGAATCGGAGGACGACTGCGCCAGCAACAACAGCTTGTCGGCTGAACTGTTGAGCAATTTCAGATCCTCCAGTATCGACAGCATCGTCGATTGGTATTCCTCTTTCGACCGCTCCCGCTGCAACGAGACTTCCAGTCTGCCCATCAGGTAGGCTAAAGGGGTTCGAAGTTCATGCGAAGCATTGGCAATAAAATGCCGCTGCGTTTTAAACGCGGCTTCAAGGTGGTCCAGCATCTGGTTAAAGGTTGTCGCCAGCCGTGCGATCTCGTCTTGACCATTGCCTTCGTCGACCCGCAGATGCAGGCTTTTCTCGTCGATCTCCGTGACCTCGGTGATGACCTTCAGAATGGGACCAAGCGCCCGCTGGGAATAGATCCTGCCACTGATATGTGCGATGACCACGGCGGCTACGAAGACACTGATCAGGATATTCAGCAGCGTGACCAGTTTCCGGTGTCCGAATACATCAACTGCTCCGGAAACCACCAGCACCTGTTCATTCCCGGTATGGTAATGGATTCCGATGACTGAATAGTTATCCTGCCTGGTCTCCACCAGCTTTTCCTTTCGGATCCGGTTCAGAAGTTCAGGTCCGGGATGGATCCTCATCGTATCGCTGGTTGAAAAGATCCGGCGACCACTATAGTCATAATAAATGGTTTCTTCAAAGGGTAGCGAAGCCAGGTTGGTTTGTTTGATCCGACGCAGAAGCGAAGAATCGATGCCATTAGGATCCACCACCAGCATGGTCACGGAACGTGCCTTGGCCAACAGCCTGTTGTAGAAATCCTCCTGCCAGTAAACCCGTGAAAACTGAAAGATGGCGATCTCTGCCATCACCAGGATGATCGCCACGATCAAGGTGAACTGCAGGGTCAGTTTCCGACGTATTTCCATTTATTCCTCCTGGAATACATAACCAAGACCGATCCTGGTCTGGATATATCTCACCTGGAAATCCCGGTCGATCTTCTTGCGAATCATATTAATATATACATCCACTACATTCGTACCGGTGTCAAAGGTAATATCCCAAACCTTGGCCGCAATCTCAGAGCGGGAGAGGACTTTGTTCCTGTTTCTCATCAGCAGTTCAAGCAAGGCCAGTTCTTTGGCCGACAACAGGATGTCCTTCCCTTCGCGCCGGGCCATCTTTTTGTCGAGGTCGAGTTCTATCGTGCCTGCCTTGATTACATTGGACACAGGGCCGTGGGAACTGTGTTTCTTGGTATGAGCATGGATCCTCGCAAGAAGCTCTTTGAACTCAAAGGGTTTTACAAGGTAGTCATCAGCGCCTGCATCGAATCCGTTCAGTTTGTCCTGCAGCGCTCCCATCGCGGTCAGCATGATCACCGGGAGGTCCGGGTGCTTTTCCTTGAAATTGAGGCAGAGTTCATTTCCGCTCATGTCAGGCAGAATGATGTCCAACAGGACAATGTCGAATGACCTGGAGTCGAAACAGCGGACAGCGGTTCGGCCGTCCCTGGCTACAGTTACATCAAAACCACTCTCTGCCAAACCTTTAGAAAGAAAGTCAGCAACCTTTGGTTCATCTTCCACAATGAGTATTCTCATAACTTGACCCTATCTGCGGGCGAAAGCAAAAATAAATAAAAAGTAATCCCGTTATATCATGCAACATTCAAAATCAGATAATCATGAAAAAGTTATTCAGAATATCCCTGGTCGTTGTGTGTTTCACGATCTGGGCACTCCCGTCATACAGCGAGAAAGGTCCCGTTGATCCGGCTGGCCGGGGGGCCGGGATCCTGGGATTCGGGTTCGGCCCCGGTACCGGTTTCTACGGTGGAAGCGGGTTCGGGCCGGCTATCCTGGTGCACTACGACCACAGCATCTGGCAGGCAGGTCCCGGAACCATCAGCCTGGGCGGTCAGATCGGCTCTTCCTTTTTCTGGCATACGTATCCCTATGACGGATATGACTACCATTACAGTTGGGTCAATATGGGGTTCGTGTTCCGCGGAGCCTACCATTACGGCTGGAAAGTTCCGGGACTGGATACCTATGCCGGATTCGGAGCCGGAACCTACTTCAGCATGTACGATAACGATGGATATAAAAACGGGAAAGATTCCTTCCATGCAGGCTTTCTTCCGACGTTCTTTTTCGGGGGATCCTATTACTTCAATGACCTGATCGGGATCAATGCCGAAACGGGATATAACTTTGCCTGGTTCTCGGTGGGCCTCAATTTCAGGTTAATAAAATAACAGGATCAACCGGACTTGTTAAAAGATCTCCGCAAGGGGATCTTTTTTTATCCGGAATCCGGCATCTGGTATCCGGTATCCGGTATCCGGTATCCGGCCTCCGGCATCCCTAAATTCCCTACCTTTGCACCCTAAAACCGATCCTTATGCCTTTGAAATGCGGTATCATCGGAGTGAGCGGCAGCGGAAAAACCACGTTGTTCAATTGTGCGTCGGGCCACCGTGCCGAGACCGGGGCCGGAACCCGGGCCAATATGGGCTCCGTTACGGTTCCTGATCCCAGGCTGTATGAAATCGATAAATTCATCCATTCAGCCAAAATTGTTCCCACAACGGTTGAAATGGTCGACATACCCGGCCTGGCCAGGGGCGGGACAGGCATCGGCAACCAGTTCCTCGCCGAAATCCGTAATGTGGACGCCCTGATCCATGTGGTCAGGTGTTTCGACAGCCCGGTATTCCCCCACCCTGATGGATCCATTGATCCCGTGCGTGACAAGGAGACCGTTGACCTTGAACTCCAGATCAAAGACCTGGAATCGGTTGAAAAGAAACTCCAGCGGATGGAAAGGCTGGTAAAAAACGGAGACAAGGATGCAAAGCAAGGGGTTGAGGTGCTGCAAGTATACAAGTCACACCTGGAATCCTTCAAGCCTGCACGGACG
>DAIRDK010000125.1:0-8206 GCA_036796175.1 Bacteroidales bacterium | reverse complement strand
AGATCGCCATTGCCGGGCGGGCCTACAGGATCCTGACGGAAGAAATTCAATTTCCACCGGAGGATATCCTGTTTGATCCCAACATCCTGACCATCGCAACAGGAATAGAGGAACATAATAATTATGCGGTCGATTTCCTGAAAGCAACCCAATGGATCAAGGAGAATCTACCGTTTGCACGCGTAAGCGGGGGAATCTCGAACCTGTCATTCGCTTTCCGTGGCCATGATCCCATCCGTGAGGCGATGCACGCCGTATTCCTCTATCATGCCATAAAGGCCGGCCTCGACATGGGGATCGTCAATGCAGGGAACCTCCCCGTGTATGATGAGATCCCGGCCGGCTTGCTGAAACTCCTGGAAGATGTGGTCCTCAACCGCCGGAAAGATGCTACTGAGCGTCTGTTAGCCTATGCCGCCCGGATGAAAACAGAATCGGGCAAAGAGCAAAAAGAGGATGCATGGAGGACGCTGCCTCTAGAGGAGAGGCTGGAACATGCCCTCATCAAGGGGATCACGGAGTATATCGATCAGGATATCGACGAGTCGCTCCAATCGTATGACCGGGCCCTGAAGATCATCGAAGGCCCGCTGATGAACGCCATGAACAAGGTGGGGGATTTCTTCGGATCGGGGAAAATGTTCCTTCCGCAGGTGGTAAAAAGCGCCCGGGTGATGAAAAAGGCAGTGGCACGGCTCACTCCCCGACTGGAATCCGAAAAGGCCTCCGGGACGGGCTTCCCGAGCCCCAGCGGAAAGATCGTATTGGCCACGGTAAAAGGCGATGTGCATGACATCGGGAAAAATATTGTCGGTGTGGTGCTCGGTTGCAACAACTATGAGGTCATCGACCTGGGTGTCATGGTACCGGCTGAACAGATCCTGGATGTTGCACGTGCACGCCAGGCCGATATCATCGGGCTCAGCGGCCTGATCACTCCGTCGCTCGACGAGATGGCCCATGTCGCCCAGGAAATGGAACGGCAGGGCTTCAGCGTGCCGTTGCTGATCGGCGGTGCGACCACTTCGGAGATCCACACATCGGTAAAAATCGAACCCCTTTACAGTCACACGGTTGTGCATGTCAAAGATGCATCCCGGGCTGTCGGGGTGGTCAGCCAGCTGCTTTCCCGGGAGACAGGCCCGGCATTCCGCGAATCGGTCAGGAAGAAATATGAACAGATCCGTCAGGATTACGAAGGAAGATCCTCCATGACTTACCTCACGATACAGGAAGCCAGGAAGAACCGGCTTCGTTTAACCTGGCCGGATTACAAGCCTCCCCGACCTCACCGGACCGGGACCATTTGCTTCTATGACTATCCCCTGGAGGAACTGATCCCGTACATCGACTGGACGTTTTTCTTCCACGCATGGAAGCTGAATGGCAAATATCCTGCCATCCTGGAGGACCCGGTTAAAGGGTCCGAGGCCAGGAAACTTCTCGCCGACGCAAAGAAAATGTTGCAGGAGATCTGTGACAAGAAGATGTTACTGGCCAAGGGGGTGGCAGGGATCTTCCCCTGCAATGCCTCGGGAGAAGATGTGCTGATCTACCGGGACGATTCGCGTACATCGGTCCTGACCACATTCCATTTCCTTCGGAACCAGGAGAAAAAGGAAGCATCGCAACCCAATCTGTGCCTGGCCGATTTTGTCGCTCCCAGGGATTCCGGCATCCCGGATTATATCGGGGGATTTGCCGTTACGGCCGGTCTGGGCGTGGAAGAGTGGGTATCGTTTTACGAGCAGCAGATGGACGACTACCATGCCATCCTGATCAAGATCCTGGCCGATCGCCTGGCTGAAGCCTTCGCCGAACGGCTGCACCAACTGGTCAGGAAAGAATACTGGGGTTATGCCGAAGCGGAAGAGCTTGCAGTTCCGGACTTGCTCCGTGAAGAATACCGGGGTATCCGCCCGGCACCGGGCTACCCGGCCTGCCCGGACCATTCGGAGAAACAAGTGTTGTTCGATCTCCTGATGGTCTGCAAACAGATCGATATATCACTAACAGAATCTTTCATGATGTATCCGGCGGCCAGCGTTTCCGGGTATTACTTCTCTCACCCTGAATCCAGGTATTTCAACCTGGGAAAGATCGGGAAGGACCAGCTTGCGGAATACGCGAAAAGAAAAAACCTTAGTTTTGAACACGCAGAAAAACTACTTGGACAGAATCTGAACTACGGATGATGAAAGTTATTGAACTGATCAATAAAGCGGATAAGACCTTGTTTTCCTTCGAGCTGCTTCCCCCGCTCAAAGGACACAATATATACAACATATATCGTTCAATCGATCCGTTGATGGAATTCGATCCTTCATTCATCAACGTGACCTACCATCAGCAGGAGGTCATATACAAAAAACATCCCAGCGGGTTGCTCGAGAAAAAGACCATCCGGAAACGGCCTGGAACGGTTGCCATCTCTGCGGCCATCAAATACAAGTACCCCTCGGTGGAAGTGGTTCCCCACCTGATTTGCGGGGGATTCACCCGCGAGGACACCGAGGATGCCCTGATTGACTTCCACTATCTCGGCATCCGGAATCTCCTGGCGTTGCGCGGAGACCCCCCGAAAGGGATCCGGACGTTCACCCCGGAACCAAACGGTCACGCCTATGCTTCCGGGCTGGTCGCCCAGATCGCCCGGATGAATGCCGGTAAATACCTCGATGAGGAACTGGAAAACACCTTTCCCACGGACTTTTGCGTCGGTGTTGCCGGATACCCCGAAAAGCACCTCGAATCCCCCAATATCGCTTATGATCTCAAGTACCTGAAGGAAAAAATCGACGCCGGCGCGGAATACATCATCACGCAAATGTTTTTTGACAATGACCGTTATTATGAGTTCGTGAGACTCTGCCGCGAGGCCGGGATCTCCGTTCCGATCATCCCGGGGCTGAAACCCATAACGACGTTGCGCGATATCCATGTCCTTCCCCAGGTGTTCAACATCGATATCCCGGATTTGCTGGTCCGGGAGATACAGAAGTGCAAGACCAACGAGGAGGCGTTCAGGGTCGGGGTGGAATGGGCCATAGAACAATCGAAGGGGCTGATCCGTTTTGGCGTTCCCGTAATCCACTATTTCACAGTGGGCGTTTCAGAGAATATCCGGCAGATCGCATCCGCCATTTTCTAATACCGATGTATGGGACTCTATTCAGAAATCAAGAAACAAACCGACAGGGGCCGAAAGATGTTCGCCGTCCTGATCGATCCCGACAAGCACACTCCATCAAGCCTGAAGAAGATAAAAACGGTTTCCGTCAACTCCGGGGTGGACTATCTTTTTTTTGGGGGCAGCCTGCTTACCAGGGACAAAGTGGATGAATACCTGGAGATCCTGAAGCATGACAACCCGGTCCCGGTGATCCTGTTCCCGGGGAACAATTTCCAGGTCAATCCCAGGGCAGATGCGATCCTGTTCCTATCCCTGATCTCGGGACGCAATTCCGAATTGCTGATCGGCAAGCATGTGGTGGCAGCCCCTTATATCCGGGATTCACGGCTCGAGGTTATTCCGACCGGGTATCTCCTGGTCGATGGCGGATCCCCGACCACCGTTTCCTATATGAGCAACACCTTTCCGATCCCGGCGGATAAATCCCCGGTCGCTGCCTGTACCGCGATGGCAGGGGAAATGCTGGGTCTGAAGCTGATCTACCTGGATGCGGGCAGCGGGGCGAAACGGCCCGTACCCCCGGCGATGATCAGGGACGTCAAACACGCCGTATCGGTTCCCGTGGTCGTTGGAGGAGGGATCAGGACTCCCGAAGCTGCCCGCCGGGCCGCCTCAGCCGGAGCTGATATCGTGGTCGTGGGAAATGCAATTGAAAATGACCCCTCCCTGATTGCCGGCATGTCAAAGATCATTCACCGTTAATCTTTTTATTTCCATGAGAACCTATGCCTTCATGCTCCTCCTGGCGCTGCTTTGCCCCTTCATGGCCGCATCCCAGGCTCAATTGATGACCATCGACGAAGCTACCGGGATGAACCGGAAATTATTCCCTACAACGCTCAGCCAGCTGCAATGGGCCGGTGATGCGGCTCATTTCACCTGGGTTGCGAAAAACAACCTGGTACGCGGCACCGTAAAGGCCGAAGGAGCCGACACCATTCTCCGGCTGGAAACGATCAATCAGGTTCTTGCCGCCGAAGGAGATGAATCGATCAAAGCATTCCCCATGATCACCTACACAGCCCCCGATACATTCTTCTTCATAATAAAAGGAAGAATCCTGCAATATGACGGCATAAACAACACGCTGACCGTTCTGAACTCGTTCGACGAGCATGCTGACAACACCGACCTCGAGAGAACGGGCTGGAAGGTTGCCTATACAAAAGAGAATAATCTGTACCTCTCTGTCGGCGGTAAAGAAATCGCAGTCACCGGGGATGTAAACAAAGGGATAGTAAACGGCAAGAGCGTTCACCGTAATGAATTTGGAATCGAGAAAGGGACGTTCTGGTCCCCGAAAGGAAATTACCTGGCCTTTTACAGAATGGATGAGTCCATGGTGACCGAATATCCCCTGGTGGATATCACCAAACGGGTCGCAGAGGTCGTTCCCACCCGGTATCCCATGGCCGGAATGACCAGTCACCACGTAACGATCGGAGTATTCAATCCCTATGTTTCGACCACTACCTGGCTCCGGACTGAGGGGCCTGCTGACCAGTACCTGACCAACATCACCTGGAGCCCCGACGAACAGTACATTTATGTAGCCGTTCTCAACCGAGATCAGAATCACCTGTGGCTCAATCAGTACGAAGCGGCTACAGGAAACTTCGTCCGGACGCTCCTGGAGGAAACCTCCGACAAATACGTTGAACCCCTGACCGGCCTGTATTTCCTCCCCGGAACCTCCGGCCGGTTCATCCGCGAAAGCCAGAGGGACGGATACAATCACCTGTATCTTTACAATCCGGATGGATCCCTTGTGACCCAACTGACCAAAGGTCCCTGGGTGGTCAAGGAATTCATCGGCTTTGACGGGGAAGGCACACGGGCATTCTTTATGTGCAATAAGCAGGATCCATTGGAGAACCAGTTCTATTCATGCGAACTGAAAACAGGCAAACTGACCCGATTGACAGGTTCACCCGGCACTCATGTGGCCCAGATCTCCCCGGACTTCAAGTACATCCTGGATAAATACAATAATACATCCGTTCCGAACCAGGTCGATCTCCTGACAATTCAAGGGGATCGGGTTCGCATGCTGCTGTCATCCCCCGATCCTCTGAAAGCCTATTCCCTCGGTGAAACCTCCGTGTTCCCGCTGAAAGCCGACGACAACAGTGATCTTTGGTGCAGGATGATCAAACCGGCCGGCTTTGATCCGTCGAAAAAATATCCGGTGATCATTTATGTGTATGGCGGCCCCCATTCCCAGCTGGTCACCAATTCGTGGCTTGCCGGTGCCGGCCTATGGCTCAACTACCTGGCTGAACAGGGATTCGTGGTGTTCACGCTCGACAACCACGGCACCTCTAACCGGGGGCTGGCCTTTGAGCAGGCCATATTCAGAGATCTCGGCACGGTCGAAGTGGCCGATCAGATGAAAGGCGTTGATTACCTCCGTTCGCTGCCCTGGGTGGATACTGCCCGCATCGGGGTCAACGGCTGGAGTTACGGCGGGTTCATGACACTCTCCATGATGCTCCGGCACCCGGGTGTGTTCAAGGTTGCCGTTGCCGGAGGACCCGTGATCGACTGGAAATATTATGAAGTCATGTATGGCGAGCGGTACATGGATACCCCGGAAAGCAATCCGCAGGGTTATCAGAAAGCGTCCCTTCTCAATTATGTCAGCGGCCTGAAAGGCCGGGTCCTGATCATCAATGGAGACCAGGACAATACGGTAGTACCCCAGAACAGTTTGTCTTTCCTGAAAAAATGTGTGGATGAAGGGATCCAGGTGGATTATTTCGTATATCCCGGCCACGAACACAATGTCAGGGGCCAGGATCGCGTCCACCTGAACCGGAAGATCACCGATTACTTTTTAGAGCACCTGTAGACCAGCGAACTGCCGGCGGATTTCGAAACCCGGCCTTCTGCCCGACAGGCTTCTTTCAACGCCCTCAGACGTCCGTTTATCGGGATTTTACACCGATTTAACGATTTTTTATTATTCAGACTAAATAAAATCTGTACCTTTGCGCCGAAATCATCAATCGATCATAACTCAACTTTGTAACATTTAAAAAACTGCACCGTCTTATTGCTGAACTTTAAAAAAAATGATAACCATGAAAACGACAATCTATATCATCACGGCTTTGTTAATCTTTTCGTTAAACACAATGGCAACCGGACTTGAAACCGTGCCTGTGCGGAATTTAACCGGTTCCGAACTGGCCCCGGCCGTTCCCGGCACGGCGACATTCGAGGAGAGCGTTCCGGATCAGGATTTCATGTTCCACATCGCGCTCCAGGTACTGGCCCCTGTTGTACCGGATGAAGCCGATTTCCAGGAAGAAACGGCCATTCTGGGTGACCCGTTGCTTCCCGACCTGTATCCTTCCGTTCCCGCTTCGGCCGACTTCGAAGATTCCATCTGACCTATATATATTTCCCTCTTCCGGTCCCGGTCTTATCGGCCGGGATTTTTTTTCTTGCCAGATAAATCAGGCACAGGCTGCCCTGAATGTTAAAATTTTCCTAAAAACAGCCTCCGTCTGTAACTTTTTTGATCCGGATGCATCTTATGTAGGTCAACACAATATAAAACCCTGAAGCCATGAAATCCCCTGTTCTTTTTTTCGCCCTGGTCTTGTCATTGAACATCTCCCTCCTCCTCGCCGGGAATGTCTCCGGTTTCCCAACCGACAAGAACAACAGCAGTACCCTGAAAACCCCGATGATCACCCTGCTCCCGATAACCCCCAAAGAGGCTGATTTTGAAGAAATTGATCTTTCATGCACCATTCCTGTCCCTGCATCCTTTTTCAGGAAAGTAATTCCCGTTCTGCCGAGATACGCGGATTTTGATGATGATATCCTGCCTGTTCACGTGGGGAAACTGGTTCCCGTGCTGCCGGCGGCAACAGAATTCTGACCGGGATCGATCGCCTGCCAGACTTGCATGGAAGCCTCCCATAATCTGGCCCCTTCTTCCGGGATATAGACTTTAGGATCCATTTGTTTGGAATTGAACATGTGCAGGTACTCCCCGGATTTTCCTTCAAAATCGGAAGAGACGGACATATAAATGACAGGCAAGGCGGCTTTGGCAGGAGATCTGAAGATGATTTTGAAGATGGCCCCGAGTATAAAGCGTAACGGTTGCGGGGCGGGTTTGATGATGTTGGTGTGAACAGGTCCGGGGCAGATGACATTGACGCCGATATGAACCCCATCGGGATTGACCCTCCTGGACAGTTCGGTCGCGTAAGTATTGAGAATCAACTTAAAGTAGCTGTAGTTCTCGATCCCTTTGGAGACGCCATATTCGTAATAGCGTCCGAATTCGGAGTAATCGATGGCTGAGGAACCCTGGTGCGAGTCGGAGGAGATAAAGATGATCCGGGGCCGTGGATCGGAATTCCCGTTACAGGGAATCACATCTTTGGAAATCATCAGGTTGGTCAGGATGACATTGGAGAGATAGTTGACCAGGAACATTTCATCCTGGCCAGATTCGGTTTTTCGCGAATTCGGCAAGGCCACTCCGGCATTGAGGACGGTTACAGCGGGTTTGATCCCGTCGCGGATAAGTCCGTCGACAAAAACATGGATCGAAGGAATCTTGGAAAGGTCGAGGTAACGCATTTCGACACGATCCGATCCGCTTTTTTGTTTGACCAGTTCACCGGCTTCGGGTATCTTGCTGCGGCCTGCCATGATGACGTGTGCTCCCCGTTTGGCCATCTCGACCGCGATGGCGAAACCCAGGCCGGAATTGGCTCCCGTCACAATACACGTTTTGCCGTCAAGGCGGTGAGACTCGTGTAATTTCTCCGCGTTTTCCTGTTTTCTGAAAATATCCCAAAAACCGGCTAAGGCAGCCACTACGGGATTGTCAAAACGACCGTGCGACATAATTGTGAGCCACTCATGGGACTTGAACCCACGACCTGCTAATTACGAATCAGCTGCTCTACCAACTGAGCTAAAGTGGCATTGTCGGGATGAGAAGACTCGAACTTCCGACCCCCACGTCCCGAACGTGGTGCGCTA
>DAIRDK010000124.1:0-8237 GCA_036796175.1 Bacteroidales bacterium | reverse complement strand
GGGCTCCGGATCTTAGTTCCATGAACAGGCTGAAGGAAGAACAAGGACTGATCCCGCAGGCTGCGTGGCGGCTTGCCGCAGCCTATGCGCTGGCCGGGAAGAAAGAGACGGCCATGGCCATGACGGCTTCCCTCCCCCTCGGCCTGGACCCGTATTACGAAACCCGGTATACGTATGGCTCGGCCATCCGCGACCTGGCCATGATCCTGGAGACCTTGACGGAACTGGGCCAGGCGAAACAAGCCAACGAGGTCGCCCGCTCCCTGACGGCCGAGGTGAACCGCAAAGATTGGCTCAGCACCCAGGAGAGCGCATTCGCGATGGCCGCTTTGGCCAAGTATTACACCAAATTTGAAAAATCAAAGGGCATTAAAGCGCTTTACAGCATGAACGGGCAGGAAACGCGGTGCGAGACCGGATTGTTCCTGCTCAGTCAGCCCCTGAAAGTATCCGAAGGGAAAAAGAACACCCTGAACGTGACCAACCAGGGGAACACCGCACTCTTCCTGCGGATCACCGAAACGGGAGTTCCCCCCTATGACCGGGATGAAGCCTACCGCAACGACCTGAACATGACTGTCAAATTTACCGGCAAGGACGGCAAACCCATCGATGTGATCCGGCTGGCGCAGGGCACGGAATTCAGGATCACCATTCGCGTGAAAGCGGCCGATGAGCTGCACGATGTCAGGAACCTGGCGTTGACGCAGATGTTCCCTTCCGGATGGGAGATCGGCAACACCCGGATCGGGGAAAGCGAACCGCCAGAGGATTATGGCCTGTTCACCTGGCAGGATTTCCGCGACGACCGGGTGAATACCTTCTTCGACCTGGAGCGCGGAAAAGAGAAAACCTTCGTCTTCACAGCCACGGCGACCTATGCCGGCCGGTTCTACCTCCCCGGAACATACTGCGAAGCGATGTACGACCACACGATCAGCGCGAAGGATCAAGGGATGTGGGTGGAGGTGGTAAAGAGTGAAAAGTGAAGAGTGAAAAGTGAAGAGTGAAGCCGGTGGCAGGTGGCATATAGCAGGTGGCAGGTGGTGGATTGCCGGATGTGCCTTGCTGCTGTTGCTGTTCCTGATCGTGCCGCCGGCGCACTTCGAGGATCCCTGTTCAACGCTTCTGTTGGACAGAAAAGGGAAATTGCTGTGCGCCAAGGTGGCGGAAGACGGGCAATGGAGGTTCCCCGAGCCGGAACGGTTGCCTGAGAAATACGTAAAAGCGGTCCTTACCTATGAAGATGCCTGGTTCCGTTTCCACCCGGGGATCAATCCTGTTTCGGTGGCCAATGCCCTGGTCCGGAACATCCGGGCCGGCCGGATCGTAAGTGGCGGCAGTACGATCACCATGCAGGTGGCGAGGCTTTCCCGACACAATCCTCCCCGCAACCTCTGGTCTAAACTGGTGGAGGCGTTGATCGCCCTCCGCACGGAGCTGACCCACCGGAAACCGACGATCCTGAACATGTATGCCGCCCATGCGCCCTTCGGAAGCAACGTGGTGGGCATCGAGGCGGCTTCCTGGCGCTATTTCGGCATTCCTCCTGACCGCCTCAGCTGGGCCCAGGCCGCCACCCTGGCCGTCCTGCCAAACACGCCTTCGCTCATCTACCCGGGGAAAAACCAGGAACGGCTGCTCAGGAAACGGAATGAACTCCTCGACCGCATGTGCAAAAAACAGGTGATCGACCGAGAAACCTGCGAATTGGCCAAGTCGGAACCTGTGCCCGGACCTCCCCATGCCATCCCGCGGATCGCGCCGCATCTCCTGGAACGGGCGGCCAGGGAAGGGCGCACAGGGCAGCGGATCATCTCAACTCTCGACGCTTCTTTGCAACAACGGTGCGACGAGATCATCCAGCGCTACCATGAATTGCTGTCGGCCAACAGCGTCAGTAATGCAGCCGCTCTTGTACTTTCGACAAAAACCGGGGAGGTGCTGGCATACATCGGCAACACCCGGGTGAGAGGCGACCAGGAAGGTGGCGACGTGGACATGGTCACCGCCAGGAGGAACTTCGGAAGTCTGACCAAGCCGTTCCTGTATGCGGCCATGCTCAACGAAGGGCTGCTGCTGCCCGATATGCTGGTGAGCGATATCCCGGTCTCTTTCCAGGGTTACAGTCCCAATAATTTCCAGAAGACGTTCGAGGGGATGGTCCCTGCCGGCGAGGTCCTGGCCCGGTCGCTGAATGTCCCCAGCGTGATCCTGCTGAAAAGTTACGGGATCGGGAAGTTCAATGCCCTGCTGAAAGATCTCGGGATGACCACCCTTACCTACCCACCCGAACATTATGGGTTGTCGATCATCCTCGGTGGCGCGGAGGGAACCCTGTGGGAACTCACGTCGATGTATGCATCGTTGGGATACCGGCTGGAGATGAAGGGAACCGATTCTCTTTACGCACACTATGTTCTTGATGCACCGGTCTCCGGCAGCGCGTTTTACCCCGGCCGGTTGTTCCCGTCGTCCGTCTGGTTCACGCTGAATGCGATCACAGAGGTGAAACGGCCCGATGACAACGGCACACTGAAATACTTCTCCATGTCGCAGAAAACCGGCTGGAAGACCGGGACCAGCTACGGTTCCCGCGATGCGTGGGCGATCGGCGTAACCCCGGAATACACGGTCGGCGTCTGGATCGGGAATGCCGATGGCGAAGGTCGACCGGGGGTGACCGGAATCTCATGCGCAGCGCCCGTGATGTTCGATATCTTCGGACTGTTGCCTTCTTCCGATTGGTTTTCTGAGCCCTCAGCAGACCTTAAGACGGCCAGGATCTGCCGGAAGAGCGGCTGTATCGCCGGGACCGACTGTCCTGAACCGGAAATGAGGAAAGTCCCTGCCGTGGCCAGCCTGACTAAAGCCTGTTCCTACCATAAGCCGGTCCATCTAGATCCGACTGAACGCTGGCGTGTGACCGACAAATGCATGTCACCATCTGAAATGATTACAACAAACTGGTTCGTCCTCCCTCCTGTACAAGAGTGGTTCTACCGGCAGGTTCATGCCGATTACCGCCCATTGCCCCCTTTTATGGAGGGGTGCCGCGACCGGTTGTCAGGCCAGAATCCCATCGGCCTGATCTATCCCTATCCGGGAACAAAGATCTATCTGCCGGTAAAAGGCGACCAGCAGCGCAGCAAAGCGATCTGGAAAGCCACCCACCGCGATCCGGGTGCAACCCTTTACTGGCATCTCGACAACCGGTTCCTGGCAAAAACAACAGGCACCCATGCCGTCGAGGTCGAAACAGTTCCGGGGATCCACACCCTCACCCTGGTGGATGAGGAGGGAGAATCGCTGACCGTGAAAGTCGAAGTGGTTGGGAAATAGGCTTCCCCGGGCCGGCTAGTAGTTTTCTTCCTTCAGTTGCATGAACGCTTTCGGGTGCAGGCATACGGGGCAGTTCTCCAGAGCCTTTGCCGATTCGTAAATGTACCCGCAATTGATGCATTTCCACCATACCTTGCCGTCCTTCATGAAGACCTTGTCTTCGGAAAGATTCTGCAGGAGCTTCAGGTAGCGCTTTTCGTGTTCCGCTTCAACTTTTGCGATCATTTTGAACGCCGTGGCGACTTCCATAAATCCCTCCTCTTTGGCGATCTCGGAAAATTGCGGGTACAGGGCAGTCCACTCTTCATGTTCACCTTCTGCTGCCGCTTTCAGGTTCTCTGTGGTCGTCCCGATGATTCCTGCGGGATAGGCTGCCGTGATCTCCGTCATTCCTCCTTCAAGGAATTTGAAGAACCGTTTGGCATGCTCCTTTTCCTGTGCTGCGGTCTCCATGAATATGGCCGCGATCTGTTCATATCCTTCTTTTTTTGCCGCGCTGGCAAAGAATTCATACCGGTTGCGGGCCTGCGATTCGCCAGCGAATGCTTTGAGCAGATTCTGCTCGGTCCGGGTTCCTTTGATTGATTTTTCCATGGTTATCTGTATTGGTTTTACATTTCGATAAAATCAGCTTTTTCGCTGCCACACGACGGACATACCCAGTCTGCAGGCAAGTCTGCAAATTTAATCGGCTCCCGGGATTCGTCATAGACATACCCGCATGCCGTGCATTTGAATTTTTTATGGCCTTTCGATGGCGCCGATGCTTCAAGTTTCGATTTATTTACATAGGTGGGTGCGTTTTTAGGGGATACCCCTTTTCTTACCCTCCGGTAGGTGAGATAGGTCAATGGCTCCCTGTCATCGTCCAGGATCACCGACTGTATGAGTTCTCCGATAAAGATCAGGTGTGTACCGATTTCGAACGTTTCCACCAGCCTGCATTCCAGGTACGCCATGCAGTCGTTCAGAACGATGGGGACCCCGGTTTCGCCATAGATCACCGACATCCCCTCCAGCTTATTGAAATTCCGGCCGCTCTTAAATCCGAATCTTCCGAATAGTTCCGGAGATGTTTCCATGTGAAGTACGGAAACGGAGAATGCCCCGCTGTCGCGGATCAGTTCCGAAGTAAAATTGTCCTTGTTGCAGGTGGCGGCAAACCGCGGCGGTTCAGCCGTCACCTGGAAGACCGTGTTGGAAATGTATCCGTTTCCCCGCTCCTGGGTGCCCGAACTGACAATGTAGAGCCCGTAGGAAATCCTGAACAACGCTTCGTAATTGATCATCGGGAGGTTTTTATCAAAAATAGAAAATTATTCAGCAGAATATCGACGAACGATCATCATTTATCGATAAATTCCTAATCTTTTAGTTGTATAACTAAATTCTTAGTTGTATATTTGCATGGATATTGGAGGGTTATTGTCATGAAAGAGAAAAAGAAAAGCGAAGAAGAATTCAGGGGACTCACCCGGGCCGAGGAGGAAGTAATGCAGATCTTGTGGACGCTGGGCGAAGGGCTGGTGCACGATGTGCTGCAGCGGCTCCCGGAACCCAGGCCGGCATACAACACCGTGTCCACCATCATCCGGATCCTGGAGCAGAAAGGCTTTGCGGACCATCGTGCTTACGGACGAACGCATGTTTATTTCCCACTTGTCTCCAAGAAGGACTACACAAGGTCCTATTTCAGGAACATGGTCTCCGGGTACTTCGGAAACTCTTACAAAGCCCTTGCCTCTTTCTTTGCCAGTGAAGAAGAAATTGGACTGCATGAGCTTGAAGAGATCAGGAAATTAATTGACCTGGAGATCGAAAACCGAAAACCGACAAGCGACAACCGATAACAAAAAAGGACCATGAACGAGATCATTAAATACCTGCTGGAATCGTCTGTTTGCCTGGCGGCCTTGTTCTTTGTTTACCTGGGTTTCCTGCGCAGGGATACGTTCTTCACGGTGAACCGGTATTACCTGCTGTCGACTGTGGTCGTATCACTGGCCATGCCGCTGTTCCCGCTCAGCTTTTCCCCCGGAAGCCCGCTGGCGCCGGTCGTGGTATTCCTCGACCCGGTGCTGGTCACCCCGGCCCTGATCGAGCGAACCGACCTGCTCAACCTGCAGTGGATGCAAATCGCAGGGATTGTGTACCTGACCGGCGTGATCATTTTCACCGTCCGGTTTGTGGTTCAGCTGATCCAGCTTGTTCTGCTGGTCCAAAAGAACGGGATCGACCGAAGTCATGGGATGAGGCTTGTGTTTGTCGACCGCGGTTATTCACCGTTCTCTTTTTTCAATCTCCTCTTCATCCGGAAAGAGTGGGCGGGAGATCCGGGTCTCTCGGCCATCATCGAGCATGAGAGGATCCATATACGTCAAATGCACACCGCCGACCTGGTCGCGACTGAACTCCTGACCATCGTGCAATGGTTCAATCCCTTCGCCTGGCTGCTGCAGCGCTCGGTGAAGACCGTGCACGAGTACCTTGCCGATGAAGGAGTCCTGCGACAGGGGATCCCCGGCGATGATTACCGCCGGCTCATTTTCGGCCAGGTCCTCGGCGTGCAGGTGAACAACCTGACCAATAATTTCAATGTTTCACTCATTAAAAACAGAATGATCATGATGACCAGATCACGTTCGGCAAAGATGGCCGGACTGAAAGCCATAGTTGCCCTGCCCGTTCTTTTTGCCGTAATCCTGTTCTTCTCCTCCGGAACCGTAAGCCCGGTCCTGGCACAGGACAAGAACGAAAAGGCGCAAAAGGAAGCGCAGTTAAAAGCCAAACAGGAAAAGGAAAGCAATGAACCGGTTTATGGGAAGGACCGCAATCATGACCCCGACGTCTGGCCTGAATTCCCGGGCGGGAAAATGGGGGAATTCCTCCTGGCGAACATCAAATACCCTGAAGCCGCCATTAAAAACGGAACACAGGGGACAGTTTTTACCATCTTTATCGTCAATACCGACGGTTCAATTGTTGATGCCAAGGTAATGAAAGGGATTGGCAGCGGGTGCGATGAAGAGGCCCTGCGGGTTGTGAAAATGATGCCTAACTGGAAGCCCGGATCGTTGAAAGACGGTAAAAAGGTGAGGGTTCAGTATGTGCTACCTATCAAGTTTGCATTGGGAGAAAAGAAGAAGTGATCACTCAAAGATCGATCCACTTAATACCTTCAGCTCTACTTCTTTCCCCTTCGCCGCATATTCGGCAGTAAGCAGCCGGCGCTCCGCGTCGAGCTGCTTTTGCTGTATGGTACGAAGGTCGATGTCATTCATCGCCCCGAGGTTGTATTTTTCAAATGCGATCCGCGTGTTCTCCCGGGCCACCAGTAGATTGTCCTGCTCGAACTTAACCAGCATCAGGGCTGTCTGATAGTCGTCGTAAGCCTGGAGCACCGATCCCCGAAGATTGAGTTCCGCCTGCTTTTCGGCGAGACCCGCACTCTCAAAATAGAGCTTCGCATTGCGGATGTTATTCAGGTTCTTCGTGCCGTTGAAGAGGTTCAGCGACGCCGTAAGGCCGTAATTCCAACCATAACTTGTACTGTTCGAAATGAACCCGGTTTGGGAATTCGATCCCGAATAATTATATCCGGCGAATACATCCAGCGACGGATAGAGCGGGGCCCTGGCCTGGCGGATGTCAAGTTCCGAAAGGCGGGTATTCAGGCGGGCGGCCATGAGTTCGGGATTCTGGGCCAGCGCTTTAGTTAGCATGGGGCTGTATTTCAGGGTATCGGAATATGGGATCCGGGCCGACACGTTAAATGCCGTGGCCACATCGCGTACCATCAGCTTGTTGAGATCGATGTGCAAGGAGCGGATCTGGTTCTCCAGCTGAATGAGCTGCGAGCTGTCGGCATGCATGTCAACGATGGTCTGCATCAGGTCGAGTTCCGACCCGGAACCGAGCCTCAGCTTCATCTCGGCAATGCGTTTGCGCTCCATCGACAGTTCGATCGCCTGTTGCAGCACGACTTTCATCTGCTCAAACTGAACGATGGCATAGTAATTCAGGATCACCGCCGCAACCGTGTTCTCAATCATCATCCGGGCCTGGACCTCTCCGAGTTTTTCCAGCTCAGCCAGCTGTGCCTTATTGGTGAACATCCCAAACCCGTCAAACAGGGTCCAGTTGATGCCGACACCCGCTGCCAGGCTGGTTGATTTGGCGTTGGTGCCCGAGCGATCGCGGCCGTCGAAATACTTCTGTTCCGAATTGGTGATATTCCCCTGGTAGGTGGCAGTCACCTCTGCTGTGGGCAGAAATCCCGCATTTCCGATGGTGTTGTTGTTGGCAGCGAGCTGCGCGCTGTTCTTCGCGATGAGTAACGAATAATTGTTCATCAGGGAGATGGCGACGGCGTCGTCAATCTTCAGGGTGTCCTGGGATTGAGCCATGAACGACATCAAAATGAACGGGATCAATAATATGCGTTTCATTGGGTTCGATCCTTTGAGAAATACGTATACAGGGCCGGGATCACATAGAGTGTCAGCATCAGCGAGAAGAAGAGGCCGCCGATGATGGCGATCCCCATCGGGACGCGGCTTTTGGCAGCGGCGCCGAGGGCCAATGCGATGGGCAGTGCGCCCAGCATGGTAGCGAAGCTGGTCATGAGGATGGGCCTCAGTCGGCGGGTGGCAGCGTCAATTACGGCCTCCCGGACAGTCAATCCCTGGGCCCGACGCTGGTTCGCGAACTCCACGATGAGGATCCCGTTCTTCGTCACGATCCCCACCAGCACGATGATCCCGATCTGGCTGAAGATGTTCAGCGTTTGACCGAACATCCACAAGGTCAGCACAGCCCCGGCCAGAGCCAGCGGAACCGTGAACATGATCACCAGCGGACTGGCAAAGCTCTCGAACTGCGCGGCCAGGATCAGG
>DAIRDK010000123.1:0-8270 GCA_036796175.1 Bacteroidales bacterium | reverse complement strand
CGCTCCTTCCGCGACGGCTGTCATCGCGTTATCCGCAATATGGACGGGAACCTGCGTGATCTTCCCGATCAGGATATCTCCTTCGTTCACTTCGGCACCGATGCGGATCAGGCCGTTCTCGTCGAGGTCCTTCGTCGCATCCGCGCTGACGTTGGGAATGTCATTGGTGAGTTCCTCCACGCCGCGCTTGGTGTCGCGCACTTCGAGGGTGAACTCTTCAATATGGATAGATGTAAATATGTCTTCTTTAACCACTTTCTCGGAGATGACGATAGCATCCTCGAAGTTGTACCCTTTCCAGGGCATGAATGCGACCATCAGGTTCCGCCCCAGGGCCAGTTCGCCCTCTTTGGTGGCATACCCTTCGCAGAGCACCTGGCCTTTGGTCACTTTATCGCCTTTCCTGACGATAGGCCTCAGGTTGATGCAGGTATTCTGGTTGGTGCGGGCGAATTTGATCAGGCTGTATGTCCTGGCGTCGTCTTCGAAGCTGAGCAGTCGTTCCTTTTCGGTGCGGTGATACTTGATCACGATCTCGTTTGCGTCGACATAATCCACCACACCGTCTCCTTCGGCATTGATCAGAACGCGGGAATCGCGGGCGACAAGGTCTTCGATCCCGGTTCCGACGATGGCGATCTCGGGATTGAGCAACGGAACAGCCTGGCGCATCATGTTCGAGCCCATGAGCGCGCGGTTCGCGTCGTCATGTTCGAGGAACGGAATGAGCGAGGCAGCGATGGAAGCGATCTGGTTGGGCGCAATGTCCATCAGGTCAACCTGTGTGCGGTCGATGATGGGATAGTCGGCCAGGTAACGGACCTTGACGCGGTCTTCGGCCAGCTTGCCTTTGTCATCCATCGGTGTACTGGCCTGTGCGATGATCTTCTTTTCCTCTTCCTCGGCGGTCAGCCACACCGGCTCTTCCTTCAGGTCAACCACACCTTTCAGGACTTTCCGGTACGGGGTCTCGATAAAGCCGAGGCGGTCGATCTTGGCATACACACAAAGCGATGAGATCAGGCCGATATTCGGGCCTTCCGGGGTTTCGATGGTACAGAGGCGGCCATAGTGGGTATAATGCACGTCGCGGACCTCGAAACCGGCGCGTTCCCTGGACAGACCGCCGGGCCCCAGGGCCGAGATCCTGCGCTTATGGGTGAGTTCGGATAGCGGGTTGGTCTGGTCCATGAACTGCGACAGCTGGTTGGTGCCGAAGAATGAATTGATCACGGAAGAAAGAGTCTTCGCGTTGATCAGGTCCATCGGCGTGAACACTTCATTGTCGCGGACGTTCATGCGTTCGCGGATGGTACGGGCCATCCTGGACAATCCGACGCCGAACTGGTTGTACAGCTGTTCGCCGACCGTGCGGACACGACGATTGCTCAGATGGTCGATGTCGTCCACTTCGGCTTTTGAGTTCACCAGTTCGATCAGGTACTTGATGATGGAGATGATGTCTTCCTTCGTAAGGACCTTGGTTTCGATCGGGATGTCGAGGTTCAGCTTCCGGTTGATGCGGTAGCGGCCGACATCGCCCAGGTCGTAACGCTTGTCGGAGAAGAAGAGCTTTTCAATGATCCCGCGGGCGGTCTCCTCATCCGGCGGTTCGGCATTCCGGAGTTGCCGGTAGATGAACTCCACGGCTTCCTTTTCCGAGTTGGCGGGGTCTTTCTGGAGGGTATTGAAGATGATCGAATAGTCAATGGCGAGCGCTTCTTCCCGGTGGACGAGGATCGTTTTGATACCGGCATCCACGATCATGTCGATGTGGTTGTTCTCGAGTTCGGTCTCTCGTTCGATCAGTACTTCCGTACGTTCGATGGAGACCACTTCTCCCGTATCCTCGTCAACAAAATCCTCGACCCATGAACGGACCACGCGGGCTGCCAGTTTCGAGCCGACCATTTTTTTCAGCGCGGCTTTGCTCACCTTGATCTCCTGCGCGAGGCCGAAGATCTCCAGGATGTCCTTATCCGTTTCATACCCGATAGCCCGCAGAAGCGTGGTGACCGGCAGTTTCTTTTTCCTGTCGATGTACGCGTACATCACGTTGTTGATGTCCGTCGTGAACTCGATCCAGGAGCCCTTGAACGGGATGATCCTGGCGGAGTACAACTGAACACCGTTGGCATGGAAGCTGGTACTGAAGAAGACGCCCGGAGAGCGGTGGAGCTGCGACACGACGACCCGTTCCGCCCCGTTGATGATAAAGGTGCCGCGGGGGGTCATGTAGGGGATCATGCCCAGGTAAACATCCTGGATGATCGTTTCAAAATCTTCGTGTTCGGGATCGGTGCAGTAAAGCTTCAGCTTAGCTTTCAGGGGTACGCTGTAGGTGAGGCCCCGTTCGATGCACTCATCCATGGAGTAGCGGGGCGGATCGATAAAATAATCCAGGAATTCGAGGACGAAGTTATTACGGGCATCGGAAATCGGAAAATTCTCGGCAAATACCTTGTACAGGCCCTCGTTGACCCTGTTCTCAGGATTGGTTTCCAGTTGGAAAAAATCCTGGAAAGACTGGAGTTGAATATCGAGAAAGTCGGGATATTCTGCCTGGATCCGAGTGGATGCGAAACTGATGCGATCGGTTTTTTTTGATGCCAAGGTCTTTTATTTTGGGTCCCGGTTGGCGGGACAGGTTAGAAATTAATTGTCGCTCTTCAGGACCTCCGGGGTGCGGCCGGGGGCAGAATGTATTAAATAGACAATAGACCTCTTCGGTTTTTCCGAAGAGATCTAATTGTCTATCTTGTATTCAGAAAGAACCTACTTAATTTCAACCTCTGCTCCAGCCTCCTCTAACTGACTCTTAAGAACGTTCGCTTCATCCTTTGAAACGTTTTCCCTGATCGCCTTCGGAGCGGCGTCAACCAGTTCCTTGGCTTCCTTCAGGCCCAGGCTGGTGAGTTCCTTCACCAGTTTAACGACCTGCAGTTTGGCTTGTCCGGCCGATTTCAGGACCACATCAAAGGTGCTCTTTTCTTCAGCGGCAGCGGCGCCGGCACCGGCGGCTGCGGCAGGAGCTGCAACAGCAACAGCAGCAGCTGCAGGTTCAATACCGTATTCTTCTTTCAAGATCTTTGCCAATTCATTGACCTCTTTAACCGATAAGCTTACTAACTGTTCTGCAAAAGCTTTTAAGTCTGCCATTTTTATTCTTGTTTTTGGGTCCGCGCTGGCGGACCAGGTTTATAATTCTGATCTAATTGCCTACTGAAATTCTTGATTCTCTTATTCGGGTTTCTCCGACAGGGTCTTTACGATACCCGAAAGCTTGTTCCCGCCTGACTGAAGGGCCGAAATGACGTTCTTCGCGGGGGACTGCAACAGCAGGATGATATCCCCGATCAGTTCGTTCTTCGACTTGATGTTCACCAGTGCGTCCAGCTGGTCGTCGCCCAGGTAAATGGTCTCCTCGACATATGCACCTTTCAGGATAGGTTTCGGTGCAGTTCTGCGGAACTCCTTGATCAGTTTCGCAGGGTCGTTGTTGACCTCTGAGAACATGATCGACGTGGAGCCTTTCAGGATACCAAAAAGCTGTTGAAACTCATCCTTGCCGGTACGTTCCAGGGCCTTCTTCAGGAGCGCGTTCTTGACCATCTGCAGCTGCACGTTGCGTTTGAAGCACAGGCGGCGCAGTTTGCTCGTAGCGTCCGAATTCAGGTTGGAGATATCGGTAAGGTAAAAACTGGAGGTTCTATTCAGCTGTTCAACCAGGGAATCGATCTGCTGGTTCTTTTCCTCTTTTTTCATAATCGCTTTCCTCTAATTTTTTAAGCCGTAACAGATTTGGGTTCAACCTGCACGCCCGGGCTCATGGTACTGGAGAGGTAAATGCTCCTGATGTATGTACCCTTGGCGGATGCAGGCTTCAGCTTGATCACCGTCTGGATCAGTTCCCGGGTATTGTCCAGGATCTTTTCCTTGTCGAAAGAGACCTTGGCCACCGATGAATGGATGATGCCGTATTTGTCGACCCGGAAGTCGATCTTGCCGGCTTTCACCTCCTTCACCGCTTTCCCGATTTCCATCGTCACCGTGCCGGTTTTCGGGTTGGGCATGAGTCCGCGCGGGCCCAGGATCTTACCCAGGGCGCCGACCTTTGCCATGACACTCGGCATGGTGATGATCACGTCCACATCGGTCCAGCCGCCTTTGATCTTCTCGACGTATTCGTCGAGTCCGACATGATCGGCGCCGGCCTGTTTGGCTTCTTCTTCTTTATCGGGAGTGCACAATACCAGCACGCGGATGGTCTTTCCGGTTCCGTGGGGAAGCGCCACGGTACCCCTGACCATCTGGTTGGCCTTGCGCGGGTCAACACCCAGGCGGATATCAATATCGACAGACGGGTCGAACTTCGCATCTGAGATCTCCTTCACGATCCCGACCGCATCTGCAAGAGAATACAAAGCATCCCTGTCGTATTTCGCCAGGGCGGCCTTCCTCTTTTTCGTCAACTTGGTCATTTGTTTTTTTCGTTATAGATTTTGTATGACTCCTTTTCTTTCTCCTCTGTGCTGCTGTTCTCAGAAGGGAGCTGCGCCGGTGATGCTGATCCCCATGCTTCGGGCGGTACCGGCTACCATTTTCATCGCCGATTCCAGCGTGAATGCATTCAGATCGGGCATTTTGTCCTCGGCGATCCGCTTGACCACTTCCCAGCTGACCGAAGCGACCTTGTTGCGGTTGGGTTCCGGAGAACCCTTCTGCAGCTTGGTGGCTTCCATCAGTTGAACGGCAACTGGAGGCGTCTTCAGGATGAAATCAAAGGATTTGTCCCGGTAAACGGTAATGATGACCGGGATCAGCTTGCCGCCTTTGTCCTGCGTACGGGCGTTGAACTGCTTGCAAAACTCCATGATGTTCACGCCCTTGGCACCTAACGCGGGGCCTACAGGGGGAGAAGGGTTCGCTGCGCCGCCTTTGATCTGCAACTTGATGATACCACTTACTTCTTTTGCCATTTTTGTTTGGTAATTAAATGTTTATATGGAGTGCGTAACTACTCTTTCTGTACCTGCATAAAACCCAGCTCGAGCGGGGTCTTACGGCCGAAGATCTTGACCATGACCTTCAGCTTTTTCTTCTCTTCGTTAATCTCTTCGATCACACCGCTGAAACTGTTGAAGGGGCCGTCGATGACCGTGACGGTCTCGCCGACGATAAAGGGGATGTTCATCTCCTCGCCCTGTTCGGACAGTTCGTCGAATTTGCCCAGGATCCGCTTGACTTCAGCCGGCCTGAGCGGATGGGGCTCGCCTTTTGCGCCGAGAAAGCCCAACACCCCCGGTACGTTCCGGATCAGGTGCGGGATCTCGCCCGTCAGTACGGCCTCGATCAGCACATAACCGGGGAAAAAGTTGCGTTCCTTGCTGACCTTCTTCCCGTTCCGGATCATGTACACCTTTTCCATCGGGATGAGCACCTGGGTTATATAATCCTGGAGGTTATGGGCGGCAATCTCATGCTCTAGGTATTGCTTCACCTTCCTCTCGTTCCCGCTGATCGCCCTGACGACATACCACTTTTTCACCTGTTCGCTCATGCTGCGCTCCTCTTGAAATATCTTACGGCTAAACCGCCTGTTGCCGGGCAGTCCGCCGGATCTGGCTAGAAAAGTTTATAGAATTGCAGCAGGACGTTCCGGAAGACCTCATCCATTGCAAATACCAGGAGGGCTATGATCAGTGTAGCCACTGAGACCACGATAGCGCTGCCCTGCAGTTCCGACCAGGTAGGCCAGGATACTTTGTGCATCAGCTCGTCGTAGCTTTCCTTTACGTAGGTAACCAATTTTAACTTAGCCATCGATCCAATTTTTTGCACGGGTGGTAGGAATCGAACCCACAGCCTACGGTTTTGGAGACCGCCACTCTACCAGTTGAGCTACACCCGTTTGTAATTAACCATAATTTATATGGCAGGCACAGGGACACCATGGACCCTGCACCATGTTCATATAACCGTTTAGTCGAGAATCTCGGTTACCTGTCCGGCGCCAACCGTACGGCCGCCTTCGCGGATAGCGAAACGGAGACCTTTGTTCATGGCGATCTCGGAGATCAGGTTCACTTCAATGCTCAGGTTGTCACCCGGCATGACCATCTCAACGCCCTGGGGCAGGATGACCTCGCCGGTCACGTCGGTGGTGCGGAAGTAGAACTGCGGACGATACTTGTTGTGGAACGGAGTATGGCGGCCGCCTTCTTCCTTCTTCAGCACGTACACTTCAGCCTTGAATTTCTTGTGGGGCGTGATTGAACCGGGCTTGGCAATGACCATCCCGCGACGGATCTCGTCCTTGTCGATCCCGCGCAGCAGCAGACCTGCATTGTCGCCGGCTTCACCGCGGTCGAGGATCTTGCGGAACATTTCAACGCCGGTCACGACGCTCTTCAGCTTCTCGGCACCCATGCCGATGATCTCAACCGGATCGCTGGTGACAATCACGCCGGTTTCGATCCTGCCGGTGGCAACAGTACCACGGCCGGTGATCGAGAACACGTCTTCCACAGGCATCAGGAAGGGCTTGTCGACATCACGGACAGGCAGCGGGATGTACGTATCAACGGCATCCATGAGTTCCATGATCTTTTCAACCCACTTGGGCTCCTTGTTCAGTCCACCGAGCGCAGACCCGCGGATGACCGGGGTACTGGCCCCGTCAAAGCCGTAGAAGGTCAGCAGGTCGCGGATCTCCATTTCAACGATCTCGAGCAGTTCGGGGTCGTCAACCTGGTCGCACTTGTTCATGAACACAACCAGCTTGGGAACACCTACCTGGCGGGCGAGAAGGATGTGCTCGCGCGTCTGGGGCATCGGACCGTCGGTGGCGGCCACAACAAGGATAGCGCCGTCCATCTGGGCAGCACCCGTGACCATGTTCTTGATGTAGTCGGCATGACCGGGGCAGTCAACATGCGCATAGTGACGGGCGGCCGTCTGGTACTCGATATGAGCCGTGTTGATCGTGATCCCGCGTGCCTTTTCCTCAGGCGCGTTGTCAATTGAATCAAATGACCTGAACTCAGACAGTCCTTTATCAGCCAGTACCAGCGTGATGGCTGCCGTCAGGGTCGTTTTGCCATGGTCAATGTGGCCGATCGTGCCTACGTTGACGTGCGGTTTCGAACGTTCGAATTTTTCTTTTGCCATATAAGTCTAATGTTTAATTACGGTTATTACTGTTGGGGCGACTCGAGGAGGCGCCCTTACGACTGAGCCTTTGACGAGAATTGAACTCGTGACCCCTTCCTTACCAAGGAAGTGCTCTACCCCTGAGCTACAAAGGCGTTGAGCGGAAGACGGGATTCGAACCCGCCACCTAAAGCTTGGAAGGCTTTCGCTCTGCCAAATGAGCTACTTCCGCGAAGAGGGTGTGGGTGTGAGTGTGGATTTGGAAGTGTGGGTGTGGTGTTTATGCGAGGGTGTGAGTGTGGGGAGAGGAGGAATCGAACCTCCGAAGGCTACGCCAACAGATTTACAGTCTGCCCCATTTGACCGCTCTGGAATCTCCCCGAGATGGGTGTGGGTGTGAGTGTGGGTGTGGGTGTGGGGTATGAGGTTAGCGTGTGAGTGTGAGTTTTTCAAAGAACAGAGCCGATGGACGGGCTCGAACCGCCGACCAGCTGATTACAAATCAGCTGCTCTACCAACTGAGCTACATCGGCGAAGAGGGTGTGAGTGTGAGTGTGTATGTGGAAGTGTGAGTGTGATGTTTGTGACTTGAGTGTGAGTGTGGATGCTTCGCCAATCTTTCAACAGGAGCCTAATTATTTAACTGACAATGGATTATATTGATGTCACCAAAATAAAAACAGTCCTTGTACGAAAAAGGACTGCAAAATTATGAACAAATCGGTAATTATCAAAGGAAATTTTTAACTTTTACCCCCCAAAAGGACCATTTTTTCAACAAATAGTGTACCATAATTCTGATTCATGGTACGATTTTCTTTGTATGTCTTTATCTATAAATAGTTTACGACAGCAGATTTTTTTTTGAAGTCAAGCCGTCAGCCCTGTTTACCGGATAAATACCTTCGCAGTCAATCTACCCTCCTCCCCTTCCAGTTGTGCAACATAGTATCCATGGATAAGTCCGGGGCGGAGAATGCTAAGCTGTCCCTCCGGAACGGAGGTGGTGAATACAATCCTGCCAGCAAGGTCATATAGTGACAGAGTGACAGAGTGACAGAGTGACAAGGGTAGCTGGTGGTCTAAGTGCCTGGATGCGCCGGTCAGGTCGACATATA
>DAIRDK010000122.1:0-8311 GCA_036796175.1 Bacteroidales bacterium | reverse complement strand
GATTCAAGCGCCTGGCGCAGAGCCGATATATCCGGATGGGGACCGTCATAAAGGATGGCGATTTTCTGTCGCTCATCGATGACCTCGATAAAGATATCCTGGCGGTTATTCTGAGCAGTGAATTCACCATCCACAGGTGAGACTGTGATCGTGTAGTGCTGGAGTCCTTTTTCACGAGCTTCGATCTGGACAGAAAATTTATTAGAATAACGGTCATCCCTGATCACAAAGGGGATCTCCGCAACCGTTCCGGTTCCTTTGGTTACCTTAATGGTGCCCTTTTCACCGTTGCATTTCAGCGCATCGACCAGGATCTCTATGGGGAAGCGGTCACCAAGGAAAGCCTGCCGGTTAAAGGTGACCTTCCTGACCATGATATCGCGCTTCTGCACGGTATCCCCCATGACTATGGCATACACGGGCCAGGAAATTCGTCGGGCGGCGTACAGCGGATTCAGCCCCTGGTTGTAGATCCCGTCGCTGGCAACAATCACGGCGCCAACATTCCTTCCGGTGAACCGTTTTTCTGTTTCGGAAAAGAATGCGGACAGGTTCGTTACTTGATCGGAAAACCCGGTATCCACGCCTTCCCTGACCTTCTCGCCGAACGTAAACGTCCTCACCTCATATTTTTGCTCAAGCCTGCTGGTCATCTCAGACAGCCTGGAGGGATAAATGTGTTTATAATACACGGAATCCTTTCCCATGGCAATGGACTGAGAGTTGTCAGTGCCAATAATGATCACCGGTTTTTCGATCGTTCTGACCCGCTGTCTGACCAGCGGCGAGAGCAGCAGGAACGAGATCAGGAACACAGCAAGGAAGCGGAGCAGGGCCAGCAGCCGGAGAAGCCATAAAGAAATTTCAGCCTTAGCCCGGAAATAAAGCGCCCCGGAAAAAACCGCACCCAACAGGATACACAGAAGGACGAACCAGCCCGGATATTCCGTTACCAGCCCCACATGGATAAGATTAGGTATGCATGCCTCCGCAAACGCTGATCACCTGCCCGGTGACGTAGGATCCCAGTTCGGAAGCCAGGAAGAGAGCGACATTGGCCACATCGGTCACGGTCCCGCCGCGTTTCAGGGGAATCCTTTCGGTCCAGGCCTTCCGATGCTCCTCCGGAAGCTTGGCTGTCATCTCGGTTTCGATGAACCCGGGAGCGATCGCATTGCAGCGGATATTGCGCGACCCCAGTTCCTGGGCGATGGATTTCGTAAATCCGACGATCCCCGCTTTTGAAGCGGAATAGTTGGACTGGCCTGCATTCCCATCCAACCCGACCACGGAACTCATATTCAGGATGACCCCCGACCGTTGTTTCAGCATGATCTTTTGTACCGCTTTGGTCAGGTTGAAAACCGATTTCAAATTGACCTTCATGACGAGGTCCCAGTCGGCTTCGTTCAGGCGCATCAGCAGGTTGTCGCGGGTAATGCCCGCATTATTGACCAGGATATCGATCGTTCCGAATTCGGCGATCACGCTGTTGATCAATTCATCACTTGCGGAAAAGGAAGAAGCGTCGGACGCAAAACCCTTGCACTTCACCCCGTATGCAGAGGTTTCCTGCTCCAGCGAGCGGGAATTCTCATCATACGCGATATCAGAAAAGGCAATACTGGCCCCCTGTTCGGCGAACTTAAGCGCGATGGCCCGGCCGATGCCCCTGTTGGCACCGGTGATCAGGGCAACCTTATGTTCGAGTAATCTCATCTGTATCGGGTTTGAAGGGCAAAGGTAATAAGATTTTATAAAGAACCCCGGAGAATAGATTTCCCCGGGGCTTTGATTATCCGGTTTCCCGGTTAATTCAGCACGATAAGTTTCTGCAGGAATACCTTTCCATCCTCTGTAGCCATTTTTACAAAATAAATACCAGATGGCATGGATGCAGTATGAGTCTCAATCCTGTATTGACCAGGCGTCAGTGTTTCGTTAAGGACATCTTTGACGACAACGCCGTTCCCATTTAACACCTGCAGCTGCACTGCCCCTTCAACGGCGATTTTCAAAGGGATAAAGGTTCTCCATGTGGATGGATTAGGATAGCAGGGGTCCAATTCTGTTAGATCCGGCACTACCTGATCGACCGGATGTATGCCCAGCGGATTGTAACCGTGAGGGCCGGGACCTGCTGGGGTGTATCCGTGACAGACATCACATTTGTCCAGGGTTCCGGCATACCCCTGGAGCGCGATATTCTGCACATTATCCCTGTCGTTCTCCGACGGAAGTATGGCATGAGGAGAACCGTGGCATGTGCTGCAATAAAGACCTCCGTGCCCTTTTGACTGCCGGAATAGTTTTCCCGGCTCCTCTGCATAATTTGCCCCATGACATTGGGAAGCACCGCAGGATGGTTCTTCAAGCCAGGGTTCCCGGCCATCTTCAATGGAGTTGCCAACCTGTGAAACGGATCCATGGCAAGTCTGGCAAGTTAATCCGGCGTTGTGCATGACATCCCTGAAGCATTGAGTGTTGGGCCCCGGGTGGCATTTGTAGCAATCGTTCGTCTTGTTGCCGTGTTTCTGATGAATGACCTGGGAAAAAGGATCCACTCCCGCCACACCAGGCATTCCAAGAGCGTTATCTGCATGACAGTTTGCACAAAGGATCGGCTTATCTGCAATATTAAAACCAGGAACGGACTCGTGTTCATTGAGGATGTTCATTTCGCTGGAATGACAACCTGAACTGACGCAATTGATCTCATGTGAAACCGGGATGACGCTTTGCGTAGTCGCGATCAGTTCGTTGTTGCTGTTATATGCACTGATCAAAGTTAACTGATAGGGATCCGGCACGGTCGGCGCATTGTCGGGAAATGCAGTAATGGGAATGCCTTCTGCCACATGGTACGTAAGTGTATCCGTCATGGTTCCGGATAAACCTACTCCAGTCAAACCGATGTTCGGCGGAAGTGCCACTCCGAACAAGTGCTGTGCATAATCCCAGAAATTTGTTTTCCCAGCTGAATACGTATTGCCTGGAATTTCATAGGTACAGTACACGCCCTGGGCGGAGGACAGCAGCACCGGCATGGAAGTCGGTGTTCCTGTCTGGATTACATGGGCGTACTGGTTGTTGTACGGAGGCAGTATGCACATGTTTGAAAAATCCAGGTTGGCACAATGCATCCCCAGGTCGTTCCAGGCAATGACGATATAATTTGGCGTCTCCGGTTGTTGTGGCGTGCCTGGTTGATAAGAAACCAAAACAAATGACAGCAATAATACAGTCATCAGCATAACGAACGTTTTTTTCATAGGAATGGATTTAGCCGTCAAATATACTTCATTATATATCTAATAATCAAGATATATAAATAATTTATACTAAATCCATTTAACCAGGCTAAAATCCTGCCGATGAGGCAATAACGGATTTTTTGGGTATACCCTGAACACGAAATCGTACACTCCGGCACGTTCAATCTCCAGTTCACAGACATAATGGGCACCGGTCTTTGAGGTCCGGGAGATCCGGAGTTCCTCTTTCATCTCGGGACGGGTCACCACGTCGTTTTCCTTCTTGCCGAAGAGCACTTCGATCCCGATCTCCTCGGGCAACACCTCTCCTGTGTTGAGCGTGATTTCCGCCTTGAAGGTTTCACCCAGTTCAAGCGGCTTGTGACTGGAATCCGGGATCCTGACGTTCAGGACTTCGATCTGGTCCCATGATTTCAGCATCTTCTTTTTCCAGGCAGCAAGTTCTTTGGCCATTGCGAACCCGTCTGCCTTCATATTCGCAGAACGATCGAAAAGCTGGTTATAATACAGGCGGATATAATCGTCCAATTGCCGCTTCATCGTAAAATGCGGGGCGATCTCGGAGATCGTATTTTTGATATAGGATATCCACCGGGACGGAAGCTTCTTCGAATTCACGTCATAATACAGCGGGACGATCTCCTCTTCGAGGATGGAATAGATGCTCTCCGCATCCAGTTCATCCTGGAACTGAGGATTGTCGTAAGCATTTTCTTCCGGAAGCGCCCACCCGGCGTTTGGCTTGTATCCTTCGGCCCACCAGCCGTCGAGCACACTCAGGTTGACCACTCCGTTCATGACCGCTTTTTCGCCGCTTGTGCCCGAGGCCTCCAAAGGCCGGGTCGGCGTATTCAGCCAGATGTCGACACCACGGATCAGGTACTTGGCCACTTCGATCTCATAGTTTTCGACAAACAGGATCTTGCCGATGAACTGGGGCATCCTGGATACTTCAAAGATTTTCTTGATCAGATCCTGTCCGGCTTTGTCATTCGGATGAGCCTTCCCCGCAAAAATGAACCGCACCGGTTTCTTCTTGTTATTCACAATAGCGGAAAGCCGTTCGATATTGCTGAACAGAAGGTAGCCTCTCTTGTATGTCGCAAAGCGACGCGCAAAACCGATCGTCAGTGCCGCAGGATTCATCTCCTCACGCAGGCGGAACATCAGCGTTGGGTTCTCATGACGACGGGTCATATCCTGCACGCTCCGTTCGAGGATAAAATTCCAGAGCTGCGTTTTCTGCTTCATATGGATTCCCCATATGACCGAGTCATCCACATCGTGGATCTTCTTCCAGTATTCCGGGTTGGATCCATCGGTAAGAAATTCGTCTCCGAATGTTGAATGGTAAAGTTGCTGCCAGCTTTTTGCAGCCCAGGTCGGGAAGTGAACCCCGTTGGTGACATACCCGATGTGCAATTCTTCGGGATAGTAGCCCGGATAAAGCTTGCTGAACATCTCCCGGGTCACCCGGCCGTGAATCCGGCTCACCCCGTTGATCTCCTGGGAGAGCTTTGAAGCCAGGACGCTCATCGAAAACTTCTCATTCGGATCATCATCGGTCATCCGGCCCAGGTTCATGAATTGCTGCCAGCTGATGTCGAGATGGTCCGGGATATGAGAAAGATACCGACGCATGATGTCCTCCGAGAAGGTATCGTGGCCGGCAGGAACAGGGGTATGCGTGGTAAACAGGGTGGATGCTCTCACGACTTCAAGTGCCTGGGCGAACGTAAGCCGCTCTTTTTGGATCAGGATCCTTAGTCGTTCCACGCCGATGAACGCCGCGTGGCCTTCGTTACAGTGATACAGATCGGGCTTGATGCCAAGCAGGTCCAGCATCCGGATCCCGCCAATTCCCAGGAGCAGCTCCTGCTTCATCCGGTTTTCCCAATCCCCCCCGTAGAGCCTGTGAGTTATGGTCCTGTCGGCTTCTACATTATCCTCGAAATCCGTATCAAGCAGATAGAGCGGAATACGTCCGACATCCACCTTCCACACTTTGGCAAACATGGTCCTGCCCGGCAGGGCGAACGTGATCCGCACCCAATTGCCTTCAGCATCCCTGACCGGAAGAAGCGGCAGGTGGGTAAATTTCTGCGGGCTATAGGTGGCCACCTGGTCGCCGTGAACCGAGAGCCCCTGCTGGAAATACCCGTACCGGTAAAGGAGACCGATGCCGATCATGTTAAAATTGGAGTCGCTGGCTTCCTTGAGATAATCGCCGGCCAGGAGCCCCAACCCTCCCGAATAGATCTTGATGGTGTCATGAAGGCCATACTCCATGCTGAAATACGCAACCTGCCTCAAATCCCGCTCTGCTGTCCTGGCCATGTAAGCGTCAAACTTTCCAAGGACGGCATTCAGTCGCTCAATAAAGGAAGCGTTCGAACTGAGGTCTTTCAGCTCCTTGATCGTCAGCGATTCGAGCAGGGCGATCGGGTTGAATTTATATTCGTACCACCGGTCCCTGTTGATCATTTCGAAGAGTTCAGAGCCTTCGTAATTCCAGGTCCACCATAGGTTTTTCGAAAGCCGTTCCAGGCCCTTAAGGTTATCGGGTATCCGTTGCTGGACCAACACCTTTTTCCATTCGGGTTTGAGATCGAATGTCGTCAGTCCTGAGATTTCCTGCCCTTTTGGGCGTTTGCCAAAATAAAAATGAGTGCGGTCGAGTGTTTTATCGAGAGCCATGGAGAATGCTTCCAGGTAATGGTTGACAAGGTTTTTCCAGAGGGCGGTACGGCTGATCTCAGCAGCCTGTTCACGCATCTCTGCCAATTCTTTTTTATTCTTTACCGCGCATGCAAGGATGCTGTCGACGATCTCTTTTACGACCTCATGATCATTGTCGTCCGTGCGCGTGATAACCCGTGTGCATTTTTTCTGATCCGGGAACAGATCGCTGATCCACTGTCCGAAGCCCGCCAGCGAGGTGGTGATGGTCGGAATGTGAAATGCCAGGCTTTCAAGGGGTGTGTATCCCCAGGGTTCGTAATAAGAGGGGAAGATCGATCCGTCGAAACCGATCAGGAGCCCGTAATAAGGGATATCGAATATGCCGTCATTCCCATTCAGGTAAGCGGGCACGAAGATCACCTTCACACGGTCGCCGGGACGGTTCAGGATGTTGTTTTCACGGATCCGGCTCAGGACGGGGTCCGATTCGGGCTCGTGAAGTCCGTGAGTAAGATACTCGCCGGTCAGGGGTTCGCCTGGCCAGGGCGTGTTCAATCGTTCGAGGATCTCCTTCCTGGGGCCGGACTGGTAAGCAGGAACCATAATGAAGGCAACGACGGTCCGGGTCAGTTCACCCTGTTCATTCAGTTTTCCCATCGCATCGATGAACAGGTCGATCCCTTTGTTTTTAAATTCATATCTTCCGCTGTTGACGAGCAGGATAGAATCAGGCGGGATCTCTGTGCCGGTTACGGCGCCGGCTACGGCAAGCAGTTTTTTCCGTGCGTCGTGGCGGCGGTCTTCGTAATCGGATTCACCCGGCACGAAGGTATCCTCAAAGCCGTTGGGGGTGATGATATCGGCAGGTTTCCCCAAGAACTGTGCGCATTCCCGGTCGGTGATCCGGCTTACGGTAGTAAAGCAATCGCTCACCTGCGCCGAGATCTTTTCAAGTGAATATTTAGAGATCACACCAAACTGGCGTGAGACAGAATCTCCGTTGTAATGGGCAAGCTCCTTGTACAAAGGCAGTCCGTTCCCGGCAATGCTGCGGCCAAGCACGGTTGCATGCGTCGTAAAGACCGTGCCTACCTGCGGTACATGTTCTTTCAGGTGCAGGATACCGGCTCCCGTCATCCATTCATGGAACTGGGCGACGATCCGGTCCTGGCCCGACAAATTGAATTCGTAGAAGCTCTCGATCACTTTTCCGGCCGCATAGCCGAACAGGACGGGCTCGAGGTAATCCCAGCCTCCGCTGATCGAATCGAGTTGATAGGTTTCCCAGAATTTGGCAAGGATCTTGTCCTTGTCGGGGAAGAAAGGAGTAAAATCCACCAGTACCACCACAGGCGACCCGGTAATGTTCCATCTGCCAATGCGGAGGCGGAGTCCCTCGGACTCCGCCTTCTCTTTCCACGACCTGAAGATCCATTTGTCTTCAGTGAATTCCGGATTTTCATGCGTCTCTTTCCAGACGTCCGGTCCGATCAGGATGTAGTTATCGTGGAACTCATTGACAAGGGTTAACGCCTTGGTTGAGATAACTGTGTGAATACCCCCGACTTTATTGCATACTTCCCAGCTTATTTCGAACAGGTAGTCGGGGGTGATTCTGGTTTTCTCAGTATTCGTCATGTTTAAGATTAGTCAACATTCGGCTACTTCTTCACGGCTTTTTTTACAGCCGGTTTCTTAGCTGCCACTTTCTTCTTCGGAGCAGCTTTCTTCGGAGCAGCTTTCTTAGCAGGAGCAGCCTTCTTAGCAGGAGCAGCTTTCTTCTTCGGAGCAGCTTTCTTTGCAGGAGCGGCCTTCTTTGCAGGTGCTTTCTTTGCAGCAGGTTTCTTGGCTGCGGGTTTTGCCTTTGCGGCGGGTTTTGTTGTCTTTGCCATTGTTTTTGGTTTTTTGATGGTGATTGATTTGGATTTGATTTTGGGTTGAATATATGATGGTGTTAGTGTTGCCTCTGACTGTTCGATGGCCTGTCCGGCCTTAGCTGCCTCATCGAGGCGGATGAGGAAATCGGAAAGTACATTCATGTAATTGATGAACGCCTCATAAGGAGAAGGATAAGGATTGAAATATTTGTGTACTTCACCGTCGGAGAACCATTTTGTACACATATAATAAAAATGGTCGCTGTTCTGCAGTCGTTCCCAATCCCGGATCAGTTCTTCATTGCCGCTGTCCAGGATCCGACGGATCCCGGTATAGACTTTTTCAAATGCTTCATCCTGCAATTCGTTCCCGAGCCATGCGGTAAGGTCCTTTTCTTCGTCGGCGGAAGAGATCGGGTGCGGGACAGAGATGGCGGCCACGGTTTGGTACTTCTTTGCCGCTTCCGATAGGATGGA
>DAIRDK010000121.1:0-8317 GCA_036796175.1 Bacteroidales bacterium | reverse complement strand
CCGGCTGCGGAAGGCGATGATCAGCAGGAGGATTCCCAGGGTGAGGACCAGGACGATGATCCCCGTCATGGATTTGGTCATGACCAGGTAGGCCAGGAACCAGGCTGAGATCAGCACCAACAGGATCTTCACCCAGGCCGGGACATGGTTCCGCTGGATCACGAGATATCCGCAGGTCAACAGTGCCATCACGAGCATCAGTCCAAGGAGGATATGCGACGTGTACTTTGAAACATCGCGGATGTCGATAAACTCGCCCTGGAGAAAACGGACCGTATTGATTAGAGTGACCAGCACAAGGCTTGCCAGGAACAGGATCAGGTACCCGTAAAATCCCTTTTTGTTAATGCCTTCGGAAGTCACGAAAAACAACGGGAGCACAAAGATGGGGACTTTGATCCGCAGGTCTTTGAATGCGTATGCGAAATCCGTGGTAAAGATCAGCCCGGCTATGTGAAGCAGGTAGATCGACATCAGCACCATGGCCGGCTTGCTACGGGTCAGCTCGTTCAATCCTTTCCAAACGCTTTCGGCAAGAAGCCACAGCAGGAACGGGACCGTACCCAATACCCGTTTCGTGCCGAACGGTTTTGAAAAGAAGTTCAGGAATTTTTGCTGATCGATCCGTTCCAGGGCCCAGGCGCCGGTTACGATAAACTGCCCGATGCTCAGGACATATCTCGAAAAGGGCATCATCGTGATGATCACGGCGATCCCGAAGAGGTAATTGAACCTGATGAAGTTGCCGTATGTCAGACGGAATTTCACGCTCCGGAGCTGGTTTTATTCAGTTCGATGGTTTTCATGATCTTCAGAGATGCGTAGAAAGATCCCAGGAAAGCCCATACGAATCCCGGGTACCCGTCGAGGATCCCCCCTTTCAGGATGTAATACGTGATGAAGCTGGTCATGAATTTCAGAGGGACCCAGATCCGGGGATATTTCTTTCCCTTCCTGACATTCTCTTCAGCCGCCCGCTGGGTGTATTCATTGATCTTGGACACATGGTGAACCAGGTCCCTGACGGAATAGTGCAGCAATTTCCCTCTAAACACTGCCGTTGGTCCGTTCACCACGATTTTTTCATGGATAACGGCCCCGTCGAACCGTCCTGAGGTGCGGTCAAAGAGACGGAGGATCTGCTCCCCGGCCGTTCCTCCGTATTTCATCCGTCTTCCCATATACACCAGGTCGCGTGGGATGTAAACTCCTTTTACATCAGGCTGATCCTGGCTGAGAAAGCTGCGGATCTCCGCTTGTAATTCGGGGGTGATCTCTTCATCGGCGTCGATGGAGAGGATCCAGTTGTTCGAGGCGGCATCCACGGCGAATTGTTTCTGCCCGCTGTAGTCTGTGAACTCACGCTGGAAAACCCGGCAGCCGAAGGACGCGCAGATCTCGGCCGTACGGTCGGTGGAACGCGAGTCCACCACCACGATCTCATCGGCTATGCCTTTCAGTGATCCCAGGCACCTTGGCAGGTTGTGTTCTTCGTTGAATGCAATGATGACGGTGGAAAGACGGCTCATGCGATCATGGGTTGATGGTGAATTGGTCCCAGTCCATGCCAACCGTGAATGAATCGCGGTACAGTTGAAGCTCCGAATGATTCAGAACGGCTGTTTGGACTGAGGGGATCCCGGGTTCGGTTTCGGAAATGATAGTTCCCTTGGGACCAGCCACCAGGGAGCCGCCTGAGTGCCAGGTACCGAATCCGTCTTCGCCGATGCGGTTCACACCTGCCACATAGGCTTGGTTCTCAATGGCCCTGGCCAGAAGAAGCGACCTCCATACGTGGGAACGGCTGTCGGGCCAATTGGACAGGTAAAACAGGAAATCGTATTCGTATTCACCGTTCATATACCGGTTTTTGCTCCATACCGGAAACCGGAGGTCATAACATACCAGCGGCAGGATCTTCCAGCCTTTGTAAGAGATGATCTTCTTCCGGTCACCTCCGCGGAATATCTTGTATTCTTCACTTAAACGGAAGAGGTGCCGTTTGTCGTATATCTCCAGGGTGCCATCCGGAAAATAAAAGTGCAGACGGTTGAAATGATGTCCCTGTTCCCTGGTGATAAGGCTCCCGGCCACGGCACATTGTTTCTCCCGTGCGACTTCACGCAGAAACCGGGAGGAAGGCCCTCCGGGGGGCTCGGCACAGCGTTCCGGGTTGATGGAAAATCCCGTATTGAACATCTCCGGCAGCAGGATCAGGTCGGTATCCTCCACCGGTTCGAGGAGTTCGCGGAACCGTTCCAGGTTGACAGCCGGATCCTCCCAGGCCAGCTCGGTTTGTACCCACGTGACTTTCAGATCTTCCATGCCATTGTCAATTCCCCGTAAAATTAAAAAGATTGCATTATGCAGGGTATTTATTTTAATTTTGTCGTGAATCATAAAAATGAGAAGGTTATGCGTACCATAGACCAAACCGACTTCCGGGGCAAGAGGGCTCTGATCCGTGTTGATTTCAACGTTCCCCTGGATGACAAATACAACATTACCGACACCACCCGCATCGATGCGACCATCCCGACCATAAAAAAAATCCTGGCCGACGGGGGTTCGGTGATCCTGATGTCGCACCTGGGCAGGCCTAAGGGCGGACCGGAAGAGAAATATTCCCTGAAACACATCGTGCCCTATCTCTCGAAAAAACTGGGCACCCCGGTTCTATTCGCAGATGACTGCATTGGAACTTCCGCCCAGGAGGCCTCTGCTTCCCTGAAGCCGGGAGATGTCCTTCTTCTCGAAAACCTGCGTTTCTACAAGGAAGAGGAGAAGGGTGACGAAGAGTTCGCCCGCAAACTGTCCACGCTGGGCGATGTCTATGTCAACGATGCGTTCGGAACAGCCCACAGGGCCCATGCATCCACGGCGATCATCGCGAAATTCTTTCCATCCGCCAAACTATTCGGCTATGTCATGTCCAACGAGATTATCGCGATCGATAAAGTGCTAAAGGAGGGGAAAAAGCCGGTGACCGCGATCCTGGGCGGCGCCAAGATCTCCGGCAAGATCGAGATCATCAACCACCTGATGGACAAGGTCGACAACCTGATCATCGGCGGCGGGATGATGTTCACCTTCATTAAGGCCATGGGCGGGGAAACCGGGGCTTCGCTCGTGGAGGACGATCTCCTCGAACTGGCCAAGAACACCGTGGAAGGGGCCAAGATGATGGGAGTTAACTTATACCTCGCCCCCGATGCCGTGATCGCGGACGCCTTTTCGAACGACGCAAACCGCCAGGTATGCAGCGCATACGATATTCCTGATCCCTGGATGGGACTTGACATCGGTCCGGCAGCCTGCCAGAAATTCAAGCTGGTGATCGAAAAATCGGGATCGATCCTCTGGAACGGGCCGATGGGTGTGTTTGAGATGGCCAATTTTGAAGAAGGTACGAAATTCATCGCCCAGGCCGTGGCCGAGGCCACGAAAAACGGCGCTTTCAGCGTGATCGGCGGAGGTGATTCGGTCGCTGCGATCAACAAATACGGCCTCGCCGACGAAGTGAGCTATGTTTCTACCGGCGGCGGCGCCATGCTGGAGTACATCGAGGGAAAGGAACTGCCGGGGATCAAGGCGGTGTTGGAATAGTTGCAGAGTTACAGAGTTACAGAGTTACAAAGTGACAGAGTGACAGGGATGGGTTATACTGCGTCGGTGCGATTGCTTTGCGTCTTTGCGTGAAATAAATCATTAAAACTCTCCTTTATGTCCAGATCGGTTAATTATCGCCTGATGGCGCTGTCAGGAGTCGTTCTCTTATTGCTTGCTTTCGAAGGCTGCAAGCCCAAACCCAAAGAGATCCCCCAGGCTGATCCGAGGTTCATTCCCTACATCGCATCCTATACGTCAGGGATCGTATCCTCGGCATCCACCATCAAGATCAGGCTGACGGAGCCCTCCCCGTCATTTGCCGGTGAAAACACCCCCGCTGCGGAACCCTTGTTCGAATTCACCCCGGAGATCACCGGTCAGGCATTCTGGATCGACCGGCAGACGGTCGAATTCAGGCCTTCCGCTCCCATGGTGCAGAAACAGGTCTATGCCGCCAGCTTCCACCTCGGCAAAGTCAGGGAGGTTGAATCCGCGTTCCGGGAGTTCCGGTTCGGATTCCGGATCATGCCCCAGTCGTTCGAGGTCATCCCCGAAGGCCTCCTGATCGAGAACACAGCACACCCGGATCAGTACACCTACGTGGGATCCCTGGTAACGCTGGATGTCCTCCCGGCCGAGCAGCCGGCCGGCATCCTCACGGCGTCATGCAAAGGAAATAACCTGGATGTATCCTGGACATCCGAAGTCGGAGGACATACCCATAATTTCCGCATCTCCGGCATCACCCGCGGGGACAACGCGGGGACACTGGAAATCGACTGGAACGGGAAGCCGGTCCGGGTTGACCGGAAAGGGTCCCTGGAAGTGCCCGTCCCGGCCAAAGGCTTTTTCGGCAAGCTCAGCCACCGGGTCCTGAACGGAACCGACCGGGCCGTATATATCTATTTCAGCGACCCGTTAGATCCCCGGCAGGATATCCGAGGCATGGTCACATCGAATAAAGACAATCTGACCAGTTTCATTATCCAGTCGAACGTCCTGAAAGTCCTTTTCTCCGAAAGCTTTGCTGAAGAGCTGAAACTGAAGGTAATGCCCGGCCTGCTGAACAGTTCCGGGAAAAAACTGGAGGAAGGGTTTGAGATCAACGAGCTCCCCGGCACCTTCGCCTCCCTCAATCCGCAGGTGAAAGCGGTAGGCAACGGTTCGATCCTCCCTTCTTCGCAGGGACTCGTCTTCCCGTTCGAAGCCGTGGGACTGAAAGCCGTCAAGCTGACCATCATTAAAATATTTGAGAGCAACATCGGGATGTTCCTTCAGGATAACCGGATCGATGGCTCATACGAGATGAAGCGGGTCGGGCGGCCGGTCTTCTCCAAGGTCATCCCCCTGACCAATTCGGGTGTAGCGGATCTGTCCAAATGGAACCGGTTCACCTTCGACCTGTCTGAATACATCCAGGCAGACCCGGGAGCATTGTACCACATCGTCATCAGCTTCAATAAAAAAATGATCCTGCAACCCTGCCCGGTGAATGAGGAGGAGGGTACAGAGATGACCGACGAAGAGCAGTACGAGGCCCTCCGTGAGAAATTCGAAGGCCCGCAGGGATGGTATTACAGCGGGTACGAGGAGGATTACTACGGAGAGGATTACGATTGGCAGCAACGCGACAATCCCTGCAACGCGGCCTATTACTCCAGCGACAAGATGATCCGTGCGAACCTCCTGGCGACCGATATCGGGCTGATCCTGAAACGTGGCAACGGAGGCGGGATCCTGGTGGCGGTCAGCGATATCCGGACAGCGAAACCGATGCCCGGCGTGACGCTTGAGCTTTTCGATTACCAGTTGCAGAAACTGGCTGATGCCGTTTCCGACGGGAATGGATTCGCGGATTTCAAACCGGAGTGGAAGCCTTTCCTGCTGACCGCGAAACTGGGCAAACAGCGGAGTTACCTGCGGGTTGACGATGGCTCGTCGCTGTCGCTAAGCAATTTCGACGTATCAGGAGCCGAAGTGGATAAAGGACTGAAAGGCTTCATTTACGGCGAACGGGGGGTTTGGAGGCCCGGCGATACTCTGTTCCTCTCGTTTATCCTCGAGGACGAACAAAAACAGCTGCCGGCAGGCCATCCCATTGTTTTCGAATTAAAAAACCCGAGGGGCCAGCTGGTGACCCGGCTCGTGAAGCCCCTTGATAACAAAGGGATCTATGCATTCAAAGCCGTCACCTCAACCGATGCTCCCACCGGCAAATGGTCGGCGATCGTCAAAGCCGGCGGCGCAGTGTTCACCAAGGCCTTGCGGATCGAGACCGTGAAACCCAACCGGCTGAAAATATCCTTTGACCTCAACCGGAACGTTCCCTTCGGTAAAAGCGGCAAGATCGAAGCGAAACTCCATGCCCAGTGGCTCCATGGCGGAACGGCCGGGGGACTGAAAAGCACATACGAAGTGTTCCTGACCAAGGCCAGGGCCGAATTCAAGTTGCTTAAAAATTATACGTTCGATGACCCTGGCATTGCATTTACTCCGGGGACTTACCAGGTCTTTTCCGGTAACCTGGACGCTTCGGGCGATGCCCGGATCAGTGCCGATCTCAACCTGAACGGGGAACTGCCTTCCGCCATGAACGCTTATTTCCGGGGAAAGGTGTTTGAACCGGGAGGAGACTTCAGCGTCGATTTCCTGACGGAACCGGTGCTGCCCTACACAGTTTACATCGGCATGAACATGGTCAGGCCAAAGAACGGTTCCTGGCTGGAGGCCGACAAGGATCACACGGTTATGCTCGCCTCCGTTGACCGCAACGGACAGCCGGTTTCCATCCGAAATCTCAACATCGAGATCGTGAAAATGGACTGGAGCTGGTGGTGGGATGAAGAGAATACGGGGGCGGCCGAATACGTCGCATCCGGCTTCCGGCGCCCCGTGTTGACCACCACCGCGTCGACCTCAGCAGGCAAAGGAACCTTTATGTTCCGGATCAATTATCCCGACTGGGGACGGTACTACATCCGGGTGATCAATCCCGAAACCGGCCAGAGTTGCGGGGAGTACGTGTATATTGACTGGCCCGACACTTACGGACGCACCGATGCCAACATCCCCGGGGGAGCTACGATGCTGCCATTGTCTGCAGATAGGAACGCATGCCAGGTTGGCGAGTCGGTGAAGGTCACCATCCCCGGCGCCCCGGAAGCGCGGGCGCTGGTATCCCTGGAGAACGGCAGCCGGGTCGTGAAAGCCTGGTGGACAGATGCAGGAAAGGCAGAGAATGTCATCACCATCGAAGCCACCCCTGAGATGACCCCCAATGTATTCATCCATGTCTCCGTCATCCAGCCGCACCAGAACAAGACCAACGACCTCCCGATCCGCCAGTACGGCATCCTGCCGCTGCACGTGGAAGACCCGGGCACAGTCCTCACCCCTCAGATCCGGATGGCGGATGTGTTGAAGCCCGAGCAGAAGGTTACCGTTGCCGTATCGGAAAAGAACGGGAAACCAATGACTTATACGATCGCTGTCGTTGACGAAGGGCTCCTGGATCTTACGCGGTTTAAAACCCCTGATCCGCACGAGGCGTTCTTCGCACCGGAAGCGCTTGGCGTGAAAACGTTCGATCTGTACGATGATGTAATCGGCGCGTTCGGCGGCACCCTGGAACGACTTCTTTCCATCGGGGGCGACGAAGCCCTGAAACAGGATGAGAGCGGAAAGAACCAGCGGTTCAAGCCGGTGGTGAAATTCCTCGGACCCTTTACGCTGGCGGCGGGCAAAACGGCGACCCACCAGTTCATTATGCCCAACTATGTCGGGTCGGTACGCACCATGGTGGTGGCCGCTTCCGGCGGCGCTTACGGAATGGCGGAGAAAACGACGCCGGTCAAACAGGACCTCATGATCCTGGCCACGTTGCCACGGGTGCTTGGACCGGGGGAAGAACTGCTGGTCCCGGTTAACCTCTTCGTCATGAATCCTTCCATCCGTAGCGTGAATGTTTCGGTGAAGACCAATTCGCTCTTGTCGGTTGCCGGGAGTTCTGTTCAGACGGTCGCGTTCAAGGGCACCGGGGACCAGGTGATCTTCTTCCGTGTACAAGCGAAGAACGCGACAGGCAACGCAAGTATCGAAGTGGCGGCGACATCAGGCAACGTGCGGGCCACTTACCCGGTCGACCTGCCCGTGCGAATCTCTTCCATGCCCGTAAGCAAGACTTCGGATTACACCGTGAATCCCGGACAAACCCTGTCCGTCAGTTTCACCCCGTTCGGGATTGCCGGAACGGGCGCTGCTTCTCTCGAGATGTCGAACGTCGCCCAGGTGAACTTCACCGAGCGGATCCGGTGGCTCATCCAGTATCCATACGGATGTGCGGAGCAGACTACTTCCGCGACATTTGCCCAGTTGTACCTGCCCAAAGTGGTCTCTCTCAATGATGAACTGAAAGCGCGTACGGAATCGAATGTCAAGGAGGGGATCCGGAAACTCCCGAGATACCAGACATCGGATGGCGGGTTCCTTTACTGGCCCGGCACGAGAACCATCGATGACTGGGTGAGCTCCTATTGCGGACAGTTCATGCTCGAGGCCATCAGGCTGGGTTATACCGTTCCCGATTACATGGTGAGCAAGTGGAAGGAATACCAGCAATCAGCGGCCACCCGTTGGATCCCCGATCCGGGATCGAACTGGCCGCAGCTGGTTCAGGCATACCGGCTTTATACCCTGGCCCTGGCAGGGG
>DAIRDK010000120.1:0-8440 GCA_036796175.1 Bacteroidales bacterium | reverse complement strand
ACAAGGCGCACCTTGCCCTGGCGGAACTGGAGGCCCACGGACTGATCCACCGGGTGATCACCCAGAATATCGATAATCTTCACCAGGAGGCAGGGAGCCACAAGGTATTCGAATTCCATGGCAATTCAAAGAAGCTTCTTTGCCTGGCCTGTCTGACCACATATCAACACGGTGAAGTAAGCCTCGACCATCTTCCGCCCACTTGCCGGCAATGTGGAGGCCTGCTCAAACCCGACTTCGTCTTTTTCGGAGAGAGCATCCCGACAGTTCCGCTTTCGGCTGCTTATGAGGCGGCTAACAAGTCAGATGTCTTCCTGGTGATCGGCACCACCGGCGAAGTGATGCCTGCAAACCAGTTCCCCGGATTGGCAAAAGCAAACGGAGCCAGGATCATTGAAGTTAACCTGCAGCCATCTAACTATACCGGAACGGTCACGGATATCATCCTGCAGGGGAAGGCTGGCGAAATCATGGAAATGCTGGGAAGGGAATTACTTGCCCCGGCCCTGTAAAATGATCAGGACCGTATAGATCAGGATCTTGAAGTCCATGGCCAGGGACATGTTCTCGATGTATAGGAGGTCGAATTTGAGCCGTTCGATCATTTGGTCGACATTTTCGGCATACCCGTATTTCACCTGTCCCCACGATGTGATCCCCGGCTTCACTTTGTGAAGAAGACGGTAGTGGGGCGCCCGCTGCACGATCTGCTCAATGTAGTATTGCCGTTCGGGGCGGGGTCCGACAATGCTCATGTCCCCTTTGATAACCGTATAGAACTGGGGGATTTCATCTATCCGGACCTTACGCAGGAACCTGCCGACCCGGGTGATCCTGGGATCGGATTTGCTGGACAGCATGGGACCGTTTGTCTCCGCATCCTTGTACATGGTCCTGAATTTATGCATGATGAACGGTTTCCCTTTCAGACCGACCCGGACCTGTGAAAAGAACACCGGGCCCGGGGAGGTCAGTTTAATGGCGATGGCGGTAACCAGGATTATTGGAGAAACAATGACCAGGCAGATGACAGATACCACAATATCGATGATCCGCTTCAACGACATTTGCCAGGCCGGCATCAGGTCGGGAAAGATCTGAATCAGTGGAGCCTGGAAGATCGAGGTGGTTTTTACCGATCCCATCAGGATATCCTGCATGACGGGAATGATCTTGATCACAACCGCAGTGTCTTCCAGCTGCGTGATGATCTTTTCGATCGTATGGTTTTCCGAATGCTCGATGGCGACGATCACTTCCTCGACCTGGTACTCCCTGATGATCCGGTTAAGGTCCTTCAGGGAACCGAGGTGTGGGATATATTCGGCCAGCTTATAGCTGTTGTAGCCTTCCACGTTTACGAACCCGATGAATTTGTTCCCTGATGACTTTTCCTGGTTCTCGATCTCCCTGTAGATGGCCACGGCGTTCCCGTTGCTACCGACGATGATCGTATTGAAACCAATGATCTTATGGTGGATCTTGTATGCGATGCGCGACGTTATGATAAACCTGGCGGTAGCGGTAAAAAACAGGTGCAGCAACAGGAGGGTCAGGAAGAATTTCAGGTAGGTCCGGTTGGAAATGATAATATCATCAAGAATGAGCGCGAAAAACAGGATGGTGACCCCGATGAACGTGATCAGTACCGTCTGCCCGAGTTCCTTCATCCTGGGCTTGCGGAAAATCTGGCGGTAGGTGCCGATGATGACATATAAAGCCAGCCAGAAAACCGGGATAACAGCAATGCCGAGGTAAAGATTCGTATCTGTAAAAATGGCTTCAGGATGGCTGAACACATGCGGATCAACCGTCCATTTCCGGAAACAGAAGAAGGCAAGCCAGGCTGCCATTGCAGTCAGGTAGTCTGCAACAATGTACGTTACGACTTGTCTCCGGTTATTCATTTGCTTCCTGTTTCGAAATGTCCCTCGTCAGGACTTTAATATTATCCATGCGGATATCCGTTGTGTAAACCCCCTCCGCCTGGAGTGCGCTGAAGAAGATGCGGAACTTCTGCATCCCCGTTTCCGAATTCAGGGCGTTGGTAAGATCGATGTAGATCTTTTTCCACGCCCCTTCCGTCGGGTTCAGATAAACGACCGGAGTTTGAACGATCTGTGTGTAGCCATAAAGGAAAACTCCCACGGCGACCGGGTTGTTCGTATTAAAGTTCAGTTCCATGTATACGGGAGCCGAAGGGATGACCAAATCGGTCTTGTTGGTGCATTCGAACAGGCTGCCGACGGAATCCATCTGAACCAAGCCGGAATGACTTCCTTCGAAGGTGGAAGGCCATCCGGTCGTGGTCTTCCAGATACCTGCCTGGCTCCTTTTCGTGGTATCCAGTTGCAGGACCGGTCCGTCGAAATCTTCGATCATAAAGAATTCCGTCGTCGATTCGTAACGCGTTTTCAGCGTGCCCAGCCGGATCGTACTGTCCTCAATGAACGTCAGGTTCATGGTGATCGGCTGGCAGAAAGGATAGTTGGTCCGGGTTGCGGCCACGCCGTCTTTCTTAATCCCGGGCATAATGGTCAGTTTGTGCTGTCCGTTGGCTAAAACAGGGAATTCGGCAGGTAACTGGAAGGCCCCGACCAGTTGGTCGTCAACGTATACCCAGGCATCCGTAAAATTCTGATAAGCTGTTCCTTCCGTTGCGTAATCGGTTTGAAGATAAATGGAATCGATCCGGAGGTAGGCCGGGATGGTCTGGTTCCCTTCAAATTTTTCACAGGATGTCGAGAGCAGGGCAACTGCCGGGAAAATAAAACATAAAATCGTGTGTAAAGATCCCCGTTTTAACATAGCGCCGGTTGAGTGCCTCCTGTACTGTGGAAACGCCCCTCTTCTGGTTATATTGTATTTGTTAATAAGAAAACAAGAAATTCTGAAAGTTGCATTCAGATCAAAGATTTGAGAGGGATTGATCGATTTTTTTCATGACCTGGTGAGCCACATCCAGGGCGTTCACGCCATCGCTGATCGTGACCGGGGGATCGGTATTGTTGGTGATCGCCTGGTAAAAGCTCTCCAGTTCGGCACGGATCGCATTCAGGGGCTTGACTTCAGGTTTGTCGAAGACGATCTTTTTCATTGGTTTTCCAGGCAATTCGAGCGGGATCGTCAGGGGAGTTTCTGCCGGATCATCCATATCCCTGATCAGGACCAGTTCCATCTCCTTCTTCAGGAAATCAACCGCTATGTAGGTATCTTTCTGGAAGAACCTGGCTTTCCTCATGTTTTTCATCGAGATCCTGCTTGCCGTCAGGTTGACCACGCATCCGTTCTCAAACTCGATGCGCGCATTGGCAATATCCGGCGTATCGCTGACGACCGCAACGCCGCTGGCGGAAATATTCCGGATCTGGCTTTTCACGACACTCAGGATGATATCAATGTCGTGGATCATCAGGTCCAGGATCACCGGGACATCCGTCCCCCGGGGATTAAACTGCGAAAGCCGGTGGCACTCGATGAACATCGGCTCGCTGATGAATGGCTCAGCGGCCAGGAAAGCAGGATTGAACCGTTCCACATGACCCACCTGGACCTTGACATGGGACTCACCCGCCATCCGGATCAGTTCACGGGCCTCTTCCAGGGAAGTGACCACGGGTTTCTCGATGAATACGTGCCTGGACTTGTGTAACGCGTTGGTCGCACAGTCGAAGTGCGAGATGGTAGGGGTCACGATATCTACCACATCCACCGCATCGATCAGGGCATCCATCGAACCGAACCGGTTGACATCCAACTCCGAGGCCACCTTTCCGGCGATGACCGGATCCGGATCGTAAAACCCGGACAATTCATAATCAGCGATCTCCTTAATACAACGAATATGGATCTTTCCAAGGTGGCCTGCGCCAAGAACCCCGATCTTCAGCATGTGTGGTGGTTTTTTTGCAAAAGTAAGCCTTTACTGCAACCGAAAATCGTATTTTCGTCTGAATTTTCATGAAAACCGCTCGCTAAGAAACATGACTGATACTTACCGGCATAAAGGGCTACGAAAACTACTCGTGGACACGATCCGGCGCAAAGGGATCTCCGATCCCAACGTACTGGACGCAGTCGAGAAGGTCCCCCGCCATTTTTTCTTTGATTCCTCGTTCCTTGAATTCGCCTACGAAGACAAACCGTTTCCCATCGGAGCCGGCCAGACCATTTCACAGCCCTATACAGTCGCTTTCCAAACCGAACTGCTACGCATTCATAAAGGGGACAGGATCCTGGAGATCGGCACCGGATCCGGGTACCAGGCGTGCATCCTGCACGAAATGGGCGCTAAGGTATTCACGATCGAACGCCAGAAAATACTGTTTGAAAAAACCACCAAACTCCTCACCAAATTAGGATATGCGGGGATCAAGACCTTTTACGGAGACGGGTATAAGGGATTGTCCGCGTTCGCCCCTTTTCACAAGATCCTGGTAACAGCAGCCGCACCCTATGTTCCGGAAGCCCTGCTGGAACAGCTCAGGCCGGGAGGGATCCTGGTCATACCGGTAGGACCCGACGAAGTCCAGATCATGACCACTATCACCCGGAAACCCGACGGCACGTTTCAGAAACAGGAGCATGGCGCGTTCAGGTTCGTGCCAATGCTGGAGGATAAAGAAGGGAATAATAAGTGAAGAGTGAAGAGTGAAAAATGATGCTCATGTATTATATTTGTTCCAATAAACAATGACCGTATGAGGAATTTTTTACTTTTTGCAGGAATGATCGGGCTTCTGATGTCCTGCTCAACCAGTAAGCCGGTGAATTTCGAACAACTCCAGGACCGCGGAGGATTGTATTACATGGCGAATGAAAAAGAACCGTTCACCGGGGATGTGATCTCCTACCAGGGCGGCAGACCCATTCTCGAAGGCCATATGAAAAACGGACTGCGCGACGGCTTGTGGATATTCTATTATCCAACCGGGCAAAAACAGGCTGAAGGAAACTATATCGACGGCCTAAAGGAAGGGACCTGGAACTATTGGCAGGAAAACGGGGAACAGGATGCGGCCGAAGTTTACAAAATGGGAAATAAACTGGGCAATGAAGGAGCCCCGGCTTCTGACTCCGCCATACAGAGCCAGAATCCGGAACAACCCATGAGGACCACACGCGCTACGGAACCGGGTAAAACCCAGGAACAGAAGCAGGCCGCTTCACCGCAGGTGGAAGAACAACCACAGCAAACCGAACCGGTCAAGGCAAAGGAACCCGAAAAGCCCAAACCGGTGGTATGGGAACGGCTCCGGGGCGGTCCGGTCAAAACACTCGACGGCATCCCGTATACCGGGGACGTAGTCAAGTATTACACTACCGGCGGACTGGAATTACAAGGACATTTCACGAACGGCCACCGTTCGGGAAAATGGACCTTCTACTGGCCTAACGGGAACGTGAAGGATGTCAGGTACTATTAACGCCTGGAGATCCGGATCCTCCGGACCAGCGCCCAGGTGATCCCCGACATCATGATGATGGCCCCGGCCCAAAGGAGGTTGATATAAGGATTCATGATAGTCTTGATCACGATGTAATCCGGTTCCGTCCCAACGGATGAAATATAGGTATAGTAATCCCTGCTGAAAAAATGCTTCGTATCGGGATTATAAACCACCCCCATCTTGGAGTGTACGTTCACCGACGGATGCAGTGTAAATGCCGGGTAATAGGTTCCTTTTTTCCGCTTCATGAAATCCACCCGGTATTCCGTAATGTTGCCCTTGGTCACCCGATCGGAATACGTTACGTAGAATCCGCTCATGTAAAGCGTGTCCCCTTTCATCAGCAACAGGTTCTCCCGGTTTGATTTTTCACTGCCGAGGTCAAACCGGGAGGTGTTCCGGGTGATGGTCCGGCTGTTGGAGAAAGTAACCAGGACCCCCAGCAGGAACACGGCAAACCCGAAGTGAGTGATCAGTGCTCCCCAGTTGCGTGGCTTGCTGGTCTGGAACAGCGCATTCGCCACAACCGACAGGATAGCAAATAAGATGAAACAGAGAAACAGGATAAGATTCAGCCGTGTGACCACGCCGGTGGCCACAAAGGGAATGACCAGTGCGGCAGCTCCCAGCAGGGGGATATAGAGGCGTTTCAGGAATACATAGGGTTCGTTTTCATCATAATTGAGAAACTGTGAAAACGCGATAAATGCAGCGATCAGCAAGGCAAAGGGTGTTTGCCAGCGGTTGTAGAAAGCGACGGAATCCGCCGGCGGCGCATAATCCGTACCGAGAAGTTTGTTGAACACGGGGATCGACGTGGTGAACATGACCTGGAATGCACCCAGGATAATGATCACCGCGCCGATGAACATCCAGAACTCACGTGAGAGGAGCAGTTCTCGCTTTTTTTCGTAAATGTGCCTGAACCGGACGCCGGTCATTGCGACCGCAAGAACCAGGAATAACAGGATATAGAAGACCAACTGCGCGGCAAGTCCGTCTTCACCGAACGAGTGTGCAGAAGTATCGGCCAGGACCCCGCTGCGGGTCAGGTAAGTGGCGTATAGGACGAGGATGTATGAGATGGTAGCCATAAGGAAAGACGCCAGTAAGGCGAAATGCTGCTTTCGGGCGATCAGCATGAGGTGCAGTGAGGCCATCAGGGTCATCCATGGGATCAGCGAAGAATTCTCTACGGGGTCCCAGGCCCAGAAACCGCCGAAGGTGAGGGAAACGTAGGCCCATGCTCCTCCCAGCAGGATGCCCGTACCCAGGAAACACAGCGTGACCAGCACCCAGGGGATTGCGGGTTTGAGCCATTCGGTGTATCTTCCCCGGGTCAGGCCAGCAATGGCATAGGAGAACGGAACCAGGGCGAGGGCATACCCGATGAACAGGATGGGAGGATGGATCGTCATCCAGTAATTCTCCAGAAGCGGGTTGAGCCCGTTGCCGTCCCCGAGCATCGAAAGGTAATCAGCCTGCTGGAAGATCGAATCTTTGATGTCGGCATAGGCATCGCGCAGCAGGATGAAGGGGCTGTTGCCGACCTGGAACCCGCCGATGTCCGCGCCCAGCACCATACTGATCAGGAAGGCATTCGACAGGGCAAAGATCCACATCACGGATGGTTCCCACTGCTTAGCACGAAAGATCAGGAATCCCCCGATCAGTGTCTGCCAGATCGCCCAGATGAGAAAACTGCCCTCCTGCCCTGCCCAGAAGCAGGATATGATGTACTGCGTGGGAAGGGTTTTGGATGAATACCTCCACACATAGCCGTATTCAAAGTAATGGTTGAAGATGAGATAATATAAAACGCCGGCAGCTGCAATCACGGACAAGGTGCTTACAAGATAGGTCAGTCTGGAGGCGTGCCTGGCCAGCCCGTTCTCCGAAAAACGGGGCCGGGTCCGGATGAAGAAAAGTATGGCGGCGACCAGGCTTGCCAGGAACGCAATCCAGATCAGTGCATGTCCCACAAGGCCCGGAAAAAGGTGTTCCCCAATATAGTTTATTGACATAGGATCATTGATAGATGTGTTGCCAAAGGTACGCATTTTTCAGGGATGAGGAAGATCAAAATTATTGTAATTTGGCCGTTTAAACCTGTGGTATGATGAAGATCGGCCTGATCGGGGGCTCTGGGCTGGAGCGCCTGGATATCCTGAAAGAGAAACACGAGATCGTGATGAAAACGCCCTGGGGAGAACCCAGTTCCACGTTGTTCCAGGGGAAACTGGGAAACTGTGAAGTGTTCATCCTGTCCAGGCACAACCGCGACCATTCCATCCCGCCTACCCAGGTGAATAACCGGGCCAACATTGACGCTCTGCGACAGGCAGGATGTTCCCATATCATGGCTACCACAGCCTGCGGCAGCCTCAGGGAAGAGATCCGGCGGGGTGATATGGTCATCGCCGACCAGTTCATCGATTTTACCCGTCACCGGGTCAACACGTTCCATGATGTATTCGAAAACGGCAACCTGATCCATGCCGCCACTGCCGATCCGTTCTCGGAAGAACTACGTGAAAAGCTGATTTCCACCGCTCACCGGCTTGGTCTTCCCTACCATCCGCGGGGCACCATGGTCACGATCGAAGGCCCCCGTTTCTCCACGCGCGCCGAATCCCGTATGTTCCGTACCCTGGGTGCCGATGTCATCAACATGAGCATCGCGCCGGAAGCCGCACTCGCCTTCGAGGCGGGCATCCATTATGCCGTCATTGCGTTGTCAACTGATTATGATTCCTGGAAAACAGGAGAAGCACCCGTCACCTGGGAGGAGGTCCTGAAGGTCTTCGAGGAGAACGTCAGGCACGTGACGGAATTATTGGTTCAGGTGATCCTGACCTGGTAAGGGCGACCCGGCAGGTCGCCCATGCGGCTATTTCCGGTAATATTTGAAGTCCTTCCCCAGGTATTTCGCGGTATCTCACAACTGTTCCTCGATGCGGAGGAGCTGGTTGTATTTTGCGATCCGGTCG
>DAIRDK010000119.1:0-8495 GCA_036796175.1 Bacteroidales bacterium | reverse complement strand
TGGCTTCGAAGATCGACAGCCGGAACGGAGTTCTGGCCAGGTGACAGGCCATGGTGAACTGGTAAAATGGTGAAATGGTGAAATGGTGAAATAGATTGTTTCTTACATTCATCGACCAGAACCGAACCTTTATTAAGAATAAAACGAGCCGGCATCGGCGCACGGGTCGGGACGTTTCCGTTGAGTTTAATAAAGCCCCGGGTCATTGATCTGGCCATCGGATGGGGGCTGTGTTCCCTTTGACCGGGGTGGTTTGTAAGACCGCGCTGTGAGCAAGTAGTGGGGGTTATTCAAGAATAAGGAGGTAATTGGTTTTCTCGTTATATTTGCTCTCAAACAGTATCAACACACCTGGATATGAGAAAATCGGTATTTTTCCTGCTTTCACTGTATTTCCTGGGGCTGTTATGCCTTGCTGGCAAGGTTAACGCTCAAACTCCAACATGGCTTTGGGCCAAAGCGGCCGGTAATAATGGCTATGACTACGCGATGTCGGTTACGGCAGATTCAGCCGGTAACAGCTACGTGACAGGGTATTATAACACCTCCATCTCATTCGATCCGACACATACGTTAACGAGTACCGGGTCCACCGACCTGTACATCGTGAAATATGATCCCAGCGGGAATGTCCTCTGGGCGAGCACGGCCGTAGGCTCGGACGTGGATATTTCCAGCGCGGTTGCGGTCGATGACCTTGGTAATGTATACCTGGCAGGGTATTTTAAAAGCCCGACCCTGACCTTCGGGACGACCACGTTGGTCAATTCGGGAGGTTTCATTTATGATCTGTTTGTTGCCAAATATGATCCGGATGGGAATGCCCTCTGGGCTAAAAGTGCAGGCGGAACCGGTGATGACAGGGCTTACGGCATTGCGGTGGATGAGGCGGGCAATAGTTTTATCACGGGGTACTTTCTCAGTCCAACGATCACTTTGGGTCCAAGCATATTAACCAATACCGGATTTTCCGACATCTATATTGCAAAGTATGCGCCCGATGGAACTGCATTATGGGGCCGTTCGCCGGTTGGTCCGGGCTGGGAATATTCCTACAGTGTCGCGGCCGATCATCTTGGCCATGTCTTCCTGGCCGGAAGATTAAACGGTAACACACTGACTTTCGGCACCATCGTTCTTACAAAAGTGGCAAATCACGACGTGATCGTTGCAAAATATACAACCGATGGGGAGGTGGTATGGGCAAAGAATGCAGGGACGAACGGGGATAATGTAGCGAATGCCGTTACGGCAGATATCTATGGAAATTGCTATGCGGCTGGCAGGTTCGGGGGTAATAACATAATTTTCGGACTCGTAACCCTGCCCAATGCCGGCAGCGGCGACGTGTTTTTGGTTAAATACGATCTTGCCGGCAATGTGCTGTGGGCTAAATCAGCCGGTGGAGCGGCCGATGACCAGGCCATGTCAGTCACAACCGATAAATCCGGATACAGTTATGCCGCCGGATTTTTTAAAAGTACGTCTGTAAGTTTTGGTACGTATCCGTTAACCAATAACGGATCCGGAACGGCAGACCTCTTCGTTGCGGAATATAATCCGGATGGCAACGTTGAATGGGCGGTTTCTGCCGGAGGTACCGGTGATGAGGTGGCCAATTCTGTGGCGGTGGATGGCTCCCGGAATTTTTTTGCGTCCGGATACATCGGCAGTCCGACAGTTGTTTTTGGCAATGACACGGTGTATAGCAACGGCACCACGGATATGTTCATTGCAAAATCCGACAATACACCGGTCGGGATCAATGACGTCAACAAAAAGGGCCATGTTGCAGTCTTTCCCAACCCGGTCCGTGATTACCTTACGATCACCTCGCAGGACCCCGGGATCATAGAGATCATTGATATTCAAGGAAAGATCTGCAGAACGATAAGATTGGATTCAGATGAAACGAAAATTGACCTGAGCAACCTGTCTCATGGAATGTATCTGATAAAACTGGTGACCGGCACAGGCGTGTTCACTCAGAAATTTCTAAAGGAATAGTTCCCGGTTCACGGTAACTGCCATCTGGCATCCGGCATCCGGTAAATCCGAACCAAGTGACCGTATCATTTCTGACCCTGGATGAATATCATACGCAGGAGAACAGGCGTGTGCTGGCTGATAAGCTGATGATGGGTACCAGCGCTTATTTCATTGCCAGGTTCCTGTCCATCGTATTTAAAAACCGAAAAATAGCCGTCCGCGGAAAATACGACAACGATCAGTGGATAGCCTCGTCGCTCGATGTCCTTAACCTGATTGAAGAATGCGGAGGCAAATTTCATATCACCGGGCTTGAGAAATTGAGGAAAGAACAGGGGCCGGTCGTCATGGTCAGCAATCACATGAGTACCCTTGAGAACATGATATTCCCGGGGATCATTGCCCAGGGAAGGCGGGTCACCTTCGTGGTAAAATCGAGTCTTGTAAAACATCCCGTTTTCGGCCCGGTGATGCGCTCCCGGGATCCCATTGTGTTAGGCCGGTCCAACCCAAGGGAAGACCTGCAGATCGTCATGTCGCAGGGATTGGACCTGCTGCAGAAAGGAACTTCGATCATGATGTTTCCCCAAAGCACCCGGACGCTGGAATTCATCCCTGCAGAATTCAATTCGATCGGTGTGAAACTCGCCGGCCGTGCCAATGTCCCTGTCGTGCCGGTAGCCATTAAAACGGATTTCTGGCGGAACGGGAGGATCATCAAGGACCTGGGGCCCATCGACCGCAGGAAACCGATCTTCATGACCTTCGGTGAGCCTGTCCGCATCCGGGGCAATGGCAAGGATGAACACGCCGGGATCTTAGATTTTATCAGTTTCCACGTGGCCAGGTGGGAAGAATAGCTGACGGCATCCGTCATCCGTCATCCGTCATCCGGCATCCGGTATCCGGTATCTTTTCGTAGCTTTGTACAATATGGACCACAAGGCCGGATTTGTCGCAATCATCGGGTATCCCAACGTGGGGAAATCCACACTGATGAATGCCCTCGTGGGGGAACGGCTCTCTGTGATCACGCATAAGGCGCAAACCACCCGCCACCGGATCAAGGGCATTGTCAGCGGGGAGGGTTTCCAGATCGTCTATTCCGACACGCCGGGGATCCTCAGGCCGGGGTATTTGCTGCACCGGTCAATGATGTCAGCCGTGCTCTCGGCCCTTTCCGATGCGGATATTATTCTGCTGATGACCGAGCCCGGCGTGGATTTCAGGGAGGAACAGATCCTTGAAAACATCCGTACCGCAGGTGTTCCCGTTATCCTGGCCATCAATAAAATAGATAAAAAAGATGAATCGGAGATCGTGTCGGATACCGACAAGTGGCGTTCGCTTCTGCCGGATGCCGCCATCCTTCCGGTTTCTGCCCTGAAGGGTACAAACCTCGACCTGCTGATGAACCTGATCCTTGAAAAACTGCCCGACTCCCCTCCCTATTTTCCTAAAGAGGACCTCACCGACCTGTCCGAGCGCTTTTTCGTCTCCGAGATCATCCGGGAAAAGATCCTGCTGAACTATTCCGACGAGATCCCTTACCATGCCGAAGTTATCGTTAACGAGTTCAAGGAGCGGAGAAAAGGCGAAGAAGAGATCATCTACCTCCACGCGACCATATACGTGGCCAGGGAATCCCAAAAGGCCATCATGCTTGGAAAGGAAGGCAGCGCCATCAAAAAGCTCGGTACCGAAGCCCGCAAGGAGATCGAAGCCTTCCTCGGCAAGAAAGTGTTCCTCGAACTGACCGTGAAAGTGGAAAAAAACTGGCGCGAAAACGAACGAACCCTGAAACGGTTCGGATATATGCCGGGAGAAGAAGATTAGGCCATGGTAAAAATCAAAAATAAATCGTAAATCGTCAATCGTCAATCCAGTCGTAAATCGTACATCGTAAATCGTAAATAGATATGTCCATTGTTGCTATTGTCGGTCGCCCAAATGTCGGAAAATCGACCCTGTTCAACCGCCTTGCCGGCGGCCGCGACGCCATTGTCGATCCCACGAGCGGGGTGACCCGCGACCGGCACTACGGCGCCTCCGACTGGAACGGCGTGGAGTTTTCCGTCATCGACACCGGGGGGTATGTCGACAGTTCCGGGGATATCTTCGAGGATGAGATCAAGAAACAGGTCCGCCTGGCGGTGGATGAAGCGGATGTGGTGCTGTTCCTGGTCGACGGCCGCGAAGGCCTGACAACCATGGACGAAGATCTTGCCGGGGAACTGAGGAAATCAAAGAAACCGGTCATGGTGGTTGTAAACAAGGTCGACAGCCACAAACAGATCCTCGACGAGCATGAGTTCCATGCGCTTGGGCTGGGGCCACTCTTCAGCATCTCGGCGGTCAGCGGTGGAGGTACCGGCGAGTTGCTGGATGAGTTGGTGAACAAGCTGCCGGGTGAATTTAAACTGCCGGATGATGAAGAGAACCTGCCCCGCATTGCCATCGTCGGCCGGCCCAATGCAGGCAAATCGTCGCTGGTAAACCTCCTCCTTGGCAACGAGCGTTCGATCGTTACGCCAATCCCCGGGACCACGCGCGATTCGATCCTGTCGAGGTACAAGTCGTTCGGGCTCGACCTGATGCTGGTCGACACCGCCGGGATCCGGAAAAAAGCCAAGGTGAAGGAGAACATCGAGTTCTACTCGGTGATGCGTGCCATCCGGTCGATCGAAAGCAGCGACGTATGCATCCTGATGGTCGATGCGGAACGGGGATTCGAAGCCCAGGACCTCAATATCTTTTCCCTGATCACCAAGAACCACAAGGGAGTGGTGATCCTGGTCAACAAATGGGACCTGGTGGAGAAAGAAACCAATACCCTCAGGGATTATGAAGAAGCCATCCGGCAGCGGATCGCCCCGTTCCGGGACGTTCCCATCATTTTTTCTTCCGTAAAGGAAAAGCAGCGCATCCTGAAGGCCATGGAGGCGGCGGTGAAGGTCTTCAAACAGCGGTCGGCCAGGATCCCTACCCGGGAACTGAATGAAACCATGCTGCCGATCATCGAGAAAACCCCGCCCCCCATGACAAAAGACAAGCGGATCAAGGTCAAATACGTCACCCAGCTTCCGACCCGTTACCCCTCGTTTGTCTTTTTTTGCAACCTTCCCCAATACGTAAAGGAGCCTTACCGGCGTTTTATTGAGAATCAGCTGAGGGAACGGTTTGATTTCACCGGGGTCCCGGTTGAAGTGTATTTCAGGCAGAAGTAACCGATGCAGGAGAGCGCCCGGATCGATAAATGGCTGTGGGAAGTCAGGGTGTACAAGACCCGGAACCAGGCCACGATGGCCTGCAAGGCGGGTAAAGTCAGGATCGGCGGACAGATCGTGAAGCCCTCCAGGGAGCTGAAGGCAGGGGAAGAGGTCTCGGTGTTCCTCCCGCCGTATCATAAAACGGTGAAGGTCGTCTCGTTCCCAAAAAGCCGGGTCTCAGCCAAGCTGGTGACCGACTTCATGACCGATCTGACCCCGCCTGAAGAATACGAGAAACTGAAGCTCATGCGGGAGACGAACTTTGAATACCGTGAACGCGGACTGGGTAGACCCACGAAACGGGAACGGAGGGATATCGAGTACCTGAAAAAGATCTGGAAGGAATGACCATGGGCCTGCTGAACATCCGGAACGAATCCTTATACCAGATCGTGTTCCGCAACCGGAACAAAGAGTATGGCGCCTATGACCAGCATAAAAGATACCCCCGTACTTTGCTGATATCGGTAATATCCGGTGTGCTGATCTTCCTGGTGATCATCTTCATCCCGTTCGCGACCTATTTTTTCGCAGGTTCCCGGGAACTTACCGATGATGACTTCATTTACGAGGTGGAGTATATACCCATCACTCCTCCTGAAAGCAACCCGGCCCAGGAACTGGCCCGGACGCTGACGAAACCTCCCGATGCGGAACCTGCGCCCGTGGTCACCGATACCGTAGTCCCCGAAAAAGAGGTCAGGCCACCGGAGGAGCCGCCGAAGGAGGAACCCGCCCAGGCTGATTCCACGGGCCCCGGTGGAGGGGTGGAGAACGGCACCGGCACCGGGGAGGTCACCGGGCTGGCCACGGTGATCGATGTGTACCCGCGTTTTCCCGGGGGTGAAGAGGCCCGTCTGCTGTTCCTGAAAAGAGCGGTACGATACCCGCAAGCGGCCCTCCAGGCCGGCGTACAGGGTGTTGTTGTCGTTGTGTTCATCATCGAACCCGACGGAACCCTCTCCAACATCAAGATTGAAAAAGGGATCGGAGGAGGTTGCGATGAAGAGGCCATCCGGGTAGTCCGGATCATGCCGAAATGGGATCCGGGCCGGCGGCAGGGCCGGTCGGTGCGCGTGATGGTCAGGATGCCCATTGTGTTCAGGAATCCCGGGAAAGTATCCTAAAAAAAGAGGGTGACCCGGCTTGCGGATCACCCTCTTTAAATAATTAATATCGGATTACTTCTTTTCCGGCGTCGCCTCTTTCTTCTCAGTAGTGGTTGCCTTGCTGTCATGAGCGCAGCATGACTTTGAAGCCGGGCAATTCTTGGCCGTCTTCGGGTCGCAGGTCGCTTTGGAGTCTTTCTTCTCGGTTGAAGTGGCTGTGGTCGTTTTGGTCGTGGTGGTCGATGTCGACTTGGCCGGGGTTTGCGGGGTCTGGGCAACGACCATGCCTGCGATCAGGAACAGGGCAGATGCTAATACGATTGCTTTTTTCATGGATATCGGTTTTAAGTCAATTTAGATTCTTTTAACGCAACAAAGATACAAAAAGTATCGCAAACCGAGAAAATTGTGAAGCGGGATTTACTCTTTATTCAGGGCGCGGTGAAGAAGACTGACCAGGCTGGCTTTGTCGTAGGGCTTGGTGATATAATGGGTGCAGCCGTTCGTGAGCAGTTTTTCGATATCGTCCTCATACGAATAACCGGTGAGGGCGATCACAGGCGTGGATCTGTATCCCGGGATATGCCGGATGGATTGGGTGGCCGTTAGTCCGTCCATCCCTTGTCCAAGGTTAATGTCCATCAGGATCGCATCATAGGACCTGCTTCCCGCCAGGTGGATGGCATCCTCGCCGCGCGCAGTCTGATCCAGCGTGCATACCGAGCGGAGGAAATAGGCTGTGAGCTCGCGGTTGAGGAGGTTGTCTTCCACGAGGAGAATATGCGGTAAAACGCTGCCCTCGGGCCGTCCTGTCTCATGCTGTTTGGCCGATTCGGCGGGAGCCGGTTGCTTGCGGTACCTGGATGGATCGCCGGGGATCTTCACCCGGAACGTCGAACCCGATCCCGGCTCGCTTTCCAGCGAAATGGCACCGCCCAGCAGGTCGATGATCCGGTGGGTGATGGTGAGCCCGATCCCGCTGCCCTGGAACTGTCGTCCCAGTCCTTCGCTCACCTGTCGGAATTCCTGGAAGATCATTTCGATGTTCTCGGCCGGGATCCCGATCCCGGTATCCCTCACCGTGATCATCAGCTCCTCGGGCCCCTCTTTCAGGATGGATGCCTCCACGGTGATCCCGCCGGCTTTGGTGAACTTAATGGCATTATCCACGAGGTGCGACACTACCTGCTGAACCAGCTTCGGATCGGCAAGAAACACGAGTTTTTCCGGCAGCCGGGCCTGGATGTAGATCTGTTTCTCATCGGCCAGGGATTGGAATGAACCGACGACTTCAAAGATGAGGGGAACCAGGTCGGCATGAACCGGTTTGGGCGTGATCTTGCCTGCTTCCAGCTGAGAGAGGTTCAGGATCGCGTCAAGGGTGTTCAGTAGCCATTTCCCCGAATTGCGGATATTCTCGGCCATCGTGACCAGTTCCGGAGCCACCAGTTCCTCTTTCAGGATCTCGGCAAAACCCAGGATGCCGTTCAACGGAGTTCTCAGCTCATGGCTCATGTTGGCCAGGATGGAAGATTTCAGGCGGTCGGATTCCTCGGCCTTCTCTTTGGCCGTGATCAGGGATTCCTGGTACACTTTCTGAAGGCTTATATCCCTGATAATAAGAAAGATATAGTCATCGCCCACCAGGTGGATCTTGCGTCCGCTGACCTGGACGGGGACGAGCCGGCCATCGGCATGCTTCCAGGTGGCTTCGGCGAGGAAGTGATCCTGCCAGCCACTGGCCGGAGTATAGAACGAAAAAGAGGGATCGCCATCCGGGTGGATAAACAGGTCGGGGATCTGTTTGGCCAGCAGGATCTCTTTGTTAAATCCGAGCGTGGAACAGGCCGTAGGATTGGCGTCCACAATGCGGTTATCGGCAACCCGGATCATCAGGATCGGGTCATTGGCCGATTCAAACAGGGCCTGGTACTTGACTTCGCTGAGCTGGCGGGTATTATGCGTCTTCTCGATGCGTGTGATGATCCGTTTCAGCAGTTCAGGGAAATCGATGGGCTTGATGATATAATCGTCGGCACCCATCTTCAGACCATACAGGATATCTTCCTTTTCCGATTTGGCCGATATGAAGATAAACGGGATCAGGGAGGTGGAAGGTGTCTGTCGC
>DAIRDK010000118.1:0-8583 GCA_036796175.1 Bacteroidales bacterium | reverse complement strand
AAACCACACATTAAAATTATACCTTTATTGGTGAAAATTACGCTGACGATTTGCACCCGATAAAGCCAAAAAACAACCCGGCAAGAATGGACCGGTTTTTGAGATTTTCTTTCAGCATCGGAATATCCAGCAGGACGAACCAGAACGGGGCGGATGAGATCAGGATCGCCACGAGCGAACTGGGAAGCCATTTCTCAGCCCAGATCACGGCCCCTGTCCCTCCAAGGAGCATCAGCAGTCCGGTAATGACTGACGTCTTTATTTGTTGCCGGTTCATGATCTTTTCTCCCCTCAGGACACACCATCCGAGCATCAGGACTCCTGCCGCTATAAACCGGAGTGTTCCAAGGATCATGGGCGGCATCTGGCGTACCGCCACCTGGATGAAGTAATAGGTCGATCCCCAGACGATATAAACAGTTGCAAATGCAACGATGACCATGACCGGGGATCCCTTTTTCAAAGAGTTGTCAGACATTGTGCAAAGATGGGGTTTATTCCAATAAGGACAGGCCTTCTGCCCCCGGATTTTCTCACCTAATGGAACGCAACCTGTGACACAAATGGTCAGCCGAACAATCGGTTACCGGGAAACCAGTGATTCAATAGGTATCCTGGGCGAGGACCGGTCAGTTATCCTTTATGCACCTGACGGAATTTCCGCCTGTTTTCCAGGGGAAAATAGAATAGATGTCGCTGTAACACCATCGAAGACCCCGGAACCAGGCGGAGTTAGCGCTGTAAGAGGTCGAGGTCCAGAAGCTGGTGTCGTGGTTATGATCCGGGGCCAGGGCCCAGCCTCCGGTCGCACCCCGGAAGTTGGCACACAGGGCGGTAAAACCGGCTGAATTGAAGCCGTAGGTGGTATCCCAGTACTGCCAGCGGGTATCGCATCCCTCTTTCAGGATCCGGCCGATCTCCTGTCCGGTAGGGCCAAGCGCGGTGGTGTCGACCGTTGGATCAAGGAATATTTCCATGATGTTCCATTCGTATGTGGATGGAACATGCCAGCCCGCAGGACAGATGTTCCGGCTGTCGTCGACAGCATACCAGTTGTATAAATGTCCGTACTGCTCCCCTTCTTCAGGAAGGTTCAGGAAATCGCACCAGGCGCCGGTCGTGAGGTTTGCCCATGTCGCGCTGTCGGTCACATTGGGAATATCCGAGCCGTCCCTGTATTTTGTGGTCTTTAAATTCTCCTGCATCCAAAGCTGCGAGCCGATTTGCACCACCGCATAATGATTACTGTCTATGTCGGTGCAGTCAACAAATGTGAAGACGACGGTTTGGCTTGATATCGGAACGAACATGCTGACGGACCTGTAGATGCCGGATCTCCCGGTCAGTTTCAGCGTGTCGCCAGGGTTGAATGGCATGGTGATAACGGATCTTGGGCCTCCGGAACCGCCCTTTGTTAAAAAGGCCGTGCCGCTTCTTTCCAGATCGGGCATTCCGCTGCCGGTTGCAGTGCTGATGAACGATGCCGTTTGCAATAACCTGTCCGACCGAATCTGAACAATATGCAATCCCTCAGGTATGCCTCTCATGACAAATGGGTTGGAACCTATGGAGAGATTTTCTTCCCGGGACAACATGATCCTGCCGCGAATATCATAGATCTCCAGGATCGCATTCCTGTTTTCCGTTGTGTTGATCAAAACCGAAAAAACCCCGTTTGACGGATTCGGAGAGACCATAAGGGACATATTATTTCCATGGAGCATCATGCCAATCCCAACCTCCGTGCCAAGAAGCAGTGTATCGGCTCCAGACAGCGACAAGCTGGTACATTGAGAAAGGTTTTCCACTTTGACGGAATCGACTGTGCTGCTGGCGCCGGCTCCGGCGAACGTGATCAGATAATCCTGTGCACTGACCGGTTGAGCCAGGATGATCAGATAAAGCAGGCTTGTACAAATTCTCATGGGTTTGACTTGTGAAATATATACATATTAACAGACATTTGTTTCCCGTCAGAGTTGCTTGGATTTCAATCTATTTCCGGTGTACAGATGAAACATGATCCCGGTCTGTTAATAAAATCCCGTGTACATTTTTTCAGGTCTTCCGCCAAAGTTTTACCTTGCAGCCGGAATGGCCTTCTATTACATACCGGCGGCAGTATTACTCTCGTTTTTGATCCTTCTCGTTCCGTCAAAGGTCAGGTATACCTATTCATTCCTGGTGAATGTTCTGATTGCTGCGATCACTACCATCCCATCTGTTAACCAAATCGCAGGATGTTTGACGAATGTTGCTGTTGCAGGAACGGGAGCCGGGGTGCATCTGCCAGATCCTGTCATCTGGTCGTTCAGCGGGATCTTCGGGGAACTGCAATTTACAATTGATCCGTTATCCGCCTTCTTCATCCTGGTCACCAATTTTACAGCGCTTACGGGACTTCTGTACTCACGAGGGTACTTGGCGCATTACCGGAATACGAAAAATCCGGCCCAGTTCGCCCTGCATTATTTCAGCTATACCTGGTTGTATCTTTCGATGCTGGCTGTGCTGAGCCTGCGTGACGGAACGGCATTCCTGATCGCCTGGGAGCTGATGGCGGTTTCATCGTTCATGCTGATCCTGTTCGAAGCGGAACAACGGGTCACCCTGAAAACAGCGGTGAATTACCTGGTGCAAATGCATATCGGGTTCATTCTGTTGCTTCTTGCCCTGTTGATCACCGGATCGGCAACCGGGGATATAAGTTTTGACTCCCTTCCCGCATATTTTGCCACGCACCGGAATGCCGCCCTCTTTTTCCTCTTTTTTTCCGGTTTTGCGATCAAAGCCGGATTCATTCCCTTTCATACCTGGTTGCCCGAGGCTCACCCGGCCGCACCTTCGCATGTATCCGGGGTCATGAGCGGCGTGATGATCAAAATGGGAATTTACGGGATCATCCGGGTACTTCTCGCGGTACAATCGGATCTCTTTCTGATCGGCTGGTGCATCCTGGTCCTTTCTGCGATCTCCGGGCTGATGGGAGTCATGCTGGCCATTACCCAGCATGACCTTAAGAAATTGCTCGCCTATCACAGCATCGAGAACATCGGGATCATCGGGATGGGCATCGGATTGGGAGCCATCGGCCTCGGAACGCATCACCCGATGCTTGCCCTTCTCGGTTTTGCCGGAGGCATGCTTCATGTGCTTAATCATTCGTTGTTCAAATCGCTGCTTTTTTTCACTTCCGGCTCGGTTTACCAGGCCTGCCACACGCGTGACACCGACAGTCTCGGAGGACTCATCCGGAAGATGCCTCACACGGCCGGGCTGTTCCTTGTCGGGGCCATAGCGATCTGCGGGCTGCCTCCCCTCAACGGGTTCATCTCGGAATTTCTGATTTACTTCGGATTGTTCAGTGGATTGAACGGCGGCAGCATATACCAGTCACTGACCATGCTGCTGGCTATCGTTTCGCTGGCCCTGATCGGCGGACTGGCCATCTTTTGTTTTACCAAGGCGTTCGGAGTGGTATTCCTGGGCACTCTCCGGAAGGATCCCGGGCATCCCATTGAGGAGGCTGACCGGTCGATGCTTTTCCCGCAATACCTGATCGCCGGGATGATCCTCCTGATCGGCTTCCTGCCGCTTCTGTTTGCTGAACCTTTGTTTCGCCTGGTCACTGCCGTGTTCCGTCTGCCGGCGATCCCATACCTGCCGACATTCGACGGCATATTCACCTACATTCCGCTGCTGGGTGTCATCCTGGTCGTCCTGGCATCCGGTATCCTCATATGGAGAAACCGGCTGGCCGTTTCCCGGACTCCTGAATATCGTCCAACCTGGGGCTGCGGTTCGACGGATCTGCATGAGAAACAACAGTACACGGGAACATCCTATGCCGCCAATTTCATTGAGCTGGCCCAGCCGGTCCTTCAGAACAAAAAGGAATTCAAAGAGATTTCGGAACAGGAGATCTTCCCGGGGCACAAATCGTTTGCCATTCATCCCAACGATATCTTCAACACGTTCCTCAGCCGCCTGAACTTCCACGCAATGGCCATCCTGAAATACCTGGCCAGGCTCCAGACCGGGAATATCAGGCATTACATCCTGTATGCCTTCCTGTTCATCATTTTGCTTCTTGCCCTGTTATACCTGCATGTCATATGACGGGAGCGCTGCTTGGCATATTATCCGTATTGTTGTTCCCAGGGGTCATCCTGAGGGTAAAAAGTATGGCCAGCGGCAGGAAAGGTCCCGGCCTTTTTCAGCCATGGAGGAATATCCTGCTCCTGTACCGGAAGAACAGCGTGATCAGCACGACAACAAGCCTTATATACCGGGTGGCTCCTGCCGTCTACCTGGCGACCGTGGCCTGTGCACTTTTCCTGTTGCCGTTTCCGGGCACACGATCCATCTTTGGGTTTGACGGGGATTTCATCCTTTTCGCCTACCTGCTGGCACTAGGCAGGCTGGTGTTCATCCTGGCTGCCCTGGATACCGGAAGCAGCTTTGAGGGCATGGGCGCAAACCGGGAAGCTCTCTATTCCTTGCTCACCGAACCGGCCTTTTTCATCTTGTTCGGATCGCTGGCATTGGTCAGTGGCCAGCTCAGCATGAACGGGATTTTTTCATCACCTGGTTTTTCTTCCGGTGTGAGTGCCTTTGCAGGGATCGTGGCCATTTACCTCCTGGTGCAGATCGCCATGATCGAGAATAGCCGGTTGCCGGTTGACGATCCGAAGACACACCTCGAATTGACCATGATTCATGAAGTGATGATCCTCGATTACAGCGGGTTTGACCTGGCCCTGATCCAGACGGCCACAAACCTTAAATTCGTATTGTTCGGAGGGCTGATCGCCAATTTCATCATGCCTCCGGTAACAGCACTATTATATCCCGGGTTCGGGAACGGGGTCATTATGGTTTTCAACATAGTGATCTTTTTTATTGTCCAGGTTGTTTTTGCAACTGCGATCGGGATCATGGAATCTTTCCGCGCCCGCAAGAAAATGGCCAAGAATCCCCAGTTCATCGTTACCCTTAGCTCCATTGCCCTGCTGGCATTCCTGTTCATCCTGATGCTCACCCGCAACCTCATCCGCTGATATGACCAACATGCTGATCATCGTATTTGCCATATCGCTGATCTACCTCAGCGTTACGGAACGGTTCAGGATCTATGCAGGTCTGGTGGGATTCCAGGGAATCCTGTTGTTCGGGGTTTCCTTTCTGCAGCTCGACCGGATCACCCTCGCAACGGTACTCTTCGTTGCCACTGAGACCCTGATCTTCAAAGTGGGTGTGGTGCCCTATCTGCTGTTTACCATCATCCGCCGGACCGGTGTTACACGCGTTCATGAAAAAGCCCTGCCCTCCTTTTATTCGCTGCTTTTTGTGACGCTGGGCCTGCTGATGAGCATTGTGGTCTCCTTCTCGATGAACACCACCCCATATAACCTGATGTTTTTTATTGTTTCCTTCTTTGCCGTATACACGGGTCTCTTCCTCATTATCTCTCACCGAAAGATCTTCTCCCACCTGGTCGGATTCCTGGTGATCGAAAATGCGGTGTTGCTGCTTTCGATCGCCATCGGCAGCGAGATCCCCATGCTCCTGAATATCGGGATCCTGCTGGATATTTTCGTGAGCGTGCTGATCCTTGGGATTTTCGTGATGAGGCTCCGGCAGCATACAGAAGACCTGACTATTTTAAAAGATGACTAAACCGGTTGAACATATCCGTCGCTGATCAGCATGCAGGCAGTAGATAACATATTGATCCTGTTTTTCTCCCTTTCAGCCCTGCTCGGTTTGCTGACCGGGCTGACCCGTTCAAAGCCGCTGACCAGGACACTGACTATTTTGTATTCCGCCGTCCATCTTGCATTTACTTCCTTTGCCTGGATCCATAAGGGTGAAACCGCCCTCGGGTATTTTACGTTTGACCCCCTGGGCCTGCTGCTTTTGTCGGTTCTTTCCATACTGGCCGTCACTACGATTTACCATGGATTCATCTATGTGAAACAGGATCCTCCGAGAATCTATTCGATTTACCATGCCGCCCTCATCGCGCTGATCGCATCGATGACCGGCGCTTACCTGGCGAACGGGATGACGATGGTCTGGATATTTGTGGAAGCGACAACGCTGGCTGTGGCTGCGCTGATCTACCATGACCGGAGCGCAATGGCATTGGAGGCCACCTGGAAATATGTTTTTGTCTGTTCCGTCGGGATCGCGTTCGCATACATAGGGATCCTGTTCCTCGGATTCACCACGAGGGACTCCAGGTTGCTGCATCTGTCGTTCTCGACTGTATCCGAGATTGCCAAACTAGCAAACCCGCTTTACCTGAAGATCGCATTCATCTTTGTTCTGGTGGGATACAGCACCAAAATGGGTTTGTTCCCGATGCATACGGTAACAGTGGACGCCCACACGGTGGCGCCGCCGCCGATCAGCGCCTTCATCTCGACCACCCTGATGAATGTCGGCTTCCTGGCCATTTTCAGGATCTATGAACTGTTCTCGGCCACCACTGTCCTCCCGTTCATGAACCATACGCTCCTGATTTCCGGATTCCTGTCCCTGCTGATCTCTGCAGGATACATGCTCAAGGCCAAGCACAACAAGCGAATGCTGGCCTATTCGAGCCTGGAGAACATGGGGATCGTCGCCGTCGCCCTGGGAACCGGCGGAATCGGGTATTACGCGGCCATCCTGCATATCGTCCTTCATTCCTTTGCAAAAGCCGGGTTGTTCTACCAGGTGGGGCAATCCCATAAAGTCCTTGGGACTTACAACCTCGACGAATCAGGGAACTACATGAACCTTTACCCGGCCGGGGCTACCGCGCTCCTGCTCGGGTTGCTGTGCATCCTGGCCATTCCTCCCTCGGGCATGTTCATTTCCGAACTGCTCATGTTCAAAGCCATGGTGGCCAAAGGCAACTATCTCCTGATGATCCTTGCCGCCATGTTGCTGATCTATGTACTTTACGCGTTGCTGACCAGGGTCCTGCATATTGTATTCTCACAACCCAGGAGCCCGGCGGCGGGGATACGGGAGCCGGTCAGCCCGTGGCAGACAGTTTCCCAGTTCCTCCTTTTTGCTGCCGTGATCCTGATCTGTTTTACCCAACCCGGATTTTTCAGGGATATCGTGAATGAAATCATCAAAAACCTGCCCGGATGACGAATTTGGCGGAAAACATGACCAGACCGATCACAGGTAACCCGGCCATCCTGGATATCGACAGGATCCCGGTCCTGGAGTATCGGGATTTTCAGGCCACGGTGCAGCAGTTATTGGAGACCGACGGATGCCATTGCGTGGACTATCATGCGGTTCCCTTTGGAAATATCCTGAAGTTTTTTTGCTGTATCGCTTCCGACACCGACCACCGGCTTTTCGTATGCTCCCATGAGCAATCCCGTTCATCCGAACGGTCACTGGATTCGCTCAGTGTGCGTTCGCCATCCATGCACCTCTACGAGCGGGAGATCGCCGAACAATACGGAATCAAATTCCCCGGTCATCCCTGGTTGAAGCCTGTCCGCCGCACGGATCCGTATCCCTTTTATACCATCGACGGCGAAGGATTGCATGAAGTCGGCGTAGGTCCGATCCATGCCGGGGTGATCGAACCCGGCTATTTCAGGTTCATCTGCCACGGTGAGCGGGTATTGCATTTAGAGATCAAGCTTGGTTTCCAGCACCGGGGACTCGAAGGGCTCATGACCGGTGCATCCACGGAAATCAGGAGGGCTGTTCTCGCTGAACGTATTGCCGGGGATATGGCAGCGGGGCACTCCATTGCGCATGCCCAACTCATGGAGGCCCTGGCTGGCCTGCTACCGTCACCTGTCCTTCAAGCCGAACGGGTCATTGCGCTGGAGCTTGAACGGGTCGCCATGCACATCGGCGATACGGCCGCCCTGTGCACCGATGTTGCATACCAGTTCGGGCAAGTCGTTAACGAAGCGCTCAGAACCATCATCATCAACACCACTCAGCAATGGTGCGGGAACCGCTTCGGAAAAGGGATCATTCGCTGCGGGGGCAGCCATTATCCGCTGACCGAGGAAGTTCGTCGTTTCATCCTGGACAATATCCGTGAGGTGGACGAGAGGTACCTGATGATCACCCGGGAAATATTCTCCAACTCCAGTGTTTTGGGACGCTTTGAAGGGACTGGCAGGATCAGCGCCCTCCAGGCGGCGCTGATTGGCGCAGTCGGCATGGCGGCCCGGAGCAGCGGGATTGGAAGGGACATCCGAAGGTCTCATCCCTTCCAGGCGTATGAAATATATCCATATGACCCGGTCATACTCGTGCAAGGGGATGTATGGGCCAGGGCCATGTTGCGAAAAGAAGAAGTGGAACGGTCCCTCGCAGTCATTACCCGCCTTGCCGGCATTGCCGGGGAAGGACCCGTTCCGCCTCCTGATTATGGACGGATTTTCCGCGGTTCCTGTTATGCGATCTCCCTGGCCGAAGGATGGAGGGGAGAGATCATGCACAGCGCGGTGACCGACGACCAAGGGAATATCATCCATTATAAAATCAAAGATCCTTCATTTCATAACTGGATGGCCCTTGCCCTGGCTGTGCGGGATCAGGAAATTT
>DAIRDK010000117.1:0-8633 GCA_036796175.1 Bacteroidales bacterium | reverse complement strand
GGCTAACGCGAAGAGGGTGGAAGAAGGGTTCCGGATCATCCTGAAAGATCCCGCTGTCAAGGCGATCCTGGTCAATATCTTCGGCGGGATCGTGCGCTGCGACCGGGTCGCGCAGGGTGTTGTCGATGCCTACCGGAATATCGGCGAGATCCGGATCCCCATCATCGTGAGACTGCAGGGCACCAATGCCGAGGAAGGCAAGAGGCTGATCGACGCATCCGGACTGAGGGTTCATTCGGCGATCACCTTGCAGGAGGCGGCTGACCTCGTCACCGATGTGCTGAAATAACCCTTATTCGATCTCCGAAAAGTACTTCATGAACTGCACCCGTTCATAGGAGGCAGGATTTTCAACGGCGCGCATGCTCATCTTGCCGATGAATTCGTCTGTCGCGTTAAATCCTTTCTGTATCATGAAACTTTCCATCTGTTTCAGGATCTTTCCGATCTGGCTGCTCCCCTGTTCATAGATCACTGAACAGATCTGGACGGCCCTTGCCCCGGCCAGGAGCATCTTCACGGCCGTCTCGCCGGTGTGGATCCCCGTCGTGGCGGCTATATCGCAGGTGATTCGCTCGGACAAGAGAGCCGTCCACCGCAGGGGCAATGTATATTCCGTGGGATGGCTGAAGAGGTTTCCCGGAACGACTTCCAAGCCGGCCAGGTCGATATCGGGCGAATAATAGCGGTTAAACAGGACCATTCCCCGGATGCCGGTCCACGAAAGCTTCATGGCCGAGTTGGCCAATCCCGTAAAATGCGGACTGATCTTCGCCGCAACGGGTATGGAAACCTTCTTCACCACTTCACTCAAAACCTGGATGTAGGCGGCTTCATTCTGTTCGCTGTTCCGTGCCGGATCCGATGGCATCATGGAAATGTTCAGCTCGATGGCGCTGGCGCCTGCATCCTCCATGTTTTTGGCGAAATGTGTCCATTCGGATACCGACAGGCAGTTGATGCTGGCGATGACAGGGATCGTAACGGCTTTCCGGCATCCCCTGATCAGATCAAGATATTCGTCAACGGCCTGGGTTCGGGTATGCCTGATGATGTACTCCTCTGCTTCCGGGTAAGGACGTTCCACGTTCATGTCCTTTAAACGCTCCTGATAGGCATGCAGGATCTGCTCTTCAAACAGCGACTTAAGGACGACTGCGGCGGCCCCGGCCTGTTCAAGCTCGATCACTTTCTCAACGGTATCCGTCAATCCTGAACTGCCGATGATGATCGGGTTGCGGAGGCTCAGCCCCATGTATTTTGTCGAGAGGTCTGCCATACTGTTTATTTTCCGGTTTCAAGCGGTTTGAATATCGAATCGTCTTTCATCACTTCAAGGGCCTTGATCACTTCCGGGTCATATTGATTTAATATAGTGTAATAGGCTACCAGATCCCAGAGCTTCTGCGCGATCAGTCCTTTGATCTGGGTCTTGAGCAGCTCCATGGAAAGGGAATACTCCTTCTCGTTAAACTTCACTTTGGCGCTGTCGGCCGCAGCAAAGAAGAGTTTCATGACATTGTCGTCAACCTGGAAATTCTGGTTGAAGGCGTTGAAATCGGGATACTGTTTTTGAAGTGATTTGCGGTTTTTGTCGACGTAGTCGCTCACCACCAGGTTCACGATGTTATTGCGGCGGATGTCGAGGTAGTAATCGGTGATCGGGGTGGAATCCCAGGGGATGAAAACATCGGGCATGATCCCTCCTCCCCCGTATACGACGCGCTTTTTGGAGGTAAAATACTTCAGCGAATCCGGGAATTTGATGCTGTCGGGATGGATCAGTTCTCCTTTTTTCACCCGGTCGCTGAAATCCTCATAGTATTTATCAACCCCTTCGCTGTAAGGTTTCTGAATACATCGACCGGAGGGCGTATGGTACCTGGCGGTGGTGAGACGGATCTGGGAGCTGTCAGGCAGCATGAAGGGGCGCTGCACCAACCCTTTGCCGAACGAACGCCGGCCCAGGAGGATGCCGCGGTCCCAGTCCTGTACCGCCCCTGAAACGATCTCGCTGGACGAAGCACTGTTCTCGTTGATCATCACGATCAGTCGCCCGGTTTCGAAGTTGCCCTTGCTGGTGGACATGAAATCCTCCCTGGGGCTTTTGGCGCCTTCCGTATACACAATCAGTTTCCCTTCGGGCAGGAACTGGTCGGAGAGTTCGATTGCGGGCGCCATGTATCCGCCGGAATTCCCACGGAGGTCGAGGATGAGATTCACCATGCCCTCCGACTTGAGTTTGGCGACTGCCTCCTGGAATTCCTGTCCTGTGGTCTGCGAGAACCGGTTCAGGTTGATGTAACCGATGCCCGGGGAGATGATGTAGGCGGCATCGATGCTGTTGATGGGGATCTTATCCCGGGTGATGGTGTAATCGATCAGGTCCTTCTTGCCCCTGCGGTAGATCGATACGGTCACTTTGGTCCCGCGTTTCCCGCGCAGGTGATCCAGGACGAACTGATTCGTAATATTCTTGCCCACGACCAGTTCCCCGTCGATGCGGATGATCTTGTCACCCGACATGATCCCGAGCTTTTCAGAGGGTCCGCCCGGTGTGGGATGCACAACGGTGATGGTATCCTTCAGGATCTCAAACTGGATCCCGACTCCTTCGAAATTGCCTTCCAGCGGCTCGTTGGCCCGCTGGAGATCCTTTTTGGGGATATAAACCGAATGCGGATCAAGATCCTTGAGCGTCTCGACAATGGCGGTTTCCACCAACTCAGCTTCGTTTACGGTATCGACATACGCGTACCGGATGATCTGCAGCGCCATGTTGTATTTTTTCATCCCCGCATTCGGATCCACTTTCGGTGTTTGCCCGTAACCGGCACCGATTCCCAGGCATGCGGCGAGGATCAACAACCTGCCCATGAACGGCAGGCGGATTATGCTATTCATATATATAGGATTATGAATGAATGATTGCTGTCGCCAAAGTTATGATTTTTTACTATTTTTAACTGATCAAACCAGGGATTTATTGTCAGTGAAGAACGAGCAGAGACGATTATTAGGCAGTTTCATCATCCCCTTTCTTTTCGTGATCCTCCTCTGGCTCATCAAAGGCGCCGAGGAATTGTTCCATGTAAGTTTTGCAGAATACGGGCTGTATCCACTGAAAGCACGCGGGCTGATCGGCATCCTGACCTGCCCGTTGCTCCATGCTGACCTGGCCCATCTGTTCGCGAACTCGATCCCGTTGCTAGTCCTGGGGGGACTGATGTTCTATTTTTACAGAAATACCTCCTGGCAGATCATCGCACTCATCTGGTTGGTGACCGGGATCTGGGTATGGGTATTCTCGCGTACCGAAGGTGTGCATATCGGAGCCAGCGGCGTGGTTTACGGCATGGCATCTTTCCTCTTCTTCAGCGGGATCATCCGGCGTGACCCCACGACCATGGTGATCACCCTGCTGGTCACGTTCCTCTACGGTGGCATGATCTGGGGTATTTTTCCCCAGTTCTTCCCCAAGCAGCGAATTTCCTGGGAATCACACCTGATGGGACTTCTGTGCGGTCTCGTGCTGGCCTTTTTCTACCGGGATACCGGCCCCCCAAGAAAATCTTACCGCTGGGAGGATGAAGACGACGACGGGCCGGATGACCCCGACGCTTATTGGAACCAGTTCCCTGAAGACCCTACTTCACCACCACGTACGGACTGATCTTCCGGAACAACGTATCGCTGACTCCGTTCACCTGCCGCAGTTCATCTACCGACGCGAACCGCTTGATCTTCTTCCTGGTCAGGATGATCTCCCGCGTGACTTCATAGGAGAAGTAGGGATGTGACATCAACTCCTTAAATGTCACCTGGTTGATATCGATCGGGTGCACAGAATCCGCATCGACTTTGATATAGGCTGAGATCATCCTGTACCTTTCCGCATCCATTCCGTAGATCTCCAGGAGCTGCCGTTTATCGACATATCCCCCCAGCTTGTTCCGGTAAGCCACGATCCTCCGCGCAAAACCAGGTCCGATCCCTTTCAGCCGCTGGAGCTCGAGGGTATCTGCTGAATTGATCTCAACCGTAAACAAAGGGCCCCTGCCGCTGCCGGTCCGGGAAAGGGTATCCCTGCCCGTTACCGGGAACGGTCTGAACTGGCGGTATTTTGATTTCCGTACCCGGTTGTCGTTCTGTTCCTCCAGCCTTAGCCGGGCCGTAAACCCTGCAACTTCCCGCCGATACGATTCGTCCTGCACGATGGGCATTTCAGGATCGGACGGCAGGAAGCGGTTGAGTAAAAGAACACCGAACAACACGGTCGCCAGGACAGCGATGCCCCTTTGCTCGGCCTGGTTGAAACTGAAATAATCTGCAACAACAGTCTTCAATCTCATACAATCTTTGTTGAAGGGTCCAGCAAGGTCCGGCCGATCCTGCAGGAGATGCACCGGCGCTGATCGCAATAACCGGCTTTCAGCTGGAGCAGTGACTGCGAACGGAGGGCGTCAGGCACCTCCATGCCGGTTGAACGCCAGTTCCTGATCTCCAGGTTATCCTCAGGGGGCAGCGATTCCAGCAAATGAATGGCATGGTCGCGAAACCGATCCGAGTCCTGCTCCAGGCCGTAATAAAACAGGAAAGGGACCACGACATTGATCATCAGCAGCCGTGAAGAAGCGGATCCCAGTTTCTTTTCGCTGGCCGGCGACAACCGGCCGAACGTATAATGATCGTCCCAGAATGCGGCGGCCCGTATATCAAACCATTCCTCGAGTTCTTTGGAGCCGGGACATCCGAGGATAAACGGCAACAGCGACTCCCGCTTCGACAGGAGATTACCGAATTGACTGATCCTCAAAGTGGGGAAATTCGAGGGCCGCAGGCGAAGAAATTTCCAGATCCCCTGTGGCACCGGGACCAGGTTATGCTTGGATTGCAGGAATGCAGATTCGATCCGTAACCGCCGCTGGTAATCGCCCACTGGTTCACAATCCACCAGGTTGGCCTGCCCGAAGAGCAACGACTCAATCTGCAGGGGATTGCTCCTGTACCGGTTCAGGATCCGGAAAGGCAGTGAGCGGGCCAGCAGTTCGAAGGGGAACGCATTGATCCTGAATCCAAACCCACGAGCCATCCATTGGTATAAGGTCTCTTCCCAATTCCCGTTCGTGATCTTCAGGATTTCCCTGATCCTCCGGGATCTGTCCAACATTCGCTCCACGGCAAGGGATGGGGCCCAGAACGAAAAATCGGGAACTTGTATCACGGAAAGCAGGTTTTCGCAAGGGATCCATTGGCGGCTCTGCATCATCGCCTCATACCGCTCCAGGATGCCGGGAGGGTACTTGTCCCTGATGACCAGGGTCGGGATCGGCTGTCCTGTGGGCAGGCGAATTACCTGGTCATCATCGAGAACCACATGCAGGATCGTGTTCGCATAGGCCTGGTCCGCATCGTGTCCGTGCCTGTTCCAGTCGGACGACCTCAGGTGCATCTCCACATTGCCGGCCCACAAGGTGTCGCCGATCCGGATACGGGCGTTGAAAAAATCAGGACCGCTGTCGGAATTGTGTTCTCCCGGATGGATGATCCGGAGTGCTTCTCCCCCGGTGGTCAGGAGGTCCGTTGACAGCATCCGGAATTTCCAGATAAAATGGATAAACTCTTCTGTCATCTTGGCTATCTGTTAAAATTTATCCCTTAATCCGGGAAAGGGTGAAAAGGTAATGCGGCAATCGGCTGTTTTTTTGAAATTTTTAATTTGCATCCGGAGAAACGAATCTTTATCTTTGCATAACTTTACTTAACATTTTACCAGTTTGCCCGATGGCTGATATGTCTGAACTTGTTTCGGGGATCGAGGAAAAGATCTACAGACTAATCGGGGCGCAAAGGCAGGTAACTGCCGAAAACGAAAAGTTGGGTAAAGAGGTCCTCCTGCTTAACAAGAAGCTTGAGGATCAGCAAAAAATGATTGAAGAGTTAGAGAAGAAACTAAACATTCTTAAAACCGTAAAAACGATAGAAAACAAAGAGGGTACGGCTGAGGCGAAAGCGAAGGTCAGCCGGCTCCTGCGGGAAATCGACAAATGCATTGGGCTTCTGAATGTATAGAGGTCATACAGGTCTGGACGATGAGCGAACTTTCAATATCCCTGACGATTGCCGGCCGGCTTTACAAGCTGGTCATTGAAAAGGAGCACGAAGCGTTGTTCAGAAAGTCGGCAAAACTGATAGAAAAGAGAATGAAGGATTATTCGGGCAGTTATGCCTATAAAGATAATCAGGATCTCCTTGCCATGGTGGCACTGGAATATGCAACACGTTACATCCGGGATGAACAGGAAACCGAGGTCACGCACAGTCAGTTGCAACAGAAGCTGGAGGAGATCGACGCCGCTCTGAATATGTACCTCCCCTGAATGCCCGGGCGTTCTTTGAAAGCATCAAAGATTTACCCGCATTAATTTCACACAGTTTGTAAACCTAACATTACAAAAATTAGGGTGATCTCTGCTGCCCGTAGGACAGGCCTCATCCCGGCTCGCCGGGAATCGGGTCTTCGGATCCGGTCGGTGGACGTTCGAAAAGCCAGGTAACCCTATATGTGTCAATTGAGGTTTATCGTAACCTCGTGAATTAATGCGGGTTTTTTTTATTATATTAACAACCAATGTAATGGAAGCATATCTTTTATACTTTGTGATCATCGGCGTGGCGGGCATCGTCATCGGCGGACTGGTCACCGGCACCATCCTGAGCAAGGCACTTGAACGCAAACGCGATGCGCTGCTGAAAGAGGCCATGGACAAAGCTGAGGTTATCAAGAAGGACAAGATCCTTCAGGCCCGGGAAAAATTCCTCCAACTGAAATCGGAACACGAAAAATATGTTCACGAAAAGAACGAGGAACTGGCTCGGAATGAAAACAGGATCAAACAGAAAGAGACCTCCCTTAACCAAAAATTCGAGGAATATTCGAAAAAACAAAAGGAGGTCGCCCTGATCAAGCAGAACCTGACGACCCAGATGGAAATCGTTGCCCGGAAACAGGGCGATCTCGAAAAAGCTCAGAAACAGCAGATCGAGAAACTGGAAGCGATCGCCAGCCTGTCGGCTACAGAAGCCAAGTCGCAGCTGATCGAGACACTCAAGGAAGAGGCGAAGGAAGAGGCCCAGGTGCTGATGAAGGACATCATCGACGAAGCCCGCCTGACGGCCAACACGGAAGCCAAGAAGATCGTCCTTGAGACGATCCAGCGAACCGCTACCGAACATGCGATCGAGAATACGGTATCCGTGTTCAACATCGAGAATGAAGAGATCAAGGGCCGGATCATCGGCCGGGAAGGCCGTAACATCCGCACCCTGGAATCCCTGACGGGCGTGGAGATCATCATCGACGACTCGCCCGACGCGATCCTGCTGTCCGGATTCGACCCCGTACGCCGTGAGATCGCCCGCCTCTCGCTCCACAAACTGGTTACCGACGGCCGCATCCACCCGGCGCGCATTGAAGAAGTCGTGGCCAAGACCAAAAAGCAGATCGAACAGGAGATCATCGAAACCGGGAAACGGGTGAGTATCGACCTGGGAATCCACAACATCCATCATGAGCTGATCCGCATGATCGGGAAGATGAAGTACCGTTCCTCCTACGGACAAAACCTGCTGCAGCACTCCATCGAAGTGGCCAAGCTCTCGGCGACCATGGCCGCCGAGCTCGGGCTGAATCCGAAGAAAGCCAAACGCGCAGGATTGTTGCATGACATCGGGAAGGTGCCTGATACCGAACCGGACCTGCCGCACGCCATCCTGGGCATGAAAATGGCCGAAAAATTCAAGGAGAAACCCGAGATCATCAATGCGATCGGCGCCCATCATGATGAGGTAGAAATGGACAACCTGATCTCTCCCATCGTGCAGGTATGCGACGCCATATCAGGAGCACGGCCGGGTGCCCGACGCGAAGTGGTCGAAGCCTATATCGAACGGTTGAAACATCTCGAGGAAATGGCCCTCGCTTACCCCGGTGTAGTCAAGACATACGCCATCCAGGCAGGACGTGAGCTTCGGGTAATCGTCGGCGCTGATAAAGTCACCGACAGCGAAGCGAACCAGATCTCCTTCGACCTTTCGAAGAAGATCCAGAATGAAATGACCTATCCGGGTCAGATCAAGATCACCGTCATCCGGGAGACCCGGGCGATAGCTTACGCGAAGTAGCAAGCTGCGCAATTGTTTCTATTGCGATCGCTGAAACAGCGGCGCCGTAGTCGAGGTCGATATTTTCCATGGTATCCTGCGTATCATGGTAACCCCTCCGGCTGATGTCGTAATTCTCCATAAAGAGGATTACCGGAATCCCGAGGTCTGAAAAAATCATTCCGTCGGTATTGTACAGTGTGCTGTGAGGATCTTCCCAGGTTCTCACTTCACCATCCACGGCAAGGTGTTTTGCCATAGCAGGCATGATCCTGACATCCCGGGTTCGCTGCCCCCGCTGGCATTCCGACCGGTCGGGAGAAGTGTTCCATACCCGGATCCCGTCATTCCATGCCCGGCAAATGGCGCGTCCCTGTTCGGCCAGCCTGAGCGAATCCGCCGTTATTCCCGGCGCGATCTGAAAAATATCCCGAGCATCAACACGGTTAAGTGCGATCATATCCATCACC
>DAIRDK010000116.1:0-8654 GCA_036796175.1 Bacteroidales bacterium | reverse complement strand
ACCATTTCGGGCAGGCTGCGGAAGAAATCAAAGATACCGGACTCCGCCGTGTGCTGCTCTCCAAGCGTGTCATAGTTCAGGACAATGTTTACGACCTCTTCGTTCGGGCTTAGTTCATTCAGCCAGGCAACATATTTTTCGGCCGTGAGCGGCCACTCCGACCAGGACTTGTTGGAAAAGCGGAACGTGATGTCATCGCTCATGCGAAAGTTTCGCAGCAGGATTTTAAGCTTCGGGTTGATTGCATTGCAGTAAACGAAATTCGGGCTTTTCCATCCGAGGATATGTTTCGCACCTTCGGTAAGGATCGTCGTGAATCCCATTTCATACACGTCCTGACCTATGTAATCGGAGTAAATAAGCTCCGTGTTGACAAAGGTTTTCGGTGTCTGTCCAAACATCGTTTTGATCGCGTCACGGTGCTTGGTCACCTGCCTCACGAATTCATCCTTGCTTTTCAGCGAGGCGAGGGAGTGCGGCCAGGTCTCTGCAAGGAACTCCACGCAACCCGTGTCGGCCAGTTCCCTGAATCCCTTGATCACTTCAGGTGCATGTACCGACAACTGTTCGAGGGCGGGACCCGAGATCGCAAAACTGACCTTGAATGATTTCCCGAATTCTTTGATCAGGGAAAGCAGCATCCGGTTCGCGGGCATGTAGCTGCGCTCGGCAATCCGGCGGATGATATGACGATTCTGGTAATCGTCATAGTACTGATGATCCTCTCCGATGTTGAAGAATCTGAATGTTCTCAGCCTGTATGGCTGATGAACCTGGAAGCTTATGCAAATCGATTTCATCGCGTGATTATACGTTTCCATTGTTCAGATCACGGTGTCAAATATAAATTAGGAATTGTGATTTTCTACACCGTGAAAAAATAACTTATCTACATGTTATTAACGCCTTGTTGTATACATCGATGATCTTAAGTGCGGCGTTATCCCACTTGAGGTTGTCCACTTCCGACTTGCCATAGCTGACAAACATCTTGCGCAGTCCTTCGTAATTAATGATTCCATAGATCGCATCAGCCATGGCATCGATGTCCCAGAAATCCACTTTCACCGCGTGTCTCAGCACTTCGGAAACGCCCGACTGTTTGGAAATGACAACCGGGACATTCGAACGCATCGCTTCCAGCGGAGAGATGCCGAATGGTTCTGACACCGACGGCATCACGTACACATCACTCATGGCAAACATCCGGTCCACATCCGCACCGGAAAGAAATCCTGTGAAATGAAAACGGGTTCCCATCCGCAGGCGTGCGATGCGCCTGACCATCCGTTGGAACAGATCACCTGAACCCGCCATGACGAACCGTACGTTCGGATCTTTCTGCAGCACCTTGTAGGCCGCTTCAACAAAATAATCCGGTCCTTTCTGATACGTGACGCGGCCGAGAAATGTCACGATCTTTTCCCTGACCTTTTTCTGCACTCCTTCCAGTTCCGGCCGTAATACCGGCTCCACCGCATTGTGCACCGTGATCACTTTCTCTTCGGGTATGCCGTACCGTTCGATGACGATCTGCCGGGTGAGGTTGCTTACAGTGATCACCATATCTGCAGCTTCCATGCCATAACGCTCAATATCGTATACGGGTTGGTTGACATGTTCGCCCGACCGGTCGAACTCCGTTGCATGGACATGCACGACGAGCGGTTTGCCGCTGATGTTCTTCGCTGATATCCCGGCGGGATAGGTGAGCCAGTCATGCGCATGGATCACATCAAACTGAGCAGTGGCAGCAATGGAGGATGCGATCAGCGCATACTGCGCCACTTCTTCCATCAGGTTCTTTCCGTATTTTCCTGAAAACTGGTACCGTTTCCTGAACAGTGCGATCCGCTCCTCGTTGGCGGTTTTCATCTCGTCGTCGATCACCTGCTCGAATTCCTCGGGACCAACATACGGGATCAGGTTGGATCCGACCTCGATATACTGCAGCCGGTCCCAGTACTCCTGGTACTTTCTTTCGCTCAGGTCAACCGTGATATCGCTGGCATTCACCAGGCGAAATCCCTCCTTGGTTTCGTCACCATATGCCTTGGGCACTACAAATGTGACCCCTACATTTTGCTTGACAAGCCCCTTCGTCAGCCCGAAACATGCAGTTCCAAGACCTCCTGTGATATGTGGTGGAAACTCCCACCCGAACATCAATACTTGCATCTCTGTTTCCGGTTTCAGTAATCAGATTTCATTTTCGTATGAACGGATCAATTCTTCCATCCTCAGGATCTCCGCAATGCTCCATGCCTGTGAAATGGCTCCGCGTGGTGCGTGCGGAGGGTCGCCATCGTAAATCTCACCGATGGTTCCCACACCCAGTTCATTCATGGCAGGCTCGAATCCGTTGTATAAATTTTTAATGAAAGACAGTCCGCTCTTCCCGTGCAGTTTCAGGTAAGCTTCGGCAAAATGCCCGGCCAGCCAGGGCCAAACCGTACCCTGGTGATAGGCCAGGTCCCGCTCTGCCTGGTCGCCGAAATAGATCCCTTTGTATGCGGCACTCATGGGGGATAGCGTACGAAGTCCGCGGGGGGTCAGTAACTCCTGCTTCACACGGCTGACCACTTTTTTCCGGATCTCCTCACTGACCGGCGAGAACGGGAGCGAGGCCGCGAAGATCATATTCGGACGAACCGACCAGTCTTTGTATTCACCGTCGGCGTAATCGGCAAGGATCCCTTTCGATTCATTCCAGAAAAGATTCGTAAACGATTCCGGGATCATGTCAGCGACCGGTTTCCATTCCGAAACAAATTTTTTATCCTTTGCAAGATCTGCCGTTTCAAGCGCGAACATCACGGCGTTGTACCAGAGGGCATTGATCTCGACGGCTTTCCCTGTACGCGGTGTGACCGGCTTGCCGTGCACGACCGCATCCATCCATGTGAGCGCCAGGCCAGGCTCGCCTGCAGAGATCAGTCCATCGCCTTCCATATGGATATTGAACTCCGTTCCGCTCCTGTATCCTTCCAGGATCATTTTCATCCTGGGACCGTAATCCTTCCATACCGGCTTGATATTGCCGGTGTGATAGGCATACTGCTGTAAAGCCCAGAAAAACCAAAGGGATGCGTCAACGGAATTGTAGGCCGAATGATCACCGGATCCAAGGTTCGGGAATAACGGTCCGTTTAGTTCCGCGACCATGGTGTCGATCACTTCCTTGCATAAGTCCGGATTTCCGGTGGACAAGGTAAGTCCTGGCAAGGAAATGAATGTGTCGCGTCCCCATCTTCCAAACCAGGGGAATCCTGCGATGATCTCGGTTTTCCCGTCCCTTTTCACCAGGAACTGCTGTGCAGCGTTCAGTAGGCAGTTGTGAAAGTTATCGCGCGGGACACGTTTCTTCATATCGGCTGAGAACGCTCTTTTCAGGCTGGAAGGGGTGATCTCTTTGATCCCGGCCGAAAAGACCACGCTCTCCCCTTTCCGGATATCAAATTCAAAGAAGCCCGGCACATAAAGATCTTCGGTGTACTCATACCCGCGGTCCATCTCTTCCTTGTATACGATATTCCGGTTCCAATCGGGAACATGCGTGTATTCATTTTCTTTCGAGAGCTGCATGTACAGGTCGGAATACCCCTGGTACATTCTCACCTTGATTCCGCCTGGCACCGGTTCGTATTTTTTATCGACCCAGATATTCTCTTTCGAAAGATGATGAACATTGCGGAACGCAAGAAAGGGGCTGAGCCGGATCCGGGTAGGAGAATGTGCTTCGACCAGTGTGTACTTCACCAGCGCGCGGTCATCGGCGGTGAAGATCATTTCTTTGGTCAGAATTACCCCTCCGACACGATAGGTCAGTTTCGGATAAGGATCGATGGTGAAGTCTCGAAGGTATTTATGTCCTTTTGGGTGAAACACGCCATTCGGATATTGATGCAGTCCCAGGTTGAATGTCTCCCCATGCTGGATCACGGTCTCATCCAGCGTAGACAAAAGAACATGATTCTCATTGTCGATCCCCGGTTGCGGAATGATCAGCAACCCGTGGTATTTTCTCGTATTGCACCCGATGATCGTTGTGCTTGCGTATGAGCCGGTCCTGCTGGAACGAAGAAGCTCACGCTTGAGTGAATACTCAAGATTTACCAATTGGTTCTTGTCAAAAATAATGTAACTCATCGCTGCTTGTTTTCCTTCGTTTTCTAATCTGGATTAAATAAACAGTTTGCAAAAGTACAATAAACATCTCAATTCAAGGTTAATTGATGTACTGATTTTTAATACTTTTGCTAACAATCATTTCATGACACACACGCATAGCTCACGGACTGTTGTTCTCCTCCTGCTGATCGTTTCCATGGTTGTTGCGTCCTGCAGGAAGCGTGACACGGTGGATACAGATCCGTCGCTTTCGCTCTCGTTTTCGACCGATACGGTTTTTTTTGATACGGTGTTCACGTCCGTCGGATCTGTTACGCAGCGCCTGACCGTGTACAACAAGCATGACGGCAAACTGAAGATCTCCGATATTCTCCTTGCCGGAGGTGAAAGCTCAGACTACCGGATCAACATCGACGGCAGGCCCGTGCTTGAAGCCACGGACGTGGAGATCCCGGGTCATGACAGCATCCTTATTTTTATCCGTGTGACCGTCGATCCCACCAGCGAGAATACGCCCTTTGTCGTCAGGGATTCCCTTGTGTTTCTCACCAACGGGAACAAGCAGGACGTGAAACTGATGACCTGGGGCCAGAATGCAAGGTTTATCAAGTATGGCAGCATCGAAGGGAACCAGGTCTGGGACAGCCTTAAGCCGTATGTCATCTTTGGCTACGCACGCGTAGATACATCGGCATCCCTGACCATCATGCCCGGGACCAGGATCTATTTTCACTGGAATTCATCGTTTGCCGTATCTGCCGATGCCACGCTGAAGATCCTGGGAACACGCGAACACCCCGTACGGTTCCAGGGTGACCGGCTCGATCCCTTTTACCGGGATCTTCCAGGGCAATGGCAGGGAATTTACCTGGAACGCGGGAGCCAGGATCATGAGATCCGATATGCAGTGATTAAAAATGGCACGTTCGGCATCTCGGTCGATTCAGCAACCGCCACTGGAGATCCGATGCTGTTGCTTGACAACACGATCATCTGCAACACCACTTCAGATGCTTTGTATGCCTACAGCACGAAAATCCTTTCGTCGAACTGCGTGTTAGGAAACTGCGGCGGATCGGCCATCGATATAGTGAAAGGCGGTTATTACGAGTTCCGGCAGCTGACGGTGGCCAACTACTGGTCCGGGTCAGTACGCGTGGTGCCCTCCATCTACCTGAGCAACTACACCGGGGATGGATGGGGAGGTACGATCCCTGCGCCCCTGGAAAAAGCCTATTTCGGGAATACTATTATATATGGTGTGGAAGATGAGGAGATCATGCTTGACATTGCCGGCGGCACAACGTTTGATTATACCTTTGATCACGCCCTTCTCAAAACAGCGATGGACATTGCGCAGGAACCTCATTATATCTCATGCTTCGCCAATGAAGATCCCCTGTTTGTGGATCCGGCCGCCTGCGATTTTCACATTGATACCCTCTCCCCTGCCATCGGCAAGGGAATCCCGATGGGCATCTCATCCGACCTCGACGGCAATCCGCGGGGGAGCACCCCAAGCCTTGGCGCCTATGAGTTCATCCCGGGCAGGTAAAACCTTCCGGATTAGTTTTTGCCAAGCACTTCAAGGACCCTCTGTCCCAGGTGCGCGGGAGAATCGACAACCTGTATTCCGCATTCGCGCAGGATCTTTTTCTTGGCTTCCGCCGTATCAGACTTCCCTCCGATGATCGCACCCGCATGCCCCATGGTGCGTCCTTTGGGAGCCGTCGCACCGGCGATGAAACTTACGACCGGTTTGGTTCCGTGATCCCTGAGCCAGTATGCCGCATCCGTTTCCATGTTTCCCCCGATCTCCCCGATGAGTATGATCAGGTCGGTATCAGGATCTTCAGTAAACAGTTTCACGGCATCGAGTATGGTAGTCCCGGGGATCGGATCTCCTCCAACCCCGATCATCGTGGATTGTCCCATGCCGATCTTGGTGATCTGGTCGACGGCTTCATAGGAAAGCGTGCCTGAACGGGAGACGATGCCGATACGGCCGGGACGGTGAATAAACGCCGGCATGATGCCGATCTTGGTGGAAGGAGGAGTAATGATGCCCGGACAGTTCGGACCGATCAGCCGTACCCCTTTCGATCGGATAAAATCTTTCACCGTGATCATGTCACGCACCGGGATCCCTTCCGTAATGCAAACTACCAGCCTGATGCCCGAGTCTGCCGCTTCCATGATCGCATCCGCCGCGAAAGGGGGCGGAACAAAGATGATGGAGACATCCGCACCGGTAGCGGCAACGGCTTCCGAAACGGTATTGAAGATCGGCCGGTTCAGATGCATCTGTCCTCCTTTGCCGGGTGTGACCCCGCCGACGACATTGGTTCCGTAATCGATCATCTGCGAAGCATGAAAGGTTCCTTCGGAGCCGGTAAAGCCCTGGACAAGCACCCTGGAATCCTGGTTTACTAATATGGACATATACAGAAGGGTTTCAGTTTGAATGTTCAAAAATAAAGATTTCAATATTACCTTTGTATTGCCTGTAAAATAAAATTGACGATGCTTCCACGCACCGGAGATACGATATGTGCGGTATCTACGCCCCCCGGAACGGGCGGTGTGGCCATGATCCGGGTATCCGGGCCTGCAGCCATTGAAACGGTGGATGCCCTCTTCACGAAGGCCGGTGGTCCGCAGACTGCAGTCCGCGGTCTGCAGTCTGTGCCGTCTCACACGGTCCATTACGGCACGATCGGTTCGGAGGATTCCATCCTGGACGATGTTCTTGTAACTGTTTTCCGTGCACCTCATTCGTACACCGGAGAGGACGTAATTGAAATATCCGTGCACGGGTCCGTTTACATCCAGCAGCAGACCATTCGCCTGTTAACCGAGCACGGGGTGAGGCTGGCCCAACCGGGTGAATTTACGCTGCGGGCATTTTTAAACGGGCGGTTCGATCTCTCGCAGGCAGAGGCGGTCGCCGACCTCGTGGCGGCAAGTTCAGCCACATCGCACGATCTCGCGGTCAGGCAGCTTCGCGGCGGTTTCTCGGCTACCATCCGTGCACTGCGCCGGAAACTGGTCGATTTCACCGCCCTGATCGAGCTTGAGCTTGATTTCAGCGAGGAACAGGTCGAGTTCGCATCCCGGTCCGAGCTGCTCGGCCTGCTGAACTACCTGGACAGCGAGATCTCCGGGCTTATTGCTTCCTTTGCCCTCGGCAATGCGATCAAGCGGGGCATTCCGGTGGCGATCGTCGGCAAACCCAACGTCGGGAAATCCACTTTGCTGAATGCGATCCTGAACGAGGAACGGGCGATCGTTTCGGAAATTCCCGGCACCACCCGTGATGCGATCGAGGACACGATCGTGATCGGGGGTTACAGTTTTCGTTTCATTGATACGGCAGGGTTGCGTGATTCAACAGATTCGATCGAAAGCATGGGGATCGAAAAGACAAGGGAGAAGATCCGGGATGCATCCGTGATCCTGTATGTTTTCGACGCATCTTCCGATACCTGGGAAGATGTTGCCGGTGCCTCGCGTGAACTGACCGGGATGAGTCCTGAACTGGATGCCCGGATCATCCTGGTCGGGAACAAAACCGACATGATCTCGGAACTGCCGCACGGTTTCAGGGAGTTTGTCGAACATGAGACCGTATTCGTTTCAGCGAAGCGCAAAGAAAATATTCACCTGCTTGCCGAAAGCCTGGTGAAAGCCGTTGTCAGGGATAACGTCTCCGACAGCTCACTCGTGTCGAATGCGAGGCACGTTGAGGCGCTGGAGAAATCACGTGCCTCTATCCTTGCCGTGAAGCAGGGGATCGAATCCCAGATCTCCCCCGACCTGCTTACGACCGACATCCGGAATGCATTACATTTCCTTGGAGAAATCACAGGTGAAGTCACCACCGACGAAATCCTCGGGACGATCTTCAGCAAGTTCTGCATCGGAAAGTAACCGGCACTTAGCAACCGAATAGCATCCCGCCAATAAACCCACTGAAAGCCCCGTAAATCGGGGCTTTTCTTTTGTTGATAACTATTCCTTATTATTTGGTTTTTCCGCGATATTATGTATATTTTTGTACCTCATTTGTACCTCGTCCAGATTACGATTCAGTTTTTTGTACCTCAAGACAACAAATGGCGAAAACATGATACTTATTTTAACTTATTTTTACTAATATTTATCAAATGAGTACAAACATCAAGGTACAACGGATCTGTCAACACTGCGGGAAAGAATTTACCGCACGAACAACAGTGACCCAATACTGCGGGGACCGCTGCGCCAAACTTGCTTATAAAGCAAGGAAAAAAGCCGAGAAAATTGAGGCAAGCAATAACGAAACAAAACTAATCAAAGAAAAACCGATTGAAGAGATAAAAAGTAAGGAGTTCCTAACAGTCCGGGATGTCGCCAAACTCATCAATTGTTCACTCCCGACGGCTTACCGGTTGATAAACAAAGGGGTACTGAAGGGAGTCAACTTCGCCCAGCGAAAGACAACCGTGCATCGTTCGGAAATTGACAAAGTGTTGATTGATGTA
>DAIRDK010000115.1:0-8693 GCA_036796175.1 Bacteroidales bacterium | reverse complement strand
TGTTCGCCCAGGAAAAGGAAACGGAAACCGGATCTGCCGAATGTAACGGACCCGTCCGCCTGGAAGGCGGGGAGGAGGAAGAAGGAACCGGACTCCCCAGGGCTGATACCACCCTGTTGCCGGATCTGCAGGGCTCCTTTGTCAGGCAATACAACCGGATTGGCTCCTTCGACCTGTTCTTAAACGGAATACAAGCCGTTGCGCGGGGTTCCCGTTTTCGGTTCCAAGCCGGGTATGACTATCTGAACCATACAGGTTACAGGGAACATAGTGAAGAGTACCGTCACAATGCCCGGATCGGGCTTGAAACCATGCCGACGCCGGAAACGGAACTGGAAATCCTTGGCCTTTTTACCCAAGGCCGCAGCAACATGCCCGGATCACTGACCCTGCCGGAATATGAAACGGATCCATACAAGGCAGACCCGCGGTCGGTGAACCGGGATGAAAAGAACATCTTCACGGTAGGCGGGTTGGATATCCGGTTCAGTTCCCGCCTCGGACGCTCGCTGAGCCATCAGTTATCCGTCAGGGCTTCGGGGGAACTCGAATACCGCGAACGGGCGACCCGGGAATACATGATCATCAACAGCTTCAGGCTTGGATTGAACGCAGACTATTCCTGGACGGCCTCCTGGGGCGGACACAGGAACATCTTCTCCGTGGGCGGAGACCTGCTGATGCAGCCGGAACGAACGGAATACTACGATAACATGGGTGGAACCAAAGGGGACCTGATCGAACAGTTGTTAAGCGAAAAGTCATCTGTCGCAGGCCTGGTTGTCAGGGATACCTTCGATATCCTGCCCGAAAAGATTTTATTAGGGTTGACCGGGCGGTATGAGTACACCGAATATTCGGTGGCCGAGATGACCCTTCCTTCCCGCGTGGATAAGCGATATTACCATGCGTTCACACCGGGGATCACGCTCGATTATAACATCCTGAAATGGTTCAGCTTGTACGGGGCCGGCTGCATGCTCTATGAAAGCCCGGCATTCCGGCAGATGGAGAGTCCGGATCCGTTCTACCTGTACAACCCGGATCTTCAGCCACAGACCTCCACGATCGTGAAAGCGGGTATGAAAACGCACTTCAGCAGGGAAGAAGAGAAACCCTGGTTTGCGGAAACCAGGATCGGCCTGGGATTCTTCGAAAACTTCATCGACCATGTGATCGTGCCCTACGAAGTGTATGGGGATATCTTTTACAGGAATGCCTCCTCCGGTACAAGAACCGGCATCAGGATCAACGGAAGCACAGAGATCTTTACCGGCCTGGACCTTGAGTTCGATTACTCCTATTCAAAATGTACCTATGGCGATTATACCACGATCTCCATTGAAGAGGATAGCTCGGGGAACGTAGTGCAGGTGCCACGCGACTTCTCCGGCAACAGGGAACCGGGTTTCCCGGCACATGACGTAGCCGTAAGCCTGTCCTATAAGCACGCCGTGGCCAGGTGGGTCAGCCTCTTTGCGAGGGCGGCCTATAAAGGGTCCGGTGATTTCTGGGTGGATGACCTGAACTCGGCAAAAACGGAGTTCTACAATGTGTTTGATCTCTTTGCCGGTATGGATCTGAAAGCCGGTAATTTCATGATCCTCGTATCCGGAGGCGTGAGAAACCTGTTTGATGAGGTGTTTGTCGCACTTCCGACGCTCAACTCAGCCAATTACAGGTTTTATAATGCCGGTGCCCCGCGCAACTATCTGCTGAATGCAACCATTACTTATCATTTCTGACATGAGAATTTGTGTATTGTTCTGCATCTTACTCTCTGTCGGTGCCGCAGCCCGGGGCCAGGCACTCAAAGAATCCGATTCTCCACTGGCCATCGGGCCCAGCTACCGGATCTACCCCGGCGAAGTAACACAGTCTGAGGTGTTCATCGCGAACGATCCCCTGGACAGGGATGTGCTGTTCGTTACCTGCAATACCATCTCATTCGTGCCTTTCTTCATCAGTGAAGGCATATATGTCAGTGAGGACAATGGCCTTCATTGGCGTGGATCCGATACCTGCAACGGGTACCCGATCGGCTTTCACGGCGGTGATCCGGGAATGACGATCGATAAGAACGGCACCTTCATTCTGACCCGCCTGGGCCGAACCCCTTTTGTCGGACTGTATTCCCACTATTCTACTGACCGCGGTCGAACGTGGTCGGCCCAAACCACCGTTTCAACCGATGACCTTGAGCGGGCCGCCCTGGCCAGTGATGCAGTGAAGAGCAGTGTGTTTTCGGGGCGGACCTATGCTGTGTGGGTTACCTTGTCGCAGCCTTTTCCACTGATGTTCTCCTATACCGATGACGGTGGACAGGACTGGTCGGCGGCCCGGCAGGTCAATGATCCCTCCGGCCGCTGTGCAGGAGGGGATGTGGCAGTCGGCCCCGGCGGCCGGGTCTATGCCTGCTGGGCGGGTGTCACTTCCGTTTCGCCCTTCAGGGAGATCTTTGTCGGAGTGGCTGCTTCTGCCGATGGAGGAGACAACTGGGATGTGACCGGGGAGGCATTTCCCGTGAATGGCATTACCGGGCTTCTGGAAGAAAAGGGGAATATCCGCGTCAACGGGCTTCCCCTGATCGCCGTTGATACCACCAACGGACCCAGGCAGGGTTGGATCTATATCGTTACCGGTCAGAAAGATCTTGCTCCTGCAGGATCCGATCCGGATATCATTCTTTATCGCTCGACCGACGGAGGGGCTTCCTGGTCCCCCGGCATCAGGGTCAACCAGGATCCGCTCGATAACGGCAAGATCCAGTATTTTCCCAATATCCATGTCGACCGGTCAGGAGCGGTGAACGTGCTGTTTTACGACGACCGGACAACAACAACCGATTCGGCCGGTGTGTTCCTGGCCAGGTCAACCGACGGTGGGGATACCTGGCAGGAATACGAGATCACCGACCACCACTTCAAACCGGCGGCTATCGGGGGGCTTGGTCAGGGATACCAGGGGGATGTGATCGATCTGACCACGACGGAAACGAAGATGTGGCCGGTGTGGATGGATAACTCGTCCGGCATGTACCAGGTGTGGACGGCTCCCGTAGACTTAGAAGGACTTGGTTTTGAAGAACCGGTTGACCGAACGGGTGAAAGCCTTCTGACGGTTTATCCGAATCCGTTCAGCCAAAGGACGACGATCCGGTACCGGGTTACAAAACCGGGGCCTGTTTCATTGACCGTTTATGATATCCTGGGATATCCTGTCAGTCGTTTGGTCAATGAGCTGAAATCGCCAGGTTCTTATGAAGTGATCTTCGATTTAGCAGGATTGGGTCCCGGGCAGAGCTGTTTCTATTATTGCAGATTCCAGGCAGGAGATCAAGCCATGTTCAGAAAACTGATCGGGAACCGGTAATGGGGATCATTCCTTGTCTTGAAGCAGCTTGCACTTGACGATTTCCTTCAATCCGGTCTCTTTGCTCACGGTCTCGAGAAAAGGCCGTCCAACCCAGGTCCCTGTGCGGATCGAGCCTTTCACAAAATAAGTCTCACCGGCTTCTGCATTCACCAGCGCCATAGCGGGTTCATCAGCTACGGAGGCCGTGAAGATGTTCTGACCCGGATCTGCAAAATAAACGAAATACCCTCCATTGTAAAGGTGTACCCTGCTTAATGCCGTGTCATTGACCTTCACAGTGTAATGGATGGCGCTGCCTGAAAAGGCCCCGGGCCTGTAGATGTAAATGAGCGCTTTGCCGGCCGGAATGGAATCCACAGCCTGGAATTTGGTCGTCATGTATTTGTTCTGACCGGATGTAAAGACGGGGAAAAGAGCCAGGCACATGCCCAACAACAGTAAAATCGATTTCCTTTTCATATCCTATGAATTTAAGTAGTAAACATACAAAAAAAAGAATAGTCAAATAAAAAAGAAGGCGGCCTGTCGGGCCGCCCTCGTTCATGTCTGACGTATTCCTAGTTTCTGGGTTGAGTATGCGACGGGCCTTTCTCTCTGGCTTCCGGTTTGGCCCCGCGGGAGTCCTGTGGCTTCTGCCTGACCGGCGGTGCCGGCTGACGGTTTGCATTCACGTTGCCCTTGTAATTCGATTGCGTTCTTTTATCCTGTGAAGGGGCCACCCGTTCCTGTTTCGGTGCGACGTTGTCACGTTTCGGTGTTACCCGCTGCTGCGGAGGTGTGTAACGCTCCTGTTTCTGAACCTGGGTGGTTTTTGAACGGTCGTAGCTGGTATTACGATCATCCCTGCGCACTTCCACAGGGCGGATCTCGCGGCCGGTGGACTTGCTCACATCCCGTGCTTCAGGACCTGCATAATACCTGACGTGGGTCTCGCGATCGGTGCCGGTTCCGCCGATGAATGTCGAGCGGTGCAGGTAACGGTCGTTGTAATCCCGGTTCACGTAGTAACGGTCCATGCCCGGCACGCCGAAGTGCGCACGCGGCACGAATACCCAGGAATGCACCGGGATCACGAACCAGTTGAAGTTAACGGTTATATTAACGCGGGGCATCAGCGGCGCCCAGCCGTAATACCCGTCGCACTGGCTCCATGCGACCCATCCGGGACCCCATTCGTAACCGGGGACCCAAACCCAGCCGTACCAGTTATCAAAGTACCAGCGGCCGTAGTGGAATGGTGCCCAGCCCCAGGGATAGTAGGAAACCCAGGTCCAGCCGTAGACCGAATAGGTCCAGTGACCGGAGGTGTTGTATGGCATGAAGCCGGGGCCTGCATCAGGCACCCAGACATACCCGTAATCAGGTGCAAATACCCATGTGCCGTAAGGGCTCAGTTCATCATAGAAAACCTGGTAGGTAATCCCGTAGTGTGCCTGAGCTCTTTGAGGTGCGAGCCACATTCCCGCTCCCAGCAGGAAGATAATGGCGATCATTTTGGCTGTAGTTTTCATGGCTTTCGGTGTTGATGACATGAATGGGTTTACAAATACCGTTCCGGAATTGTACCATTCCCCCGGATCATGAAAATATACAGGAAGAAAACTGCTTTTAAAGTATTATATATCAATAATATAATAACAGAATGCAGGGAAATGAAAATAGTTATAAATGGATCTCGAATGCTTGCCTGGAGAAGTCGACAACAGATTTTTCATTGCATTGACCCTCTTCGTGCAGCATGACCCGTACACGGCTGAATTTTGACCCGTAGCTGCCTTCCACTGCCCCGAAGGTCAACGTTTCCGTCGAAGGATCGTAGCTGATCAGCCGTTTGAAGAAATTCCCCTGTTCATGGGAGAAGGTTTTGCCATCATCTTCATAATAAAGAAAAGAAGAAGCGGAATCGCTTTTATATATGTGGACTTCGAGGACGGGATCGGGAGCCTGGTCTGTATACTGGATCACCGACTGCATGGGGATGATGCTGCCCGCCTTGACAAAAACGGGAAGGTCAGTCAGCGGGGCATCCACATTGTATTCCGCCGGGCCGGTGTAGGTATTATCCGTGCTGAGGCGATACCATTTTCCCATTGGGAGATAGACCTTTGCCAGCCTCTGAATGCTGCTGACCGGTGCTACCAGGAATGCCTCTCCGAACAGGTATTCATTATGGTAATCCCAGGTATAGATCTGATCATCGAACGGGTAATTTATGGCCAGGGTCCGTGAAACGGGCATCCCCGTTTGAGAAGCCTCGAAAAACGCAGAGTAAATGTATGGAAGCAGGCGGTACCGCCGTTCAAGGATCTTTCTGCAGATCTCTTCGTTGTGTTCACCAAAGGCCCAGGGCTCCTGGTCATTGGTGTTCACTGCGGTATGGTTGCGGAAAAAAGGTGTGTAACAGCCAACGCTCATCCAGCGGACGAAGAGGTCGGGTGACGGGTTGCCATGGAATCCGCCAACATCCGCACCGCAGAATGCGATGCCCGAAAGCCCGGTGCTGTTGACCAGCCTTACAGCCACGAACAGGTGATCGTCTGTAGCCGCATTATCCCCGGTCCAGACGGCGGTATAGCGCTGGGAGCCGGCAAAAGCGGCGCGCGACAGCAGGAAGGGGCGCTTCCCGCCGAGGAGTTGTTTCGTCCCTTCATAAGTCCCGCGGGTCATGTTCAGCCCATACACATTGTGGGCTTCCGCCATGGTCCCTCCGTGGCCGTCGAAATCGAAATGCAGGATATCCGTGATGTTCTGCCCCCAGGCGGCCGGTTCGTTCATGTCGTTCCAGAATCCTTCCACGCCGGCCTCAGTCAGATGGGAGAAACTGCGGCCCCACCACTCCCGGGTCGCCGCTTTCGTGAAGTCGGGGAAATGGCATCTCCCCGGCCAAACGCTGCCTACATAAAGTTTTCCGTCGGGGTACTTGACGAAGAGGTCATTTTCCACCCCTTCGTCATATGCAAAATATCCCTTCTCGATCTTGATCCCCGGATCGACGATCGTAGCGAGGTGAAACCCCATCCCGTTCAGTTTCGAGGTCATGGCCTTTGGATCCGGAAATCGTTCGTTGTTCCAGGTGAAGATCTTATAGCCATCCATGTAATCGATATCCAGGTAAATCACGTCGCACGGCATGTGCTTATCCCTGAATTGCTGTGCAACGCTCATGACCTCCGATTCGGGGTAGTAACCCCACCGGCACTGCTGGTAGCCGAGGCTCCAGTAGGGTGGAAGGGGCATCCTCCCGGTAAGCCGGGTGTAATTCTCCATGACACGCGCAATATCTTTTCCGGCAATAAAATAGTAGTTCATCTCACCGTGGCAAGCGCTGAAGAACATGAACTCCTCATCGGTGGATCCTCCAAAGTTGAACCTGGTCCTGAAACTGTTGTCCAGGAAGATCCCGTAAACCAGCCGGTCATGAATACCGATGTAAAAGGGGATGCTTTTGTATAATGGATCCGTGTCTTTCCCATAAGCCCAATCGGTATTCCAGTTCGTGTACGAATTTCCCCTCCGGTTCAGGGGACCTGTCTTTTCACCCAGTCCGATGTATTTTTCATCCGCAAACATCTTTTTATACGTTGTTGCCTCATCTCCCAGCCAGGTCATTTGCAGCCCGGCATAATCCTCGTTGATAACTTGTCCGTCAAGGGTTTCAAATATCAGTCGGAAGGGGTTCTTGATGATCCTGACCCGTACAGATGCGGTGTTGAATTCCCATTGGTCCCCTGTTTCTTTTTCCGAAACAAACTTTCCTTCCGGTTTCTGGATGACCGCATAGGAGAAATCATCGCCAAAATCGCCCCGGGTCGCCCGGACCCGGATCACTTCATCCGTATAAGGGATCAGGAGGTACGTGGCGGCCCTTGTTTTAACCGTGACGGTATTATTTTTTTCTTTCAGTGAAATGATCTCCCCGGGCCGGACGATGTTCTGCGAACAAAGCAAACAGGGGGCCAGCACAAGAGGCAGCATAAGGAATGATTTCCGGATCATGGCGAGCATGGATAAATGATTATCCAAATGTCGGAAAAAATGGGTTCAACCAAAGATGGGATCAGGAAATATACAGCGGCAGGGTATTTCAGCCGTTGTCCAGGAGTTCCTTCATCAGTTCCGTGAAACTGTTCTTTTCGATGGGCTTAGAGATGAAATGGCTGCAGCCGGCTTCCAGGATCTGTTCTTTTTCCGATTCCATGGCATATCCGGTAACCGCAATAATCGGGGTATTGGCAAACCCATCAAAGGTCCTGATGATCTTTGTGGCCTGAACTCCGTTCATGCCGGGGCCCAGGTTGATATCCATGATGATGGCGTGGTATTTTTTCATCCGCGACATCTCCACGGCCTCTTCCCCGGTACGGGCAAAATCCATCCCGCACAGGTCCTTCAGGAATATCTTGACCAGTTCACTGTTCAGGCGGTTGTCTTCAACCACCAGGACACATGGCTTATTTTCTTCACAGGGAGTGACGGAAGAGTGCAACGCAACAGCCAGTGGACTGTCCTTCAAAGGATTTGGCAGAGAATTTTTATTTTGTTGGTCTTCCTGGGGCATGATGTTAAAATTATTGACACTAAGTTACAATTTTTAACACCTGTAATTCCATGCAAAAGTACGAATTATCAACCATAACAAAAAATGGGCCAAAAATTTAACATACACCTAATCAGTCATATGATTAATTCGTAAATGATAAAAAACTTGACTTTGTTAAAAAAATTGACAATATTTGTATAAAAATTTTACAACTCTTATGTCAAGGAAAGGCAATCTGCTGATCGTAGAAGACAATAAGGAGATCATGGAAGCGCTTGAACTCTTCCTCGAGGATGAGTTCGATCTGGTGACCGGGCTGAAGTCGCCGAACCTGATCGCGAGCACCATGCAATCCGGATCCTACGACCTGGTCATGCTGGACATGAATTTCTCTGCCGGGATTGTTACGGGGAATGAAGGATTATACTGGCTTAAGGAAGTTCTGAAGATCGATCCGACGGTGAGTGTGATCATGATGACGGCCTATGGCGATATTGATCTGGCTGTCAAAGCCATGAAGATCGGCGCTGTGGATTTCATCCTGAAGCCGTGGGATAGCGATAAACTGCTGGCCACGCTCAGGACGGCGATGAAACTGAGGGAATCGAACCTGGAGATCCAGAAACTCAGGGGCAGGCAGAACCATCTGTCGGCAGAGATCGACCACCAGTTCTCGGAGATCATCGGGCAGTGTCCGCAGATCCTGCGGGTCATGGACATTGTCGAGAAGGTCAGCAAGACCGAAGTGAACATCCTGATCACCGGGGAGAATGGCACT
>DAIRDK010000114.1:0-8753 GCA_036796175.1 Bacteroidales bacterium | reverse complement strand
TTGGGATCTGAAAAGTTCCGGAACAGCACCTTCGAACTCCCGTTTGTGCTGGGCAAGACGATCGCCAATGAGACCTTTATCGCCGACCTGGCCAAAATGCCGCATCTGCTGATGGCCGGCGCTACCGGGCAGGGAAAATCGGTCGGGCTTAACAACATCATCACCTCGCTGCTCTATAAAAAACACCCGGCCACGGTCAAGTTCGTCCTCATTGATCCCAAGAAGGTCGAACTGACGCTCTATTCGAAGATCGAGCGTCATTACCTGGCCAAGCTGCCCGATTCGGAAGAAGCGATCATCACCGACACCAAGAAAGTGATCCGCACCCTGAACTCGCTGAACATTGAAATGGACAGCCGCTACGACCTGCTCCGGGATGCACAGGTCCGCAATATCAAAGAATATAACGACAAGTTCATCCACAGGAAACTGAATCCGAACGAAGGGCACCGCTTCCTTCCTTACATCGTGATGGTCATCGATGAATTCGCCGACCTCATCATGACCGCCGGCCGTGAGATCGAGACGCCGCTCACCCGCCTGGCACAGCTGGCACGTGCCACCGGCATTCACCTGATCATCGCCACCCAGCGACCCTCCGTCAACATCATTACCGGCACGATCAAAGCGAACTTCCCTGCCCGTATCGCATTCCGCGTGATCTCAAAGATCGATTCCCGCACGATCCTCGATTCAAGCGGCGCCGACCAGCTGATCGGCCGGGGAGATATGCTGCTGTCCACCGGCAGCGACCTGATCCGATTGCAGTGTGCGTTCGTCGATACGCCTGAGATCGATAAAGTGACCGAGTATATCGGATCACAACGGGGATATCCGGATGCCTTCCACCTGCCGGAATATTACGATGAAGAAAATGGATCATCAAAAGAATTCGATCCGAACGAACGTGATGAATTTTTCTCGGAAGCCGCCCGCCTGGTGGTACAGCACCAGCATGGCTCTACCTCGTTGTTGCAGAGGAAACTGAAACTCGGCTATAACCGGGCAGGCCGGATCATCGATCAGCTGGAAGCCGCAGGGATCGTGGGTTCCTTCGAGGGGAGCAAAGCCAGGGAAGTGAAATTCAAAGATCCGGTCGCACTGGAAGAGTATCTGAAAGGCCTGGAACAATAATTGCTGAACCAAGAATCAGTGATCAACAAATGACATCGAACAACAAACACCTAGTAACGAACAACGATAACCCAACCATTATGAAGAACATTCTTTTAGGCTTTGGAATCATGGCACTGACAACGGCCGTTTTCGCACAGGGAAAGGATCCGAAGGCAACAGCACTGTTGGACGAAGTGAGCACAAAGACGAAAGCATACAAGACCATCCAGGCTGATTTCACTTACACCATGGAGAACAAACAGGCCAAGATCAATGAAACGAAGACAGGTGTCCTGCTGGTGTCGGGTGATAAATACAAGCTGACGGCTTCGGGGCAGGTGGTGATCTGCGACGGGAAGACGGTGTGGACCTATCTGAAGGAATCCAACGAAGTGCAGGTAAACAACCTGGAGAACAAGGACGATGCGCTGACGCCGTCGAAACTGCTGACTTCTTATAATAAGAACTACAAGGCAACGATCATCAAAGACAGGGATGCTGCGGATCCCAGCCTGGAAGCGATCGAACTGATCCCCAATACCCAGAAGAATTTTACCAAGGCTGTACTTATCGTCGACAAAACGAAAAAACAGGTCCGGGCGTTCAAACTGTTCGACAAGAGCGGCAATATTTTCACTTACAAGGTGACCAAATTCCTGACGGACGTACGCGCCACTGCCTCCGATTTTACTTTCGATGCTTCCAACTTTCCGGGTGTCGACGTGATCGACATGCGCTGATCCATGTCCGTCAGGACATCCACCGACACCGATTTCCTCATCAGGATCTCCAAAGAGATCCGTCGTTCAGTCATTCAAAGCCTTACAGCGGCAGGTTCAGGGCACCTCGGGGGTTCCCTCGGGCTCGCAGATATTTTCGCCTGCCTCTATTTCAGGCTGATCAAACACAATCCCCTTGATCCCGGCTGGAGCGGGCGCGACCGGGTGATTCTCTCCATCGGCCACGTAGCCCCTGTCCTGTATGCGACGCTGGCCCACGCCGGCTATTTTCCCGTCGAAGAATTGCAAACGCTTCGGAAACTGGATAGCCGGCTGCAGGGACATCCCGGGCGGGAACATCGTCTGCCGGGGCTCGAACTCTCGGCAGGTTCGCTTGGACAGGGATTATCAGTTGCCGTTGGCCGTGCGCTGGCCGGGAAGATGGACAAGAAATCATGGCGGGTGTGGTGTATCCTGGGTGACGGCGAATTGCAGGAAGGATCGGTATGGGAAGCTGCCATGGCTGCCGCACATCACAGGCTCGGGAACCTGAAGGCCGTCGTGGACAGAAATGGTGTACAGATTGACGGGCCTACGGAACAGGTCATGGCCCTGGAACCCCTGGCCGCCAAGTGGGAGTCCTTCGGCTGGCGGGTGTTTGAATGCAACGGGAACCACCACGGGGAGTTCTTGGCCGCCGCCCTGGACGCTTTGAATTATTCGGACGGACCTGCGGTCATCCTGGCAAAAACGACCATGGGCAAAGGAGTCCGGACTATTGAAGGCGATTATCGCTGGCATGGTAAAGCCCCGTCCCCGGAGGAGGCTGCAGAATTTCTTCTTCAACTCGAACCCTCATGAACAGGTTGGAGAACCGCGGCGATAAGCCGACGAAAACCGGTTTCGGCGAGGGCCTGCGTGAAGCGGGAACCCTGAATCCGCTGGTCGTTGCAATCGGCGCCGATATAACGACTTCAGTAGGCGTTAACCTGTTCGCTGAACGTTTTCCGGAACGCTTCTTTTCGGTGGGGATTGCCGAACAGAACGGGATGGCTGTCGCCGCAGGGCTTGCACTGGAAGGGAAAGTACCTGTGTTCAGCACGTACGGGGTCTTTGCCGCGCTAAGGGCTGCGGACCAGGCACGCATTTCCGTTTGCTATAACAACCTTCACGTAGTCATTGGCGGCGCTCATGCCGGTGTTTCGGTAGGCCCTGACGGTGCGACCCACCAGGCGCTGGAAGATATCGCGATCATGCGCGTTCTGCCACATATGACCGTGCTCTCCCCGTGTGATGCGACCCAGGCAAAACTGGCCACCATCAAGGCATGCAATGAATTGTCAGGGCCTGTGTACATTCGTTTCGGGCGGGAAGCCATGCCTGACTTTACAACCGAAGAGATGGGATTTCATCCAGGCAAGGCGCAGATGCTTCATGCGGGTGATGATCTTACGATCGCTGCAACCGGTCATATGGTCTGGGAAGCGTTGCAGGCTGCCTGGTCGCTCAGGGAGCAAGGGATCCAGGCCCGTGTTCTGAACCTCCATACCATCAAACCCATGGATGAAGCCGCGATCGTACAGGCGGCGAGGGAGACGGGGCGGATCATTACCGCAGAGGAGCACCAGGTTGCCGGTGGCCTCGGCAGTGCAGTGGCCGAAATCGTTGTGAAATATCATCCCGTGCCGATGCGCTTCATTGGCATGAACGACCGGTTCGGGGAATCGGGAAAACCCGGGGAACTGATGAAAAGATACGGGCTCACAGCGGCAGCTATGATCAACACGGCAATCCAGATGATATCATAATAATCCAACACATCCACCATGAAAAAGATCATTTTTGCCACGTTAATCAGCCTGTTCCTGGCACATTCGATGCAGGCGCAGGATTGCCTGGCCGCCGTTAAAAAAGACGGCAGCTGGGGATACATCAAACCAACCGGTGAATGGGCCATTCAACCCAAATATAAAGCCGTACAGGACTTTTCAGAAGGAATGGCCGCCGTCAGGCCGGATAACAACTGGGGCTACATCGATGCCACAGGAAATTTCATCATCCAACCCGCGTTCAACCGGGCGGAGAAATTCAGCGAAGGGCTGGCCCAGGCGAGCGGTTCCGACAAGGAAGAAGGAGGCTGGGGATACATTGACAAGTCGGGGAACTGGGTAATCACTGCCAGATACAGCGGCTGCCAGTCGTTCAGCGAAGGGCTGGCCGCGGTCAGGTCCGGTAAACTATGGGGCTATATCGATCACGCCGGGAATATGGTCATACCTGAGCAGTTCGAGCATGCCGAGCATTTCACCGAAGGCCTGGCCCGGGTCAAGAAAAACGACAAAGTCGGCTTCATCGACAAGACCGGGAATGTGGTCATCCCCTTTGATTTTGACGGCGCCCGTGATTTCTCCGATGGGGTGGCCCGCGTGAAAAAGGATTCGAAATGGGGCTTCATCGACAAGACCGGAAAAGTGATCGTGCCGATCGAGTACGATAACGCGGGTCCTTTCTCTGAAGGCATAGCCAGCGTGAACAAAGGCAATCTCTGGGGATATGTGGATACTGAAGGCAAACTGGTCATCCCGATGTCCATCCCCTACCTGGGGCTGGCCTCAGAGCTCAGCAACGACCGGTTCATCTCTGAAGGGATGCTGGCGATGAATAACAAGGAAAAACTGTGGGGGTTCGGGGATCGCACCGGTAAGATCCTGATCCCTTACCAGTACAAGAATATCGAGCCGTTCCATTGCGGGCTTGCGGCAGCCAAGGCAGACGAAAAATGGGGATTTATTGACCAGAGCGGAAAGTGGGTCTCGCTGCCCCAGTTCGATAATATCCGGAAATTTTGTCCGTCAGGAAACTAGATTATTTCCGGATCGTAGGGGGATAATCAACATGCAGCAGGTAGAGCCCGCATGCCGGTACTGAATCCCCTGCGTTGGAGCGGTTTTTGCTCGCCGTGATCTGTTTGAATTCCTCCAGGCTGATCTTTCCTGTGCCCAGTTGAAGCATCGTTCCAACTATGGCCCGCACCATGTTACGCAGGAACCGGTTGGCGGTGATGGTGAAAACCAGGCAATCACCCTCCCGTACCCACCCGGCATGGGTGACCTTGCAGAGATTGGACTTCGTATCCGTGTCCACCTTGGAGAATGAAGTGAAATCTTCCACGGTCATCAGCCATTCGGCCGCTTCGTTCATCCCCTTCAGATCGATCCTTCCGTACAGGTAATAGGCTCGGTTGACGAGGAACGGGTCCTTGACTTTCGTGATAACGTAACGGTAGGTTCTGCTGGTCGCCGAAAACCGGCTGTGGATCCCGGGTTTGACAGGAAAGATCGCCCGGATCGCGATGTCCTCTTTCAGAAACTTATTCAGTTTGAAAGCCAGCTTTGTACATTGATCCGGGGTTAGTTCCTTCCCGGTATCGAAATGAGCAACATACTCCATGGCATGCACCCCGGTGTCGGTGCGGCCACAGCCGGTGAGTTTGACGGGAATTCGCAAAATGAGGGAAAACGCTTCGTTCAGCACATGCTGGATCGTATGGGCATTGTGCTGGAACTGCCAGCCATGGTAGTTCGTTCCGTCATAGGAGAGTTGGACAAAGTACCGGTGCATCGTCGTCATCGTTTCAGGTTCCTGATCCATTCGATCCACTGTGCGATCCCCATGCCGTCTTTCACGGATGTATAGATCACCTCGATCCCCGGTTTGACATGCGAAAGGTCATGGACTACCTGGTCGATGGAAAAGTCGACATGCGGCAGCAGGTCCATCTTGTTCAGGATGCATATATCGGCGGAATGGAACATGAACGGATACTTGGCCGGCTTGTCATCGCCTTCCGTAACACTCATGATCACGGCACGCCGGTCTTCCCCCAGGTCATACATCGCGGGGCACACCAGGTTCCCGACGTTCTCAATGAACAGGATGCTGTGATCCGGAAGGGGATTCGACGTGATGACGGCATGGATCATTTTTGCATCCAGATGGCAGCCCAGGCCCGTGTTGATTTGGTATACAGGGACCCCAGTCCGTCCGATCCGGTCGGCATCCCTGGATGTCTGCTGATCTCCCTCGATCACGAGGATCGGGAAGAATTGATTCAGCTCACGAATGGATCGCTCCAGCAAGGAGGTTTTGCCGGAACCCGGAGAACTGACGAGGTTGATGCAGGTGATCCCCCGGGCATGAAAGATCGTTCTGTTCATTTCCGCAAAATTCCGGTTCTCCTGCAGTACCGACTGCTTTACCTCAACCAGCCGCTTGTTTTCCTCGGGGAACAGATCCTCGTGAACCGGTTCCGTTTCTCCGCATCCGCAAGTTCCACACATACTCCTGATTTTATCTATTAATCTATTTATCTATTAATCTACTTATCTATTAATCTACTTATCTATTAATCTATTCTGATATAATAATAGAATCAACCTCCAGGTCATCGCCCTCCGTGATCTTTAATGCCCTGCCTCCGCAAGCAGGACAAACATCCCAAAGATACTCCATCGGGAAGTTCATGCCGCAGCTGCTGCACAGTCCAGCTGCGGGCTTCTGTGTCATGACCCACACTGTAGAGGCAAAGGCCGTATGTGCAGAGACCATCCGCAAGGCCTCTTCCAGGATCGTCGCCTCCACGCCGCTCAGTTTGCCCACGGATATCCTGACCTCGTGGACCTGTTTCCCGGATCCCGGGCCGACCGAGCGTTCGACCAGGTCCAGGATATTCAATGACAGGGATAATTCATGCATAGTTCAACAGATCCTGGGCAACTGTTCGCCGGATACCATCTCTACCCTCCGGTACCCGCCCGAAACGGTCCTCATCATTACTTTTCCCGGATGTTCAGCAACTACCTCCCCGATCACAGCCGCGTGTTTTCCATCCGGAAATCCTTTTACCCTTTCAACAACCGTTCCTGCATCTTCTTTCCCTACAACCGCAATGAACCGGCCTTCATTGGCCAGGTTCAGGGGATCGAACCCGAGGAGCTCGCACACGGCGTTCACTTCCCGGGATACAGGGATTTTACTTTCCGACAGCAGGATTCCTGTCCGCTCCGTGCCAATGATCTCGTTCAGCACTGTAGACAATCCGCCCCGCGTGACATCCCGCATCACCCGGATCCTCCCTGAAATGTCCGTGATCGAGGCGATCATCGGGTACAGGCTGGCACAGTCGGACTTCACCCGCGCCCTGAACTGAAATGACTCGCGCGCCAGAAGAATGGCTATCGCGTGTTCCCCCAGCGGTCCGCTGAGGACGATGCAGTCGCCCGCACGGATCGGACGACTGGGCCCGGATCCTTTCGCCGGATTCCTCACAAGGCCGATCCCGCTTGTATTGATAAACAGTTTGTCGCATTTGCCCCTCGGAACAACCTTGGTATCCCCGGTCACGATCGGGATCCCCGCTTTTTTAGTCTCCCTGGCCATCGACCGGACGATCCGTTCGAGATCGGCCAGGGGCAAACCCCCCTCCAGGATAAACGATGCGCTCAGGGCCACCGGTTTTGCAAACGATACGGCCAGGTCGTTGAGTGTTCCGCAAACGGCCAGCTTCCCGATATCGCCTCCGGGGAAGAAGACCGGATCGACCACATAGGAGTCGGTCGTGAACGCGAGCCCGGAACGGGGATTCTGCAGGATGGCGGAATCCCTCAGATCATTGAGCGCCTGGTTGGAAAAGTGCTTAACGAAAATCTTCCGGATGAGGTCGTGCATCTTGCTGCCCCCGCTTCCATGATGGAGTGTGACAAACCCGTTCATTGTTCAGTGTCTTGATCCGTATTTATTCCAGATCGCACAGGTCCCTTCCGATGAGACCATGCAGGCGCCTACCGGGGTTTCCGGGGTGCAGACCGTTCCGAAGAGCTTGCATTGCGGCGGTTTGCTTCGGCCGGTGATCACGTCCCCGCAGATACAACCGATCGGTTCAGGGATGGCCTGCTCCTCAACGCCTAATATCCTTTTTGCATCGAAATCCGCAAACGCTGTTCTCAGCCTTAATCCGCTTCCGGGGATGGATCCCAGTCCACGCCAACGGTCATCGGCAGGTTCAAAGACTTCCTCCATCATGGCCCTGGCTTTCGGATTCCCCTCGTTTCTGACCACGCGCGGATACGCATTTTCCACCCTGAAATGCCCGGTCTTGGCCTGCTCAGTGAGTTTCAGCAAAGCCAGCATCATATCCACCGGCTCGAATCCGGCCACAACCACGCCTACCGGATACTCCCTGACCAGTTGTTCATAGATGGACGTCCCGGTGATCGCTGTAACATGGCCGGGAGCGATGAATCCGTTGATTGACGGGGAATTTGAAGCGATCCAATGGAGTGCCGGGGGCATCACCTTGTGTGCACTGTAAACGGAAAAATTGGTCAGCCGGTCGGCCCTGGCCTTCAAAACAGCCGCAGCGGTCAGCGGTGCGGTGGTCTCGAATCCGATTCCTGCAAAGACGATTTGGTTTCCCGGATGCCGTTTCGCCAGGTCGAGGGCCTCCATCACGGAATAAACAACGCGGATGTCCGCACCGGATGCGCGTTTCTTTTCCAGGGACTGCTCCCCGGAAGGGATCCTGAGCAAGTCGCCATACGTGACCAGGATGACTGACGGATCTTCAAGGATCCGGATCAATGCATCGATAAAGCCCTGCCCGGATACGCAAACCGGGCATCCGGGGCCGGATATCAGAGACATCTGACCGGGTAACAGCGACAGCAGCCCGTTTTTATGCAGCGTCATCGTATGGCCGCCACACACTTCCATGAAGGTCACCGGAAGCCCGGAAAGACGGTTGATCCTGTCGGCGATCACGAGAACCGCTTCACTCTGCCGGAACGCCTCAAGCTGTTTCATCGCCGATCTCTTTTATCAGCCTGATTAGATTTGTGGAGTCAGTCATATCCCCATAGT
>DAIRDK010000113.1:0-8756 GCA_036796175.1 Bacteroidales bacterium | reverse complement strand
TTTTTTGGGTTTAGCTACTTTCTTCGGGGCCTCTTCCACCACGTCACCGATGTGGGCCAGTGCCGGTTCGATCGGGATGATGTGCTTGGCCGGCATCAGGTCCGATTCGGGATACCCGAAGGCCAGGGCCATCAACTGGGTGAAGTAGATCACCGGGATCTGGTATTTGATCCCCTGTTTCTTTTCGATGTCGGGCTGGCGCATGTCGAGGTTCGACTGGCACAGCGGACAGGCCACCACGATCGCGTGGGCGCCGGCTTCCTTCGCCATCTCCAGGATCTTTCCGCTCAGGTCGAGCACCACTTCGGTATTGGAGATCGAGAACGACGCGCCGCAGCATTCGGTCTTGTAATCGAAATCGACCGCCTTGGCACCCAGGGCTTCCACGATGCGGTCCATCGACATGGGATATTCGGGGGAATCGAACTGCGTGATCGCCTTCGGGCGGGTGAGCAGGCAGCCGTAGTAACAGGCCAGTTTCAGCCCGGTTAGTGGTTTCTTCACCAGCGATTTGATGGTTTCCAGGCCGATATCTTCGTAGCAGAACTGCAGCATCGACTTCACATCGACGGTTCCCTTGAATTCGCCTTCCTCGACAATATCTTTCAGCTTATTGGCCAGTTCCGGGTGGGCTTCCAGTTCGTGCTTGGCGGTCTTCATGCGCGAATAGCAGGAAGCGCAGGGGATGCCGACGACCTGGTTGCTCATCTTTTCGGCGAGCACGAGGTTCCTCATCGGGAGGGCCATGGCCAGGTTCTCGGTCATGGCATGGGCCGAGGTGGCGCCGCAGCAGTTCCAGTCGGGGATCTCCTCCAGGGTGACGTCGAGGCTCTTCATCACCTTCTGCAGGGTGTGGTCGAACTCCTCGCTCGTACCATGGGCGGAACACCCGGGGAAATAGGTCAGTTTTTTCATGAAACAACAGGTTTATTTGCTTTTTTCGAGTTTCTCGGCCACTTCGTACATGCGTTTGATGGCTTTTGCACTCTTCACTTTGGATCCGGGGAGGAGCTTGATCTTTCCTTTCAGCAGGGCCTTGGGGGCCAGGTGCATATCCTTGAAGAGGTTCCGCGTGCGGATGTTGAATTCCGCCATCATGCGGAGCTCGTAGTTGCGCCCGTACTTCTTCACCATATCGATGAAGATCTGGTGGAACTGGCGGATGTCTTTCACTCGTTTGGAATCCAGGCTGAAGTTCTCATCGATCGACATGTGGCGAAGCGTTTCCATGACGCGGGGAATATCGATCTCTCGCGGACACCGTCCCGAACAGGCCGAGCAGGTGAGGCAGAACCAGGTGGAATTGGCGGCGAAAATGGCCTCCCGCCGGTTGATCTTAACCAGCTGCATGATCTCCCGGGGCGGAAAATCCATATGCTCGGAAACGGGGCATGTCGCTGCACATTTACCACATTGGTAGCAATTGAGGACATTCTCCCCGCTCCGCTTGTTGACCTCCTCCAGCAGGGGGTTTTTGATGTCTTGACCGAGTGTTATCATGTTGAAAAAGAAACTTTTTATAAATTTTGCTGTGAAAAATTTAACAACACAAATTTATAAAAAGTTTCTTTTGGAAAGGTTCTAAATTAATGTAAGGTAAATTTTATGGGAAGCGTAAACCGGACACGGACCTCATGACCCTGCTGCCTTCCTGGTTTCCACTTCGGCATCATCTGGACCACGCGGACTGCTTCCTCGTCACACCCTCCGCCGACACCCCTCAGGACCGTGATATTCGAGATCGACCCGTCGCGTTCCACGATAAATCCCACATAGACCGTCCCCGACAGGCCGATCTCCTTGGCTTCGTTAGGATAAGTCAGGTTATTTTTAAGGAATGTGATCCGTTCCGCATCACCTCCCGGGAACTCGGGCATTTCCGGCACATTCAGGAACGGCGTTTCCGGCTCCGGCACGTTTACCGGGACTTCCTTAACGACGACTGAGTCGATCCGGTCGTAACCGGTTTCGGCAATCACCGGCGGGTTGACGTTTCCGCCAAGTTCACCCTGTGTCACGATTGTGGTCTCCACAGCGCTGTCGACGACAACGGGTTTGAATAACCTTTTTTCGGGGGCTGGGAGGTCCGTTTTCGGTGGAAGTTCAGGCGGATTGTCGGGGGGTAAAAATATTGTCGTGTCCACCGGCAGGCCCCGGTCGGGGCCCGTTCCTGTCCCGTTTGAACGGGTGTTCCACATGGCCCAGGATACGGCGAACGAGAATACGAACACGGTGACGGTCACCGAGACTGCCACGGTCCGTGCGTAGGATGACCTGAGGAGGAAAGCGCCGTAAGCCTTGTTACGGTTCTTAAAAATGATCTCCTCGAAAGATTCCGGATGATTGTTTTTGGATTTCATGGCCTTTGAGTTAAACGCGGTTAAAAGAAACTGACAGAACAGAACTTTTAATAGAGTCCGGTTTAACTGGCGGGCATTTGCTTTACCGGTTAAACCGGTAAGAAGCGATGGCCATCATTCCAAATACAAAGATACGACGGGATTTTTGAAATTGTTCTCCAAACATCGAAAATTTTTAGATAAATAAAAAAAGCCGCTTTTCGGCGGCTTTTTTTATCTTGGGAATCGCTGTTATTGCAGCGTGAACTTGATCGGCAGGTTGAACTGCACGCGTACGGGTACGCCGCGCTGCTTGCCGGGGATCCATTTGGGCATATTCTTCACGACGCGCACGGCTTCCTCGTCGCATCCGCCACCAATGCCGCGAAGTACGCGGACGTCAGTAATGGATCCGTCGACCTCAACAACGAACGTGACGAACACCCTCCCCTGGATGCCCAGTTCTTTAGCTTCTTCCGGGTACTTGATGCTCTCCTGGAGGTACTTCATACGGGCTTCTTCGCCCCCGGGGTAAGCCGGTTGCTCTTCCACCACGGTAAAGATCTCTGCCTCCACTTTCTGCTCGATAACCTGGGGCTTTTCATCAACCACCTCGATCTCCACTTCTTCCGACGGGGCTTCCTGCGGTTTTGCAGAAAGGTCGTCCTGCGTCATCAGGCCGGTTTCGATATTGGTGTCTTCAACGACCACAGGGGCGGTGAATTTCACCTTTTCAACCAGCGCTTCGGGAGGAGGGGGAGGCGGCGGAGGGGGTGGCAGCTCTTCTTTGGGAATTTCCATCATATCGGCGGATACCGTTTTTTCTTTCTCACTGATCAGCTTGCTTTTATTCAGGTAAGCGTTGATCAGCGGATAGCCCACGGCAGCACCGAGCAGGAAGAGCCCAATGATCAGGGAGATGGTCACATACCTCTTGTACCGCTTGCGAAGGTAATATGAGCCGTACTCCTTGTTCCTTGATTTGAACACAAGGTCTTCCAGGGATTCGGTATAGTGTTTCTTAGTTGCCATACATAATCTTTTTATGCATTTGGTTCAAAGCTCTTATTTGGGAGCGTTTTTGATCAGATCCAATTCCACCGGGGAAGGATCAACAACGGCATAGCTGGCAATGTTGCAAATGGCCATTTCATCGATGGCGTTGACAACATCCTTGTACTTTGCTTTGTCGTCAGCTTTGATCAGGACGATCGGTCCCTTTTTGTCATCCTTCTTGAACTGTTTGATCGCATTATCCGCAGTGGTATCCGCAACGACCAGTTTACCGGTCAGCCGTTTATCGCGATACTCGGCGATCTTGGTGAACAGTTCACGGTTCTTGTCAAGTAACACTTTCCGGATGCCGTCTTTACTGAAATCGGTCGGGACCAGGGTCGGCAGCGGCGGTTTTTTAGGATCAGCCATCCCCACGTAATAGTAAACCTTGTGGTCTGCTGTAAGGAGGATGTTCAGGGTCCTTGCAGCGGAGATCTGGGGCTGGTTTTCGGGTTTCTTCTCATTGTTCTTTTCAGGCATGGTGATCACCATGACTTTGGGCTTGCTGAAGGCAGTGGTGAGCATGAAGAAAGTGATCAGCAAGCACATCAGGTCGACCATAGGGGTCATGTCGATGTGGGTGCTGTGTTTCCTTGCTCTGCGTTTCCCGCCTTTTTTCCCTTTTTCTTCCTGAATTATTTCGGCCATGTTTCTTCTTTTTAAGGTGGGTTCCCGTTACTGCTGTGCAGGAATATCCTTGATCGATGCTTCCTCTTTCATCAGGTTGGTGACGAGATTGAACTTGTTCACATTGTTCTCCTGCAGAAGGTCCATGACTTTCTTTACCTTGATGTAATCCGTTTCGGCATCTCCCTTGATAGCAACCTCCGCATTGGGGTTGGTCATACGGGCCGACCTGACCCACCAGGCGAGCTGGTTGTCGGTCGAGTCCATGGGAACACCGGTCTGCAATTTCTCTTTCTCCTTGGAATCCTCAGTATTTAACCACTTTTTCAGGTCTGCAACAGGCATCCCGAACGATGCAAGCTTACCGAACTTGTCGATCTCCTTTGGGGTAAAGGTGATCTTGTATTGTTCGGCCATCTTGGTAAGCAGTTCACGGCGGAAATGAGTCGAAGTGTCCTTCCCGTTGTCGAAGTTGAAGAACACGTTGCCGTCCTTGGCTACATAGATGGTCATGATATCGTTATCTGGGGCCTGTTTTTCGGATACGGAATTGGGAGTTTCAATGATCGCAGGTTCCTGGGGCCGGAAAGTACTCGTGAGCATAAAGAAAGTCAACAGCAGGGAGAACATGTCCACCATAGGCGTCATGTCTATGTGAGGACTTCTTGCCGCTTGTTTGATCTTTGGCATGTCTTTATCCGTTTAAATGATGATTAACAGATCTTCGTTTCCAGTTGATTGCCTGGTTAATTACTTTGTTGTAGCTGCAAACGACTGGACAAGGCTGAATCCGGCTTCATCAATTTTATAGGTAAAGCTGTCGATCTGTGTTGTATAAAAATTATAAAGAATAATAGCCAGGGTTGAACCGAGGATACCGAACGCGGTATTGATAAGGGCTTCGGAGATACCGGTCGCAAGAGCGAGGGCGTCGGGGGCACCGGCTTGCGCCAGAGCGCCGAATGCGCGGATCATCCCGAGAACCGTACCCAGAAGACCGATAAGAACGGAGATCGAGGCGATGGTTGACAGGATAACCAGGTTGCGGGAAAGCATGGGGAGTTCGAGTGCGGTGGCTTCTTCGAATTCTTTCTGAAGCGCCAGGATCTTCTGGTCCTTTTCCAGGACGGTATCCTTTTGAAGCGCCCGGTAACGCAACAAGCCTGCTTTCATCACATTGGCCAGGGAGCCTCTCTGCTTGTCACAGGCCACAATTGCATCTTCGATCTTGTCGTCGTTCAGCATGTTCTGAAGGTTCTTCACGAAGACATTCAGCCGGCCTCTGCCTTTTGCGCGGGTCAGGGAAATGCCCCTCTCGATGGCAAAGATGATCAGGATGAGGTTGACCGTGATCAGAAGGGGCACGATAATACCACCTTTATAGATCATACCCAGGTAGTTTCCGGGCATCGGGCTGCCTTCGGGATTATTTCCCATAAAGTTGATCGGGTTGCCCATCACGTATTTAAAGACCAGCCACGCAATGATCGCTGAAACGACCATGGCTCCAAGCGTAAACGTCGACCTTAAAGCTGCACCTAACGTTTGTCCGCCAGCATTACTTTTCTTGCTCATTGTAAAACGGTTTTTGGTTATTAATCTGTTGATTTACTTATATTTTCTTTAAAAAACAGAACGGCAAATTTAATAAAATAATCGGTTGTGCCAATTTTACTTGATGTTCTTTTTCAGAATATCGATGATCTGCTTTGCTTTCACGGCATTCTCATCGTTGGGATCGATCGCCACGATCCGTTCACCGTACTCCATGGCTTTTAGTCCGTCTTCTTTCACCTTGGTATCGCTGTAGATCTGAAAGTAATAGAAGGTCAGGTAATACAGCGACTCGATCCGTTCTTTCTGGTATTTTACGCTGTCTGCCGCCGTTTTTTCAAGGATGGCTTCATAAACCGGTTTCGCGGTGCCCAGCTTACTGTCGGGATCGAGTTTCGAGGAGGCCCTTGCGCGCCACACAAAACCCTGGATGTAGGTCGGCTGCTGTTCGTTGAAGATCGCCAGCATGCTATCGGCCATTTTAAAATCCTGCAGGTTGTAGTAGGTTTTCCCGAGGTTGTAATAATCCATGGCCGTAGCCTTGTTCAGGCCGATCTTCATCTGGTAGAGTTCCACGGCCTTGGGATAATTCTTGATTTTGTTGTAGGAGAGAGCGGCTTCGGAGATCAGGTCCGATTTGGAGGTGTCCATTTCATACCCCTTCATCAGCATGACCGGCGCAAGTGAATCGTTCTTCGTTTTGGCCAGGAGACGCCCGTAATAAGCATAATCCAGCGCCCTGCGTTTCGTATCCGGGGATTTTTCGATGAATTCGGAGATGGCTTTCAGCCCTTTGTCATATTGGCCCGTTTCAAAATAGGAATAGGCCAGGGCCCGGTTCAGGTCGTTGTTGGACGCATCGGTAGCAAGCACGGTGATGACTTCGTTCACGGCTTCGTTGTAATCCTGGAGTTCCATCAGGGTGTTAATGTACTGCAGGCGGGAGCCGATGTTCCCTGCCGACAGCTCAAGGAATTTTTTGAAGTTCGTTTTGGCATCCTCGTTCCGGCCGGCTTTGGAAAGCAGGAATCCAAGTTCGCGGTAGGCCGGTGCAAAGGAGGAATCGATCTTGACCACATCCTGGTAATAGTTCAGGGCCATCTGGTATTGGCGGGCTTTCATCCACAACTGTCCGATCCGCAATTTGGCCGTGGGCGATTCGGGATTCAGTGCGGCAGCCTGGTTGTAGTTCGATATGGCCTTGGAACCGTCGTTCAGGAACAGGATATACGCATCACCCTTTACGAGGTACTGTTCGAAGTTTTTCGGATCTAGCTTTTCGGCCTTTCTCAGGAAATCGAAGATCTGAGTGGTATCGTTGTCCTTCGCTTTGACAAATGCATCCGCCATCTTGATCCAGATCAGGGCCTGTCGTTCAGGCGTCATCACGATGGCCTTGTTCTGTTTGGACGGAAGCAGGGAGATCGCTTTATCCCGGATCTCGTTGGCCTTGATAAAGTCTTTATCGATCAGGGCGAGTTCCATCAGCCCGACGAAATTCAGCGGATTTGAGGGTTCGGCCTGAACGCCTTTCTGGAACAGCATATTGGCTGAATCCGCCATTTCCTTGTACGGGATGATCGTAGAGTCGGCAAAGAACCGCGCCAGGTAGTTGTTCGCATAATAAAAGTAGATATCCCCGTTATCCGGCGACTTCTGCAGCAGGGCCTTGTATTCCCGTTCGGCAAAACTGAATTGCTCGCTCCGGGTCAGATGGATCGCGGAATTCAGATCCTGTGCGGCCGCAATGCGTCCGCAGAACATGAGTGCCATGATTCCCAGCAGTACAACCGGTTTCCTAACATGTGCTACCATTTCAAATTCTCCTCTGTATGATTTAGTGTTTGATTTCGACGATTCTGACCGGCATGGTTGCGGGTACGAGTCCGGAGTGCAGCAGGATCAGCTGCCCCTTTTCTCCTGCAATGAACGCGGAGAGACCGAACGCCAGCCCGGAATAACTTTGCCGGTTGATGCAATACACTTTCCTGGTGAACGGATATTCTCCCTGTGCAATATACGCCTGGTAAGGCTGGAAGAACGTGGCGGATGGATCGTTGTTCCCTTCATTGCTGATCCCTGCAACGGTTACTTTGTTCAGAAAGTTGTTGGAAACGGAATCCTCGGGGTCGCTGATCCAGTTCACGCTGATCACCCCGATGGCGTTCCGGTTCCGTTCCACGAAACCAAGCACTTCACTGTTGCTGTTCAGGGCATAACAGTTCGGGGGGAGTTTCTCTAGGGAAAACTTGTCCCTGAAATAGCGTGGATTGGCCGATTTATAATTGTCAAAGACCATTTTCACCTCGCCAAGTTGCGATTTCGGATCGATCTGCGACCAGTTGGTGATCTTCCCGGCAAAAATATCCCGGATATGTTCGTAATACAGGTTTGAATCGGGATTTTCGCGGTTCAGGATAAAGGCGATGCCATCGTAGGCGAGCAGGGTGGTTCTAGGGATAATTTGTCTCTGCTTCAGGTAGTCCTCCTCATCGGCTGTGAGTTCCCGGCTGATGATCATCAGCGGAACCGAGTCTTTCAGAAAGGCGTTAATGATATCGGCTTCTGCCCCGAACAGGGTATCGATGCGGGCATTCATATAAAACGTTTCGAACGCATAGATCTGTGCCTGCATCATCAGCCGGTAGGAGTCGTCAATGCCGACGCGGATCCTGCCCGAGGTGGGCGTATCGGTCTCTTCCAGGAGGTTGCGGTTCCCGCAGCTGCCAAGAAGAACGAGACTCAACATCGAAACGGCGGTGAGCCACCTGCCGAAACCTGGTTTCCGGATCATGGGAATTACCGTTTAATTTTCGGGAATCGTTTGATACAGAACACAAATATAAGAAGATTTATTGTCCGTTTGTCAAATTTTACGGCGTGTTTTTTAATCTTCTTCTTTATTTGCGCGCCATTTGGTGATGATCCGTGCCAAACGCCAGGAACCGTAAAGGAAAAGGAAGATGGCAAAGACCACTTTCAGCTCTTTGGGCTGAAGATTGATCCTGGGACTGACCAGGACAAACACCCCCAGGAAGAAATAGAGGCTCACCACGGCAATGGCGAAGTATGTTGAGAATTTTCTCATGCTTTTTGCTGCAGATGCCAGTAAGGCACATCGGCAGGGTCGCCTGACTGCTCCCACCAGGCAGGGGTTACTTCGGAGCCGTCTTTCCGGTG
>DAIRDK010000112.1:0-8854 GCA_036796175.1 Bacteroidales bacterium | reverse complement strand
GGGGGAGGCAGGGGGCAGGGGGCAGGGGGCAGGGGGAGAGGAGCAATGAGCAGTGAGCAATGAGCAATGAACATTGAAGATCAGGGTGGATAAATAGATAAACAGATACCTGACGGTGGTCATGATCATTGATTTACCGGTCAAAGTTACGGTTTTAGTGACCCGGTCACCCTGTAACTCTGTCACTCTGTCACTTATATTCCCTCCAGGCCCCGAGGATCAGCCCCATCACGGCGAAGACGACCACAAAGTACCCTGCATCGATCAGATACAGTTTCAGTGATTTCCGGCCGAAGAGATAGTTGACCCCGAGCGCCGTGGCGATCCAACCGACGCTGACGAGCAGTCCTGCGATCAGGCCGATCAGGGCTGTTGAGTCCCTGGGCAGGAAGAGATCGAGGATCAGCGCGGAGATAAACATCAGGACGAAGGTCAGTCCGAAGATCACTATCATATTTGAATTCTTTATGTCAAAGTCTGACAGTTTCAATTCCTTCTGCCAGGCTTTGCTGAACAGAAGCGGCGAATACCAGACCGAACCGATGGCGAATGCAGCCAGTGATGCCACCAGCACAGCCAGCCAATGGATGTTGGAGAACAGGGTGGATAGTTCCATGGTTCAATAATTAAGAATAAATACGAATAAATAAGAATGACATGACTATTTATTTCGAAAGAGATTTTGTGATGAGGGTTTTAAGGGTTGGCAGGTCGATGTCGGACAGTTTGTTCACGTATAAGCAGGATTTACCGGTCTTGTACTTGCCGAGTTTCTTCATCAGCATTTCGTCCTGTTCAAAGCCGTGCAACATGTAGATCGTTATGTTCTGCCGACGGGAGGAAAAGCCGACCCGGAACCAGTCGCCTTCGCGGCCGCTATCGTATTTGTAGTGGACGTCACCAAAGCCGACGATGCTGTCGCCCCAGAGCCTGGGTTCACTGCCGGTCAGTCCGGTCATCATCGAAACCAGGGAAAGGCAGTCGTTCCGCCTGGTTTCGTCGGCTATGCCGCGGAGGAATTCGTCGACGCTGCGGTTGGTCTTTTGGGTTTTATTTTCAGGCATAGGTTTCATTTTACCAGTCAAAAGTAATCATTATTTAGAATTATTCTAAAAATATTTTTTACCACAAAGACACAATAAAAAGCACAATGAGCACAATCCTGTCACTTTGCGATTCTTTGCGATTCTTTGCGGTCCGTTGCGTGACATATTTTCTCTAAATTTGTAAGACAAACCATCTAAAATGACTATTTCTGAAACAGAAGCCCGGATCCTTAGTGAGTTTTTGATGTTCGAGGACTGGATGGACAAGTACAACTACCTGATTGAGCTGGGCCGGAGCCTGCCGATCATCGGCGAACAATACAAAACCGACCAGTACGTGATCACCGGGTGCCAGTCGAAGGTATGGCTGCACGCGGCGTATCGCGATGGGAAGGTCTTTTTCACGGCCGACAGCGACGCGATCATCACCAAGGGGATCGTGAGCCTGTTGATCCGGGTGTTGTCGGAACGAACCCCTGAAGAGATCATCACCGCCGACATGTCGTTCATCGACCGGATCGGCCTGCGGGAGCACCTGTCGCCCACGCGTTCCAACGGGCTGACGGCCATGATCAAGCAGATGAAGCTTTACGCGTTGGTTTTCAAGACAAAAGCCGAACAGAAATCCTGATGGAGAACGACACTCCCCGCATCCCTGTCACCCTGACCGAACAGTCGTTTGAACTCCTTTTCCGGAGTCACTTCAGGGAGATGTGCCTGCTGTCGGTCCGGTTCGTGAAGGATATGGAAACTGCCCGTGAGATCGTGCAGGAATCGTTTGTACAACTGTGGGAGAAGCGTGAAGTCATTGATACAACAAAATCCGTGAAAGCTTACATTTCGACAGCGGTCCGCAACAGGAGCCTGAATTGGCTTCGCGACAACAAAAAGTTCGACGCCGGGCTCCTGGGGATGGAGAAGCTGTTGCCGGAGGAGGCCCACGACCCGGGTGATCCGGTGGTTGCCGGCGAGATCCGGAAGCGCATTGCCCGGGCGACGGACACCCTGCCGGAGAAATGCCGGGAGGTCTGGATCCTGAACCGGAACCAGAACCTCAAATACCAGGAGATCGCCGACCGGCTGGGCATTTCGGTAAAGACGGTCGAAACCCAGATGTCGAAAGCCCTCCAGCACATGCGCGACCACCTGAAGGAGTTTTTGACGGTGCTGCTGATCCTGCTTCAGAATTTTTTTCATCACCTGTCAGGGTGAACCCTGTTTCAAGTGTATGAACGGAGAATAGTTATGGAAAAGAACGATACATATTTCACCGAACTTCTGGCCCGGTATTTCTCGGGTGAAGCCACCCCGGAGGACATTCAGCTCCTCTCCGGATGGGTGCAGTCTGACCCGGCCCGGCAGCAACAGTTCGAGGAATATCGCAGGACCTGGGACCTGTTGCAGGAGGAGCGCGTGAACGCACAGGTGGATGTGGATGCCGAATGGGGACGTTTCCGCGGGACCGACGTGTCGCGTCGCTCCTCCCTGGGAGGCTCGCGGAGCCGCCCCTACGTGGCGGCATTCCGCATCGCCGCCCTGGTTGTATTGTTGTTGGTTCCCGCCTGGTTCCTGTACCGCTACATCGCTGCTCCCGAGCAGATCCATCTTGCTGCGGAGGCGGGATCCCTTGCCTGCAACCTGCCGGATGGCAGCGTGGTGACCCTCAACAAGGGTGCGTCCATCGATTACCCCGAAGAGTTCAGCGGCAGGACCCGCCAGGTGAACATCACCGGCGAAGCCTGCTTTGAAGTGAGCCATGACGCGTCGAAGCCGTTCATCGTGCAAACAGGCAACGTACGGGTTGAAGTGCTGGGAACGGTCTTTTACGTGAAAGCCGGTTCAGGGGAAGAGCATGTCTCCGTGATCCTGGAATCGGGCAGCGTGGCGGCGTATTTCAAGGGCGACAGCAGGAACCGGGTGATCCTTGAACCGGGTGAAGCCGCCGAGGTATCGGTACCGAAGCACGCCATCGATAAACATCCCGCCGGGGACCCGAATGCACTCGCCTGGAAAACGCGTTACATGGTCTTCGAGAACCAGCCTCTTGGCGATATCGTGACCCTGCTGAACGAAGTGTACAACACCCGGATCGTGCTTGCCGACCAAAGGCTGTCCGGTTGCCGGGTAACTGCTACCTTTGACAGGCAATCATTGGAAGCCGTACTCAATGTTCTCAGGGCAACACTGGGCATCACCGTGGAGAATACCTCCCGGGGCATCGTCATCTCAGGCAAGGCTTGTGATTAAGATCGTCCGCATACCGGCCCTTCTTATCCTGTTCATCCTTACATTTCATTCCCTTTCCGCGCAGGACCTCGACCGGCGCATTAACGTCCGCCTGAAGCAGGCGTCGGTTGAAGAGTTCCTGAAGGCTGTGGGCAAAGCAGGGGACATCCTCTTTTCCTATTCTCCTTCTATCCTTCCCGGGTCGTACCAGGTGACCCTGGATGCCCGCAACCGGAGCGTGAGAAGCATCCTGGATGAAGTGCTGCACGCTGCGGGAATCACCTGGACGGTGATCGAGAACCAGGTGGTGCTGACCCGCCGGCCTGAGGTGAAACCGGCCGGAACTGCAACATCTGCAACAGCCAGGCAGAGGAAGCTGACCCTGGCGGGGACGGTGCGCGAACAGGGCAACGGAGAAGTGCTGATCGGGGCCCATGTCCGGATCCAGGGAACCCAGGCCGGTACGGTGACCAATGCGTATGGCTATTATTCGCTTACCCTGCCGGAAGGAGATTATACCATGGCCGTGTCCTACCTCGGATTCACGGGCGTACTTCGGGAGGTTGCGCTGCAGAAAGATACTACCCTTGATGTGGACATGGCGGAGACGACCACTGAAATGAAGGAGGTGGAGATCGTCGCCGGGGAGAACGGGTCGATCACGCCCTCCGGATCGCTGAACGAAGTCCGGTTCACCTCCCGTGAGTTGGCGGATATGCCGGGTTTTGCCGGGGATATCGACGTGATCAAATCCCTCCAGTCGGTTCCCGGCATCAACTCCTTTGGCGACGGAAGCGCCTTCTTTTACGTTCGCGGAGGGAACAGCGACCAGAACCTCTTCATGATCGATGATGCGCCCATTTATAACCCATCTCATCTATTCGGATTTTTCTCGGCTCTCTCGCCGGATGCCATCAACGAGGTAAAAGCCTACAAAGGCGATTTCCCGGCACAGTATGGCGGCAGGCTCTCTTCTGTCATCGACATCCGCGGCCGGGAAGGGAACATGAAGAACTATGGCTTTTCAGGAAACATCGGGCCGTATGCTTCGTATCTGTCGGTGGAAGGCCCTGTCGTCAGGGAAAAAAGCTCGTTTCTCCTGACAGGCAGGATCTCTACGATGGACTGGCTCTCTTCTGTCGTTCCGATGCTGGATCCCTACAAGATCCGCTTTTACGATATCAATGCAAAGATCAACCTGAAGCTGGATCCCGACAACCGCCTCTTTATTACTTTCTTTGCGGGCAACGACAACTTCAGCGGATTCAACACCAGCGCGATCAGCACCTATGGCATCCGCTGGAACAACCTGGCCGGGACTGTCCGATGGAACCACCTCTTCAACCGGAAGCTTTTTTCCAATACCACCGCGAGCATCAGCCGGTACGAGTACGACCTGTTCATTTCGAAGGAACTGAACGAATACTGGGAGTCGTCGATCTCCAACCTGAGCCTGAAAACAGACTTCACCTGGTTCCTGAATCCGCAGAACACGCTGAAGAGCGGGCTTGAGGTCACTTCGCACTGGACCGATCCCGGGAACGTGAATGTTTACCAGGGGGAAGATGGCATCCGGGAGGTGCCCACCTACCAGTCGCTGGAGTATGTGCTCTATGCGGGCAACGAGCAGCTGCTGGGCAAGCATTTCCGGCTTCGTTACGGGATCCGGCTGCCGGTGTGGCAGGATGTCGGCCCGACGACCGTTTACGCATACGGGGTCAACCATGAAGTGATCGATTCGACCGAATACAAAAACTTGTCATCCTATACCGGCTTCTTCAGCCCGGAACCGAGGGTGAGCATCCGCTATTCCCCGTTCAACGCGCTTTCTTTTACAGCTGCTTATTCGCGAAACACGCAGTTCATGCAGGTGTTATCCAATTCGGCCACGCCCTTCACCTCGCTGGAGGTCTGGGTGCCGGCCGGGCCGAACATCAAGCCGCAGAAAGCCGACCAGGTCTCCCTTTCCTGCTCCGGGTCCCTGCTGAAAGGGCGGTTGCTGTTCTCGGCCGACGGATTCTATAAATACTACACGGACCATCTGGATTACGAGGATCACGCCAACCTGCTGAACAATCCGTATATCGAAGGCGAATTGCGGTTCGGCACGGCCGAATCCTACGGTGTGGAACTGATGGTGAGAAAGCCGTTCGGAAAGATCTCCGGCTGGATCAGCTACACCTATACCCGCGCTATGATCAAAACACCGGGAGTGAATAACGGCGACCAGTATCCGGCGGCCTACGACCGTCCCAACGACCTGTACATCAACCTGGCCTGGCAGCCCCTGAAACGGCTCTTCATTTCCGCCACATGGATCCTGATGTCGGGCGGGGCGATCACAACGCCGGTGTCCTTCTATTACAACAACGGCTATTCCGTGCCGATCTATGGTGCAAAGAACAACGACCGGCTGCCGGCGTACCACCGGCTGGACCTGTCGGTGGAATACCGGCTCAACAAACCGGAACAAAGGTATCAGCACAGCCTGATCCTTACAGTGTACAATGCCTACGGAAGGCTGAATCCCTACACAGTCAGCTTTAACAAATACCGGGATGACCAGGGTGATTTCCTGGTTCCGGGCAACCAGGACGGGAGCTATACCCTGGTGCCGACGACCATCTCGGTAGCCGGAATCATTCCCTCCATCAACTATCAATTCAAATTCTGATGAGAAGGCTGATCCCATATATCATCATCACGCTGCTGCTCGGATCCTGCGTTAAAGAAACCGACTGGGACATGGAGCCCCCGGGAGAGCCGGTGATCGTGGTGGATGGCATCATCACCGATGTGCAGGGAGTTCAGGATATACGCCTGTCCTACTCTGTGAATGATCTGAACGAGTCGCCCGCCCCGGTGAGCGAAGCCGGCGTCCTGATCTCGAACCAGGACTCCTCCTGGCAGCTTGCAGAAAATCCGCCGTACAGCGGAATGTACAAAACACCCGCGAATTTTGTCGCTGTTCCAGGAAAGAATTATACCCTCCTCATCAGTACCAATGGGAAGATCTACACGGCCAAAACAGCGATGGAGGCGGGAAAACTATTCGACCCGCTGATGTATAAACCGGATGATGACGATTCGTTGTACCGGATCGACTGGGTCGCCAGCGCCTTTTCGGCCGATTTCCCCGCGATGTGGGAGATCATCCTGGACTGGTCGCAGGTTTCAGGTTACGAAGGGAGGGATTCTGCAGGCACCCATGCCCGTTTGCTTTTTTACACCCTGCCCACCCTTGACGTCAGCCAGCTGTTCGCCCCGAAGGTGGAGGAGATCCATTTTCCTGCCGGCACATGGATTACCGAGAACAGGTACTCGTTAACTGCAGAGCATGCCGAGTTCATCCGGGAACTGCTGATGGAGACCAGCTGGCAGGGAGGGTTGTTCAGTTCCATGCCGGCCAATGTGACCACGAACCTGAGCAGCGGGGCGGTCGGCTGGTTCGGCGCCTGCGGTAAGTCTTCCCTCTCACTGGTGGTCACCCCCTAAATTTTTTTCATTTCGCATCAGGGTCTGTCCGGATCACCGTGTATTACAGAAAACGACCCAACAAATCAACGCATCAACCAATTCAAAAAGTCATGAAAACAAACCTGATCTTCCGACTCCTCCTGGTCCTCGCTGTTACGACCACCGTCATCCTGGCCGGGTGCAAGAAAGACGAACCTGCACCGCAGCCGCCCAGCACCACGGAATCGCTCCAGCAACTCTCCATCGACGACAACAACATCCAGAGCATCTCTGATGAGAACATGGATGATGCCATGAATGTGGTTTCAGGCGGCGGACCCCTGAAAGCTACCAACATGATGTGGCCGTGCAACGCCAACATCGACTCAACTAACGTGATCAACGACACCATCACGTACTATATCACTTACAACGGCCTGAACTGTTCAGAGAAATTCTTCCGCACCGGCCAGGTCATCGTCAAGCGTCGTGCCGGCATCCCCTGGATCCAGGAAGGGGCTACGGTATCCGTTCAGCTGATCGATTTCCACATCACCCGTGTAGCTACCGGCCAGACGGTCACACTTAACGGGACCCAACTCTTTACCAACGTCAGCGGCGGTAACATCTGGATGCTGGGCTACGGTCTCGATGCGCTTGTGCACAGGGTACAGGGGTACATGAATGCCACGTTCGATGACAGCACTACACGCATGTGGTACATTGCCCGCCAGCGCACCCTCACCGGCACCATGGGCGAACTGGTGATGACCATCGACGGATTCGGTGAAGCCGACGGCTACACGAACCTCGTGACCTGGGGCATCAACCGGAATGGCGAACAGTTCTATGCCCAGATCAATGAACCGGTCGTACATAAGCAGGTTTGCAATGCCGATCCCTGTTCAGGTATCATTCACTACGCCATCCCGTCCGGTGATAAAAGCGCGACCATCACCTTCGGTTATGACAGCAACAACCAGCTCATCACCAACGGCGACTGCCCCACCAAATACCGCCTCGACTGGCAGTTCGACGGGAACTCGGGAACCTTCTATCTCTGGTTACACTAAATAAAACTGACCCTTGCTCGTTAAGGCCGGTCTTTGGACCGGCCTTTTTTGTTGTGACCTCTCCCCCTGACCCCCTCCCCTGGAGGGGAGGGGAATGTGGTTCCCTGTTCCACCGCGCTACCGGATTGGAACCTCTTCGAGGTTCGGATGTGTGAGAACCAGAGGAGTCGCATCTTCTTGAACCCCGCAGGGGTTGAGCAATCTTTGTTATATTTGATCATCGCAAAATCAATAAAATGATCGAAAAGAATAAATTTGAAAGATCTTTCGGGCCGGTGGGAACATCTGCAGGAATGGTTTTATTCATTGCAGGATTAATTCTAACCTATTTTCATCTGACAGGATTACTTTTAATCGTGATCGGTGCATTTGTTGGCTTTTCTTCAACAAGCACCCTGATCGATTATGAAAAGAGACGCGTCAAATTTTCAAATAACCTATTTGGAATTATTAGAACTGGTAAATGGCTCACTATCGAACCAACCATGAAAGTTGGTCTGAAGAAATCAAGCCTGACATGGCGTTCCCATAGCCAGGGCAACAGGCCTCTCGATGTAGAAAGTAATGACTTCAGAATAATTCTGTTTGACCCGATGAATAAAGAAATCATGCCGCTTAAAAAATTCGACTCGCAGGACCTGGCCAAAATTGAGCTTGAAAAAATCGGGAATAAACTTGGTTTGAACTTGTATTGAGGAACCCTTCCTGCTTCGTAATTCCATTGTCGTTTCCTTCATTATCCGGGATCCCTTAATTCTTTGTAACTTTGCTTATTCATCATAACGACAATGGAGATGCATCCGCTTGAAATACAGGTAATTGAAGCTCTTAGGAAGGTATACGACCCGGAGATCCCGGTCAACATATACGATCTCGGATTGATTTACTATCTCGGCATCGATGACCAAACCAACGATGTCCGCATCCTCATGACACTCACCACACCCAATTGCCCGATCGCCGAGGACATGCCCGGCATCGTGATGGAGGAGGTGAAAAAGGTGGAAGGGGTCGGCAAGGTGCAGGTGGACCTCACCTTTGATCCGCCATGGG